>NZ_NCTH01000018.1:0-101439 GCF_002105475.1 Vibrio sp. ArtGut-C1 | reverse complement strand
TGTGACTCTTCCAGAGATCGCAGGCTCTTTGGCATCTCGAATTAATGATAATTTTCAGGTTCTCAAGCCTGCATCTTCAAGTTGATTCGGTATAGTATTTTAGAGAAACTGCCTATCATAATGACGCAGTCATTTTTGTCTTGTGATTTGAGAGCTTGCTTACTGGTATTGAGATAGTGATATTCCGCATCATAATCATCTTCGATAATGATTGCGTTATTAACTTCTGCCCACCTCAACAGTTCTAACTTTCTTTCGACGGAGTAGCTAAAGCCTAAAGGGAACTGATGACTAGGCGTTGTATAAATAATTTTGGTATTAGAAGGGATTGATTCAACGACAACGCCTTGGTCGTCCATCGGCACGGTGCCTATTTGCGCGCCAAGTAATCGAGCTTGATTTCGAAAAACAGGATATCCTGGATCTTCCGTCGACACGAGGTCCCCCGGAGAGAGCAATGTAAGGAGAGTCGTCATTATTGCCTGCTGGCACCCTTGCGTAATGATGATATCTTCAGGGTCACAGATTACGCCTCTCGAATGTCTTACATACTCGCAGATAGACTCTCGTAAACAAGCTAACCCTTGCAAATCACCACCATGTGCAAACTCTGGAGTTAATGCATTGAGCCTACTCAGTCTTGAGTGTCGCCAAATATGCTTTGCTATTCTCTGATGATCAGGAACGCCTAAAGTGAAGTCATAGTCTAGATTCTTTGGTACGATGATCTCTGGCTTCTTCGCTGCGTTAGTGCCAAACACCCCTAGTTGGTAGTGTTTTATTGGTCTCTTATCTTGATTCATCGTTTGTTCTAGAGCATTACTTACGTACGTGCCAGACCCTGCCTTTTTTACTATCCACCCCTCGAACTGAAGTCGCTCATACACCGAAATGACAGTGTTTCTTGCTATGCCTAACTTTTTTGACAACATGCGAGTCGACGGTAATCTCTCATTTGATCGTAATCTGCCTTCTAATATCCCTTGGTATATCTCGGAATAAAGCTGTTGGCTGGTGACTTTTCCAGTTTCGAAGTGTAGTGAAAATGGCATCGTTTTCTCTGTAGACGTTGAAAAGTGGTTCTAAAGCGTTGTGAGGATGTGGATCTGTATACATTAGGTATATCTACCTAGTATACCGTTATCGTGATATGGAGAAAGCGTAATTGAGTACATTATTTCCCCATTTTGCAAACGGATGTTACTTACATTCGTATCTAATCGGCCTACCTATCAACGGTGATCAGGTTTAAACCTGTTTATATCGCACTAAAAATTTGAAGACACAGTGTTATTCATCGGGGGTTAACGATTGGAGTTCTTCAAGTCAGGATTACTTTTATATAAAAAGCTAAAAGCCTTGGAATAAACTAGAAATTAATTATAAGTGAAAATTAAAAATTGAGGGTTCAATGAAATTAAACAATGCCTTGGTGGCCATTTTATCGCTCACTTCTTTCGTCACGTTTGCGAAAACGGAGTCAACGGTTAGCAGTCAATTAAAGAGCGTAGTTGATGAATGTGCTAAAGGATTAATGAACGAATACGACATTCCGGGGTTGGCTGTTGCAGTAACGATTGATGGTAAGCGTTATTTTTACAATTACGGTTTCGCTGACGAAAGTAAGGGGAGTTTGGTCACTAACGACACAATTTTTGAACTCGGCTCTATCAGTAAAACTTTTGCCGCTACTTTGACTGGGTACGCCCAAGAAAAAGGTAAGTTGAACATGGATGACAAGGTCAAAGATTATATTCCAGAATTAGAAAATAGTGTCCTGGGTAATACCAAGCTAGTTCATGTCGCAACCTACACTGCAGGTGGTCTACCATTGCAATTCCCTAGCGAAGTAACGAACGACGCTGACATGATGCAGTACTACAAAACGTGGAAGCCGGAGTACGAAGCCGGTACTAAGAGGAAGTACTCAAACCCTAGTATTGGTCTATTTGGCTACATCGGTGCCTTGAGTATGAAGTCAGACTATACGGAAATGATGGAAACCGTCATCCTACCTGAGCTCGGTATGACCAATACGTTTGTCGATGTACCAAAGGATAAGCTTAACAACTATGCTTTTGGTTATAGTTCTGAGGGAAAACCCGTTAGAGTTAATCCAGGTATTCTTGATGCACAAGCCTATGGTATTAAATCAACAAGCTTAGATATGCTTCAATATATCGAAGCAAATATGGGTCAAGCGCAACTTAATACTGATATAGAAAATGCGCTAGAGCGAACTCATACTAAGTATTTTGATACCGACACGTTTACACAAGCCGTAGGGTGGGAGGGTTATGATTACCCCGTTTCACTTTCGCAATTATTGAAGGGTAACTCCAGCGACGTAATTCTCAACGCTAAACCGGTTCAAGCAAGTGAATCCGGTACTCTCGGTCGTGACGTTTGGTATAACAAAACGGGTGCAACAGGTGGCTTTGGGGCATATGTCGCATATGTACCCTCTGAAAAAATAGGCATAGTGATTCTAGCGAATAAAAACTACCCTAATGCAGAAAGAGTAGAGGCTGCTTACAATATTATTAGCTCGGTGGTGAAATAAATTTTAGTGGTAATAGGCACTACGTAATTATTAGAGCTTATTTAGATACATACTATCTGCAGTGTTTTATTCGATAGTATTTATAGGAGTATTCATGAAAACTAAGCATTGGTCTAAGGTGACTTTGCTACATGAAGTTGTTACGAACCCAAATATAACGATTAAAGGTAAACATAGTTATTACAGTGATTGTTGGGACGCCGGTTTTGAGGAGTCCGTTGTAAGATATCTACAAGGCGATGAGTTCAGCCGAGATTGGGAACCAAAATGGAAGATTGATAAGTTACATATAGGTGACTTTGTCTGCATTGCAGCGGAAGTTGTGATTGTTATGGGGGGAAACAGTACACATAGAGCTGATTGGTTCTCCTTGTACCCATTTATGGACTTTATTGAAGAAGCGTACGTCGGGAAAGGAGATACTCACATTGGCGATGGTGCCTGGCTCGGTATGCGATCCATGATAATGCCGGGTGTGACTATCGGAGAAGGAGCAATCGTTGCGGCAAACAGCGTGGTGACGAAAGATGTTGAGCCTTACAGCATGGTTGCAGGCTCACCAGCTAAGCATATCAAATATCGCTTTTCTCGCGAGACGATAGACGAACTGCTCGCCCTTAGGATATATGATTGGCCTGATAAGAAAATCGACAGTCTGAAGAGGTTGTTATGTTCAGACGATTTAGAAGGGCTGAAAAAGGCAAGCGCTGAATACGATAGAAACCATTCAGAAGAGTGACGATGTCACTATTTTAAAAAACAGAAGAGGCTCATTATAGAGCCTCTTTTTAGTGTGATGGATCTCTGCAACCACCACACTTCCTTATCAACTCATCATTCAGCAAGTCGCCAACTAGAATTGGAAACCTTTTAGTGTCATTTTTGCAGGGAAGGTTGCCTCAATAGTTGGCTCTTTCAATTGTTAGCAGAGACGCTCATAACTGTTTTGTTTGAGCAATTCGGTTAAGTCGCCTTGGCCATATTTTAGAGTTGCTTGGTGTTTTTGATGTCGAATGACCTGATCAAAAGTAGGTCGAGTCACTGAACGAAAAACGCCCACGGGTACGGGAAAGTCTGGATAGCTCAAGTTAGCAAGCGCATAAGCATAGTATGACTCCTCGCATTGACTGGAGTGGAGCAAAAGGTTCGGGGCCTCTGATTCGACAATCTCGAAACCAAACCCTCTATTGATCAACGCTTTTGAGTGTGTTTTACCAAACAATAACGGTTCATTATCTGAGAGATAAAGTAGATGTTCGCTTCTATTAGCTGGGCCGTTGTAAGGTTCGTGCACTTTATCGTTAAAAATGACGCAGTTTTGCAGGATTTCAACTACAGCAGTGCCCGAATGCGCGGCAGCAGCCTCTAACACCATCGTCATGTGTGTAGGATCATTGTCTGATGTTCGTGCTATGAACGTAGCACCTGCGGATGCTGCTAATGCCAGAGGTTTAAGCGCTTGATCGGGAGAGCCTTCAGGGCTCGACTTAGAAATGAAGCCCTGTTCGCTTGTCGGGGAAAATTGGCCTTTGGTCAGTCCATAGACAGCATTATTAAAAAGCAAAATTTTAATGTCTTGGTTGCGTCGAATCGCGTGAATAAAGTGATTACCGCCAATACTCAGTGCGTCACCATCGCCAGTTACAACCCAAACATCTAATTCTGGATTGCTAGCTTTTACACCAGTAGCGATGGCAGGGGCACGGCCGTGAATCGTATGAAATCCATAAGTATCGAGATAATAAGGAAAACGAGATGAGCAGCCAATCCCTGAGATGAATACGGTGTTCTCTTTAGTTCGACCTAATCGTGCTAGAACGGATTGCATCGTTTTTAATACGTTAAAATCACCACAGCCTCGACACCATTTGACTTCAACATCAGATGCGAAATCTTTGCGGTTGAGTACCTTAGTCGTCATTTTTAATATCCTTCAGGTGGTGGTTAATAGACTCAATGACCTCGTGAACTTTGAATGGTAACCCCTTAACTTGGGTTACGGAGCGTGCAGAAATGGCATATTGTGAGCGAATCACTTTGACGAGTTGTTGGTTATTCAACTCAAAAACAAGCACATGTTTGAATTGGCTAATGATCTCTTCCAAATTGATTGGAAACGGGTTTAGATACTTAATATGGGCGTGAGCAACCGATGCTCCTTGCTTTCTCAGATGCTCAATTGCGGTCGACACAGAACCTTGCGTGCCTCCCCAACTTAGCACTAGCAGTGAGTCTTGAGTACTGCCTGTTAGCGTTTGTTTAGGGATGAAATGGCTGATGTTATTTATTTTTTTTGCTCTTTCATCAGTCATGCGCTGGTGGTTTTCAGGATCATGAGAAGGGTTGCCTGTAATCGCTTGCTTTTCCAATCCTCCAATGCGGTGCATTTTCTCTTTTGTGCCAGGCGTGACCCACTCTCTGCTGTAATACACGTCATCACGGGCATAGGGATAAAACGGGCTTATGTTTGCTTTTGTTGCCTCGGCAGTGAGCTTAATCTCATCAGGGTTGGGCACGAGCCAAGATTCGGAGCCGTTTGCTAAGTAACCGTCACTCAATAAGATCACTGGCGTCATAAATGTAGTGGCAATTTGGCATGCCTCGATTGCCATATCAAAGCAGTCTGCAGGAGAGGCAGGAGCCAACACTGGGAGTGGTGAATCCCCATTTCTACCATACAAAGACAAAAGCAAGTCTGATTGCTCTGTTTTAGTCGGTAGGCCAGTGGAGGGGCCTCCACGTTGTACGTTGATAACAACCATTGGCAACTCCGCCATCACGGCAAGGTTAATGGTCTCTGCTTTCAAACATAATCCAGGGCCAGACGTTGATGTGACTCCTAAACCGCCAGCATAAGATGCACCTAAAGCTGAACAAGCAGCTGCAATCTCATCTTCTGCTTGGAATGTCGTGACCCCAAAGTGTTGATAGGTTGATAGCGTGTGTAGAATATCTGAGGCGGGTGTTATGGGGTACGAGCCCAAAAATAGCTGGCGTTGGAGTTTTTCTGCTGCGCATATTAACCCAAGCGATAATGCTTCGTTCCCTGAAACAGTACGATACAAGCCAGTTTTATCTGCTACGGGAGCAACCTGAAAACAGTCGCTGAATATTTCGGTTGTTTCAGCATAATTAAATCCCGACTTTATGGCTAAAGTGTTTGCCTCTCTCACTTGCGAATTGTCAGCGAATTTATTATTTAGCCATTCAATGGTCGGTTCTAGCGGACGGCTGTAAATCCATAAAACAATACCAAGCATAAAAAAGTTTTTGCTTCGCTTCACTACTTTAGGCGCTATGTTTAACTCAGAAAGAGATTGAACGGTTAAACGCGTAAAACTGTCACTAATCACTCGATAATCTGCGAGGCTACCATCGCTCAATGGGTTCGATTCATAGCCAGCAAGCTCAAGGTTTTTTTTATTAAAACCATCGAGATCAATAAGCACCAAACCGCCTTCAACGAGTTGTGAGATTTTGGTTTTTAATGCAGCGGCATTCAAAGCGATTAAGACTGAAAAATCGTCGCCAGGAGTATAAATCTCTGTTGAGGCAAATTGCATCTGAAAAGCCGATACTCCAGATGTGGTTCCTGCCGGAGCCCGTATCTCAGCTGGATAATCAGGTAACGTCATGACATCGTTTCCTTGTTTCGACGAGTTGTCTGAAAAGCGTTCTCCAAGTAATTGGATACCATCTCCAGAATCGCCAGCAAAACAGATCACTTCGCGTTTAAGTTGAATTATTGTCATTAAAACCTCTTACCGTGTTAGAGCAAGTTCAGTATGTTTCATTGCACTTAATGAGATGCAATGGAATTAAAGGTTGGAGAAAATGCCGTAAGCCCGAGCATTCTGAGTGTAGAGTTAATGGTGTTGGCTTTATTTGTCGTCTCTGAGGTCAGTAGAAATATCCATAGCTAGGTATGCTTTTCCGAAATACTAGAAAAGTTTGCATGACACAAAAATACTTTTTCTGTCATATTAGATGTGATTATTTTTCATTAATTGTGAGCGTTATGGATAAGCTGTCATTAATAAAGTTGTTTGTATCTGTTGTGGACTTAGGGAACTTTACAGCAGTCGCGAATCAATTAGGGCAGTCGCCTTCTACTGTTAGTAAAGCGATTGCTCGCCTAGAACAGGATTTGGGTGTTCGTTTAGTTCACCGTACAACACGTCAACTCCAGCTCACTGAAGCGGGGTTTAACTACCTTGAGACGGCAAGAGAAGTGATCAACTTGCTCAAAAGTAGTGAAGAGCAGCTTCATCAAAGTATTGCATCTCCGTTTGGTACACTTCGTGTCAGCCTTCCTTTATCGTTCGGGCAAAACTATATAACTCCGCTGATTCCAGAGTTTTGCGAACGTTACCCTGAAGTGAAGTTGGATCTTAGCTTTTCCGATGAATACACCAGTATATTGGAGAGTGGGATGGACGTTGCTATTCGAAGCGGGAGACTAAATGACAGCAACCTGATTGCGAGGCGATTATGTCCTATTGATATGGGTATGTTTGCCAGTCCGGAGTACATAAAGAAGTTTGGTCGGCCTCAGAGTGTTGAAGCGCTTAACCAGCACAAATGGATAATGTACCGCTATAAACAATCGGGGCGCTTGCTTACCTTGACGATGCCTTTAGATGGGCAATTAGTAGAATTTAGTCCTACACATCAAGTGACAGTAGACAATGGTTATGCGATGTCCTCTTTAGCGAGTTTAGGAGCAGGGATTGCACTGATGCCCCAATATCTTGCTCGAGACTTAGTACAGCAAGGTAAACTGATGTTGGTTTCTGAACCTCAAAGAACCGATGGTCAAGGTGTCTATATATACTATCCAAGTCGTAAGTTTGTGCCCGCGAAAGTAAAAGTATTTATCGACTATATTATTCATAAACTGGATGAGCAGGGAGAGGCGATCAACAGCAGTTGGATGCTGAACTATTAAAGCTCTTGCTGGAGGATGATAGCTTTTTCTGAAGTCTAAGCGTGTTACGTGCCAGTAAGTTTGCTACATTCAGTTGTGCCCACAAAAATATTAACTCATGGGTCTGTAAACAAAGATTCGCATCATTAAGAGCCGCATATAGCGGCTCTTTTTTTGTCCTGAAATTGGAAAGTGGCGACAGATCTTGAAGCGCTCAGAGGGTTACGAGGACTCGCTTCAGATAAATGAAGAAAGAGCGAATCGAAGTGAATGTTGTTACCTGTTTGACTGCCTATACCGTTGCCATTCCGCTGTTAATTCAGCTTTTTCTTTTCTCGCTGCAATCAGCATTTCTATATTAACGTCAGTGTTTGGGTGCTTTTGAATGTATCGCTCGTAATCAACCGGAATACCATTAATGTGCAGTTCAAGGTGTAAATGCGGCCCTGTTGTTCTTCCTGTGTTACCCGTTTTTCCTATCACTTGTCCTCGGCTGATCTTCTCGCCAACGTGGACGTTGCGTTGAGATAAGTGTAGGTAGCGTGATACCGCACCATTTGTGTGGCGGATATTAATGTAGTTGCCCGCAAAACGGTTGTAACGAGACTTTAAAACGATACCATCAGCAATACTACGAATCGGTGTGCCTACTGGTGTTGCATAGTCAGTGCCTAGGTGCGGAGTCGTTATATTAGTTACTGGGTGTGTTCGTTTTAAGTCATAGCCAGAGCTTACTCTGTAGCTTTTATCAAAGGGATCTGAAAATCGGAGTTTATTTTTTATTGACACGCCATGTTCATCAAATATGTTACCTTGCCCATCATTGATAATAAATAAATCGGTTTTACTACCTAAATAGTAAAAAGAACTAATATAGGTTTCATTTCTACTATTTAACTTAGTTCTTAAGATAAAATGGTCATCTCTCTTAACTGAATCAATAATATTAAAGTTACTTTTAATAAGGGCCAATAGCAAATTAATCTCTTTTTGACTTATCCCTGATTTTAACAATGAAGCGACAAACGAGTACTCAACCACACCTATGGTGATTTTTTGTCTAAGAGTACCCACCTCAAAAGGCGTTTGAACTCCCTCATTCTTGAACTCCAAAGGCTTAACGGTAGGCAGTCTATCCATGGGAGTGAGGATGTGGTGAGAAAGAGATACGCCAATAAAAATGAGTAAGGCAATGGTGAGAAGGGTTGCGGTAGGAGTTCGCACACTCCTTTTTATTATTAAAATGGTCATTAGTTTTGGTGCTTTATCAAGGCTGACAGTTGTGCGTAGAGTATAATATTTTAAACAAAACCTAGCATTAAAGTATGGCTAATTCCTCCGTTTTAACTAAGTGAATAATTATAGGTGATGATTTTAATTTGATAATTTAGTAAAAGTGACGGTTGGTCTGGTGTTTTTGGCTTTTTAAGTGGTGTTATTGTCACGTTGAGAAAATATTTTACAATAATATAATCTCGGCAAAATATATTTTGCCAAATTACTATGTTCGCTAAAAATACGCTGAAATTAACATTAGGTCTTACGCTTACATCTCTTTTATTGAGTGCATGTGGTGGTGGTGATGGAGGAGACAACACACCTCCAGCTAGAAGCAAAGGAAGCATTTCCGGTATGGTTTTTGACGCCCCTGTAAATGGCGCAAAGATTGAGGTTTTCGAATTCAAAAATGGAAACTTAGGCCGGAAGTTGGCTAACACGACGTCTGATGCGTTCGGAAACTATCTGCTAGAGTTTGAATCGTCTTCAATGCCTCTTTTTGTTGTTGCAAAAGAGGGGAGTTATACCGACCCGTTTACGAATGAAACGGTATCAGTGAGCAATGCGAAGACACTTAAATTTGAAGGTGTTGTGAACTTTAAAGAGGGGAGTGAGCAAAAGTTAATGCTTACTCCGCTGTCGAACTTGGCAGCAGGCTTGGCAAAGTACAAAATTTCTCAAGGATCCACAGATGATAGTGCCTTTTCAACCGCTTTGGATAGTATCAATAGCATGTATGGGTTTGACGTAAATGAGACCAAACCTATTGATATAACCAAAGGTGGGCAAAGCAGTTTTGCTAGTGCTGGGCATCAATACGGCGCTTTATTAACTGCATACTCGTCTTACTCTTACGATCTTATAAAAAAATACGGCAACAGCGATAACATCTACACTTCAATGCATTTCGCTGACATCCAATATCGGGATGTTATTGCAGATGGTGTTCTTGATGGTCTTGAAGTGAGCCAGACTTCAGGAGCAGTGACTCCCCTCAGCTTTGGACAGAAAAAGATAAATAGCGACATTTATACACGTGATTTATCTCAGCATGTTCTGATCGTGGTAAACGATCCAAGTGTCAATATCTCTGGTACTGATGCCGCAGACTATGTCGACTTTAGTAAGAAGCTTAATGACCTAGGTACATATGGCAGTACTGATGGCGTCATTCCGCCGCGAGATGGTACGAATATCGATACAGATGCGCCAATAGTTACTCGTACGGACAGTGATGTACTCGCTGGCACTGACAAAGTTGATCTAAAGATTGTTGATGATATCGGTGTAGAAGACGTATCCGCCTTTATTCAGTATCAGGTTAATGGCTCTTGGTCTGGTGAATTTCAATGTAACGACATACAAGATTTTGGAAGCACATTCTGTTCGGTTGAATTTGATGATTTTGAAGTTGGCCTTCGAGAGACCAACGTTAAAGTTAACATTAATACCAAAGAGATCGATAGTGTGGATATGAACCCTGCCACAGGGCTCTCAAACGTAACAGCAGCACGATTAGTCTTATATACAGCGGATGTATTGGGTAATGAGTTAATTCCAGGCAGCCATTCGGGTCTTCATATCAACTTTGAATGGGATAACGATGCGCCTGTTATTGATATTACATCGGCGAGTGCAATTAATAATCAACTTAAAGAGTATGTTCTGAAAGGGGTTGTAAAAGAAAGCTCGCAAGAGATCAGTTCGGTCAGTATTTCATTTAAAGATGGCTTACATGAGGACGTCACATGTTCTCCTGTCACTGTAGAGTCTGGAAATGCTTGTGAGTTTAGTAAGGCTTACCCAACTGATGAATTCCTATCTACGACGGTCTTTGAGGTTCGAGCGAAGGATAGCAAAGGCAATACGGGCACTAGTCAGCATGCAGTAAGTCGTGACGATCAAGCGCCAGCACAAACGATTACTTATCCTGAAGGTGCGTCAATGACGTACGTAAATGTCGGTTTAGATGGTGAACGAACCACTTACGATGGTATCTATTCTCAAGATACGTATACCCCAGACAATGTTCAAGCGAGCCGCGATTTCTTGAAGATTGACTATGCGTACGCAAGTATAGGGATTCAGAATTCATTAAAAGGGGTGGATTTTAGTAACTTCAACGCTAACTTGTTGAAAGAGAATAAAATCCCTTATGTTCGTGTGAAAGTATCGGACGTAAATACCGATACGGTTTTAGGCTCCAACGCCAATAAACTTAAGCTCGTCGTCAAGTATTATGTCAGCCAAAATAACGATAACAACTACTCACTTCAGCAAGTTATTGATACAACCGCATCAGATGACGATTACATCGCAAAAATTCCGCACGAAACGCTGTTAGACAGCAATGGGCGTGTAGAAGATGTCATCTATTACATTCCATTTGTAAGAGATATTTTAGGTGACAGCTTTAAATCGGTATCAGAAAACAGTAGTCAAAAGTTAGTCATTCAAACCGTCGATGAGTCTGATAACGAGAGCACTCCAAGAGAAGTATATTTTAGAAGTAGCTTTGATCTGCCAACTATAAAAGTGGTGACACCATTTATTGGTGCGCGAGCGCAACTTGAAGGGTTGAGTCCAAATGGTGAATTCACTTCACTTGCGAGTTGTACCACTATCCAACAATTGGAAAGTGACCAATCAATGGCTCTTGACGTCGCGAGTTGTGAAACCACAACTGATGTTGTGAATTATGACTTCATGCGCGTTCGTTTAATTGGTATCGAAGGCAGCGAGCCATACTACTATCAATGGAAAAGAGATCCAGGAACCAAAAAAGTAACGGTTGATTTAAACAAGGCCAATATTGGCGTGTACTTTAAGCTCAATGGCTCTCAGACTTACTATATTACTGAACT
Source organism: Vibrio sp. ArtGut-C1 (assembly GCF_002105475.1). Classification (NCBI taxonomy): domain Bacteria; kingdom Pseudomonadati; phylum Pseudomonadota; class Gammaproteobacteria; order Vibrionales; family Vibrionaceae; genus Vibrio; species Vibrio sp. ArtGut-C1. Next base: position 89,807 of record NZ_NCTH01000018.1, on the reverse strand, counting down.
ATCGACATATCAGACTAGCTTGTTTGATTTCCAGTGGGATCAAGTCACTGCCGGAGAGAAAACTTCTGAGCGTGCGATTCAAATTCTTGATGAGGTGCGCTACGCGTTATCAGGTACGAACAACAATTCATTCTTTGGGTTTGATCCAACGGTTGTGCCTTATGCAACGAACGAAATGCTTGCTACTAAAGCGATTCCAGAAAAGCCATCAAACGATTATCTACACCGATTTCTTGTCGAAGCCATCGATAGTATTGCTCAAGGAATGCCGAGAAATAACTCATTAGATTTTGCCTCCGCTATTTACGATGATTTGAGCTTTGATGGAAAAGCGAATGGTATTGGTGTTGGTGGACGTCAGGTTATGCTCGATTCTTATCAATTCGGTTCCGATACTTATCGAAAGGATTTAGCGCAATCGTATTACGAAATCATGGCGAGCAAATACGGTATTGAGACCAATATCGCGCAGCTCTATGCTGATGATATTTCGATGGCTAATCCTAACTTAAATGGTAAGAACATTTTTGATACAGAGGGTAGCAGTATCGATATCTTGCCTCCACAGCCAAAATTAACGATTGAAAGCGGTCGAGAGACGATGGTTGGCAATAAGCTTTATATTGCTGGTGAAGTTGTTTCTAAAATTGTCCTAGACGATCCTTCTGGTATTGTAGAAACCGACGCTTATGGTCCGAAGTTTAGCACGATGTGGTATCAAGCCAGTGAGCCAAACATTGAAATACCGCTGGACATCAACATTGTAGAGAACCCTGGCAACAGCAATGCTTATCGAAAAGAGTACCTCTTTACCCTTAACTCTCAGTCTAGTGAACTAAAAGATATTGTAGAGTTTGCTGTGGAAGCCAGTGCCATGGACCCACATGGTAATGCGTATGGTTACGATGGCAAAGCTCCGTTTATAGAAACGGTATTTATTGATAATGATTTCCCTAAAACGAGTTACCTCCCACCTAATGATGTCGATGGTAAACCTGTAGAAGACGGTATTTATTTAAATGCCAAAAATACCCATGAATTGACCTTCAAGGTTGAAGACGTTGTGGGTGACAAGCTTTCTTCAAGAGGTCTTGTTTTCTACCAGCAAACGGGTGAAAAAGTCACATACACACCAGAGGACTTTGCGAATAACTCGAAAGACGCCTTTAAAGTCAAATTATGTACGGGGGAGCTTTGTTCAAATCAAGGCGCGACGATTTACCCGGGTGATGGTGATTGGTTAGTCGTTGCAGCGGCAGAGGATAATTTAGGTAACTCCGTTTCAGAGTTAACTAGCACGGCTCCGAGATTCAATATTCGTATCGACTCTGAAGCTCCTATTGTAAAAAGTGAGCAGGTTCAAAGCCGTTTAGGCGGTAACAACCAATGGACACCTGTCATTGATTGGGGGACGTTAAGCCCCGGCAATAATGTAAAAATAGATCTTCGCCGAGGATCTGGTCAGGCACTGACATTAGAAAGCTGTGACCCTATAACAGAGACGTGTGACGTACCATACCTAGTTGGTGAACAACCTGACGTCAAAGTCCAACTGGTTTCAAAAGCATTTGATTACGATGAATGGAATGAATTTTATGTCACTGCGACGGACAACGCTTACCCTGCCAATGTTAGTACAACAGGGAAATTCACATTCCAAGTCGATAACAAAGGTCCAGAAATCATCCTAAATACGCCTTGGGTTGAAGACACATTGTCCAAAGAGAACTATGTTGTCGGGCGTGAGTTCAACGTGCGATTTAAATCCGTAATAGACGATTCAGACATTGAGCAAGTCTCTCTGTATCAGGATGGTAAAGATTCGCCAATTAAGACAATTGTGCCAACGGATTCATCTAAAGAGTTTGCAATGTCTCTCATTAAGAGTGACACAGATAAAATAGAAATTTTTGAAGATGAAAAAACCACGTCACTGTATGTAAAAGCAACCGATATTTACGGCTTTGAATCTAGTTCTAACACGAGCAAGGTTATTCTTGATCGTGATGGGCCAACATTAGGATTAAGTGGTTTCAATGCGAATGACTACTACTTAGGTAACTATGTCTTTGACCTAACGGCGCTAGACCTAAATGCCAACGGTGATGTTTCAATTAATGGTGTCAATCGAGAAAGCCTAGAGTATTGGACGTTTAGCGATCTGGAGCCATTACCTGGCTCTCCAGGTAAAAAAATCAATGAAGATCTCAAAGTGAGCCTTGGTGATTTAGGTACGGGTACACACAAGGTTCGTTTAAAAGGGTCTGATGTTCGTGGCAACACAACCTTAACCAGTGGTGAGCAAGATTTTACCGTTAAAGTGTACAATTCCATCCCGCAGGTAACGCTAGCGATGAGTTACACGGATGGAACGCCAATTACAAACAACACCATCTATCAAGATGGGAATATCGTACTTACGCTTGATATTGTTGATGACAGTGGCGTTGATCGAATTGACTCAACGTATAGATTTTCTGGAGAGCAAAACGGGACTAACTTTACGTTCTCAGAAACCGCAGATGGCACTTGGACGGCAACGCTGCTTTCTACACAAATTGCCAAAGATGGTAACTATGAACTTGATATAAAGGTTTACAACAAAGTTCGTTACCTTGACGAAAAAGACAGAAAGGTTGGAAAAGTAAACCAAACCTTTAGCGTACAGCGTGAAGGCGTGGTTCTCTCGGTTGCAAGTCCGCTGGACTTCCAAAACTACTTATCTGATGGTGTTCTTGATGTCACCTTTACTACATTGAGTGCGGTCAAAGCCAAAACGTTAGAGTGTTGGGTTCGTGAAGAGTACAACTCTCTAGATGCACCACCAACTAATGAGCAACCAACTTCTGGTGTTATCAACGTATCGCAAGAACCTTACAGTTGTAGTGTAAATGTTGTGCAAAACATGACAAAGGCACCTGTCACTTTGATCACTAAAACCTTGGGTACAAATGGGCGTGAAACGATCAACAAGTTCAATTTTTCGATGGTGGATATTGATGCACCAACAGTCGTTGATGGTAACTCATACAGTTTTAAAGGAAGTGATGTTTGGTTTGATGAAGCTTTGAAGAAGAAGATGCTCACATTTGAGCTCTCTTTCAATGATGCTTTATCAGGCGTGAATACTGAAAGTTCAGATAAGTATCCAAAGTTGGTTCGTAATCTTGGCAACAAAGCTTATACACCAACGACCTGTGCCAAAGGTGTTGGAAATATCAAGTGTACGTACTCTGAATCCTACGCCGATATTATTGATGGTCTGAGTACAACTCAAGAATACAAAATCAAAAACGTATCTGACTTAGCAGGAAACTTGACGCCAGAGCATGATCTACTGCTTGAATTACCTAAAGGTTCGGTAGTCGTTGAAATTACTGATCCGGTCGGAAACACAACCATTAATGGCCAGCAGCTTGTCGCTAAATTCAGAATTAAGTTGTATGAAAACTCTAGGCTAGACAATGTGATGGCCAGATTTGGAACGGAATCCTACAACTATAAAGATAATCCGGAGAAGTTTGCGCAATTGGAAGTGTGTGCAGATGACCCAACCTACAAGTGTTCAACATTTACGAGTGAACTTCCTAGCGATGCTGATGGAAAAACGCTCAGGACAATTATTACCGCAACGGATGTGTGGTCGAGAGTCGGTGAAGCGACCGTTGATATTAAAGTTGACAACACACCTCCAAGTGTTGGCGATGAGATTATCGTAACTGAATCGCCAACAAATCCAGATAATGTTCGTTTTCGTTTCGACATAACGGACACTGGTAGCAGCCTCGCAAAAGTAAACTACTCGGTTTTAAACCCGAGTTATCAAGAAGAAAGAGTAGAGGATGGGAATGGTTCATCTACGTACTTTGAACTACCGAAATCTCAGTTAGAGGGGCGTGGTTCAATCACAGTAGACATCAAAGCGACAGATAGCGTCGGACTGTATTCTGATATCAGAAAAGTCATTGATATTAGTGTTCCTAAAGTCACGGTTGATTTCGATGGAATTACGAGTTTGCAGGGTGGGAAACTGTTTTTAACCAAGGCGAGCCAGCCGTTTACGCTATCTACGGTGGAAGGAGAAAGAGTGAAAGCTTCACAATATTCTGTGGAGCTTATTCCAAGCCTCGGTGATTCCTTGCGTTACTCAGGTGATGTTATCTCATCTAGTGGTAATGGAATGATGAACTTTGCCGTCGATAATCAAGGGTCATATACCCTTAAGGTGACGGTGACGGACTCAGTTGGAAGAGAGAATACAAGCTTTGAATTACTAGGCAAAAGTTATGATGGACAAGTTATCGAGTCTATTGTTGATTATGACGTTCCAAGTATTTCTGGCTTAAGTGCTAATCAAATCTCTAAGATACCGACAAACGATAAGTATCAGCTAGAAATTAGCGCATACATTACAGATAAAAATTTAAACCTCGTCACGTCAAAAGCGGTGAGTGGTGGCAGCACTGTGGCTCCTCAAGCGATTACTGAGCCGACAACCGAAGCGGGGCCTTATGTCATAAGCTATTTGTTACCTAAAGGCGATCATACGATCACGGTGGCAGCAACAGACAAGGTGGATAACAAGAGTGAAAGTTCTATTGACGCGCATGTGGAAGCGGCAACCGTTCCCGGGCTAAGTATCTCTACCGCCTCAAGCGCCCCTCTTTTTGGAGGCGAAGAGATTACGCTCGCGTTTAACTTTACAGAAGAAGTTACGAACTTTGATATCTCAGATGTCCATCTTGTCGCTAGTGATAGCGGTGCAACAGGAACGTTAAAACAAGATACTTGGTCGACTTCAGACAATATTACGTGGACGGTTAATTACATCAGCCCAGAAAAACAAGATAAAAATATCACTATTCAGGTAGAAGATAATAGCTATCAAAGTACCAACACAATTCCTGGAAAAGGAAGCAGCTTAAGCATCGCGGTTGAAGGAACCTTACCAAAACTGACCAATGTGACATTTAACCCCGAGCATCAGAGCGTGGGTCAAAGCGTGAATGTATCGCTTGAGTTTGATAAAGAGATCCAAGAGGCGACCGCTACGCTTGGCGGCAATCGCATCAGTTCTCTGTCCGCAACGGCAGATAAAAAGGTCTGGGTTGGTGATGTACAAGTTCCGAGCACCACGCTGTTAAGTGTCGACTTGGTTGTTAGTCAGTTTAAAAATTTGACTGGTAACATAGGGGAGGATAACACCGCTCACGAATTACCGATCACGCCGACCTTAGCCATCACTCCAGTGGGCAGTGTGAATGAAATGCAAGCCGCCACGTTACAATTCGAAGGTACGTCAACACGTTTTGACGGCCAGTCCCTGCGCCTTGAAGTGAAAGCCCAAGGCAGCGCGACGGTACTAAAAAGCGGCATTGCGACAGTACAAGCCGGTGGTACTTGGACCAGTGACGCAATGGACATGAGTCACCAAACCAACGGCACTTATACCGTGATTGTGACAGGGACGAACTCTGCGGGTATTGAAGTGAGTGAAAGCCAGAGCTTTACACTCGCGCAATCTCTGCCAACCTTGACTAACGTGACGTTTACGCCTGAGCACCAAGCCATCGGCCAAAGCGTGACGGTGACGCTGGAATTCGATAAAGATTTGCAATCCGCCGCAGCGGAGTTAGGTGGTACCACGATCACCTCATTAGTGGCAACCGGGGATCCAAGCGTTTGGACTGGTGATGTGGTGGTACCAAGTACGTCAGAGCTCAATGTGGCGTTGCTTGTTCGTGACTACCAAGACTTATCAGGAAATACCGGTAGCCAGAACACGGCTTACTCCATGCCGATCACGCCGACCTTAGCCATCACTCCAGTGGGCAGTGTGAATGAAATGCAAGCCGCCACGTTACAATTCGAAGGCACGTCAACACGTTTTGACGGACAGTCCCTGCGTCTTGAAGTAAAAGCCCAAGGCAGCGCGACGGTACTAAAAAGCAGCAGTGCGACAGTACAAGCCGGTGGCACTTGGACCAGTGACGCAATGGATATGAGTCACCAATCCAACGGCACTTATACCGTGATTGTGACGGGGACGAACTCTGCGGGTATTGAAGTGAGTGAAAGCCAGAGCTTTACACTCGTGCAATCTCTGCCAACCTTGACTAACGTGACGTTTACGCCTGAGCACCAAGCCATCGGCCAAAGCGTGACGGTGACGCTGGAATTCGATAAAGCATTGCAAGGTGCTGTGGCGGAGTTAGGTGGTACCACGATCACTTCATTAATGGCAACCGCGGACCCAAGCGTTTGGACTGGTGATGTGGTGGTACCAAGCACGTCAGAGCTCAATGTGGCGTTGCTTGTTCGTGACTTCCAAGACTTGTCAGGGAATACAGGTAGCCAGAACACAGCCTACTCTATGCCGATCACGCCGACCTTAGCTATTACGCCGGTGGGCAGTGTGAATGAAATGCAAGCCGCCACGCTACAATTCGAAGGTACGTCGACACGTTTTGACGGCCAGTCCCTGCGTCTTGAAGTGAAAGCACAAGGTAGCGCGACGGTACTAAAAAGCAGCAGTGCAACGGTACAAGCTGGTGGCACTTGGACCAGTGACGCAATGGATATGAGTCACCAAACCAATGGCACTTATACTGTGATGGTGACGGGGACAAACTCAGCGGGCATTGAAGTGAGTGAAAGCCAGAGCTTTACACTCGCGCAGTCTCTGCCAACGCTGACTAATGTGACGTTTACGCCTGAGCATCAAGCCATCGGCCAAAGCGTGACGGTAACGCTGGAATTCGATAAAGATCTGCAATCCGCAGCGGCGGAATTAGGTGGTACAACGATCACTTCATTAATGGCAACCGCGGACCCAAGCGTTTGGACTGGCGATGTGGTGGTACCAAGCACGTCAGAGCTGAATGTGGCGTTGCTGGTTCATGACTACCAAGACTTATCAGGAAACACCGTTAGCCAGAATACGGCTTACTCCATGCCGATCACGCCGACCTTAACCATTACTTCAGTGGGCAGTGTGAATGAAACGCATGCCGCCACGCTACAATTTGAAGGTACGTCGACACGTTTTGACGGCCAGTCCCTGCGTCTTGAAGTGAAAGCACAAGGCAGCGCGACGGTACTAAAAAGCAGCAGTGCAACGGTACAAGTCGGTGGCACTTGGACCAGTGACGCGATTGATATGAGTCACCAAGCCAACGGCACTTATACCGTGATTGTGACAGGGACGAACTCAGCGGGTATTGAAGTGAGTGAAAGCCAGAGCTTTACACTCGCGCAATCTCTGCCAACCTTGACTAACGTCACGTTTACGCCTGAGCACCAAGCCATCGGCCAAAGCGTGACGGTGACGCTGGAATTCGATAAAGCATTGCAAGGTGCTGTGGCGGAGTTAGGTGGTACCACGATCACTTCATTAATGGCAACCGCGGACCCAAGCGTTTGGACTGGTGATGTGGTGGTACCAAGCACGTCAGAGCTCAATGTGGCGTTGCTTGTTCGTGACTTCCAAGACTTGTCAGGGAATACAGGTAGCCAGAACACGGCTTACTCCATGCCAATCACACCAACAATACATCTAGATGCTATCAACGATGTTGCTGGAGTGGAAAGCGTGACAATAAGTGGTAGCAGTGAACGATTTGAAGATAGTGAGTTCATAGATATCAAAGCAGTCGACGCTGATGGTACAGAAGCCACAGGCATGGCTACCGTGTTTTCAGACTCATGGACAACTGATTTAGATCTTTCAGGACTGAAGGACGGGGTGGTGACGATTTATGTGAATGGTACCAACAAGCTGTCTGCCTCTGCCGAAGAGGTCCAAGCAACATTGAACTATGATCGTTTCGCAAGTACAGCCTCCTTAGGTGCTGTCTACAACCGATATTTTAGTGAGAACAAAACTTAAAAAAATGCGGCATAAATAAAGCGAGCGTTTAGCTCGCTTTATTTATTTGGGACTTTTTGTGATATTTATCAAAATAATTGCCTTTATTGATAAGTTACTCGAATTAATGAATCGTCTTAATACAAGGCTGAATAACTATAATAACTAGGTCAATGTTGCTTTTAGGTGTGTATGACGTGATTGTGATGGTCGCTCGGCAGGTGCTGTGGTGAATGTGTCGCGTTGAAAATCTTTTTAAATATTATATATTTACGATCGTTTCTATACTCTGAGTATAGTGTTCTGCATGAGGTCGATGGGTCATACCTCGCCTCTTTAACTCGCGATGAAGCAAATTTAATCCTAGCAAGCTTCAGAGCAGTTACTTTTGTGAGTGCGTAATGCGCTCACCTTTTTATTTAAACTTCCTCAGTAACAGTCAATTTGTTGTTTGTTGCTGAGGAGGGCATCTCATCAGCTTCTGACTTTCCGAGCGCTTACCTCAAGCTCACGTTATTACGATTTTTGTTAACTTCAGTCCATAAATTAAATTTTTTTAGAGAGTAAGATTTTACCATTTTGACAAAGTGGGTGATGTTACTGGCTTTTATTGTGGTTAAATCGCATGTTTTGATAGTAAAAATCACCATTTGTTTGGTGTTTTTGAATTTGGGTGATTTTTCTATCTCGTTGAAAATAAATGGCTAAGTAAGTAGGATACGCAGACCAAATCGTACTTGTAAGCCTTATCAGCTTAATTGTCACCGCAGCCATATTTACGATGTTGGTTGTGGAGAATTCAAATGCATTTAGTTTGCAAATTTATACCTAGCTCGAAGCTATCCTCCAACGAGCTATCTTATGTTCTTACACCGGACGAGTGTATAGGACAGCTTTCGCGTTTGCGAAATTCAGATGACATCCTTAGAAACCTCCCTAAAGAATTGGCGCAAAAGATTTCCATCTCTGCCAAAAAAACGACCAGCGCATTGCTAGCTGCTATAAGAATCGAATTGGGAAAAGGCAATTGGGTGTCATTATCTACCGTTGCTCGTCGGTCGCCATTGACGGACTCTCAGCTGCAAAGCTTCCCTAGACTTAAAACACTAGTTGACTCTGTATCTGCTTCGAATGAAAGCAAAGCTTTTAAAGCAGGATACAAGCAGGTTACCGAAGATGTTGCTTTAGTTCGTAGTTACACGCATGTCCCCTCTGAGCCAAGTCCAGATCAAAAAATCGTTGTCGAGTTTGCAGGGCAGTGGTCTAGCAACGCGGCATGTTTGATGTTGGGAAAAACCGAAGCTCAAAAAGAAAAAGTTACTGTAGGCAAGGCCGATACAGAAAATAAACACCGCAGCCTCGCGACATTTAAAGATCTCGAGGCTGAGGGCAAAACGCTTTATATCAAAATCCCATGTACTGACCAGCCTCAGCCAATCCTGCTTAAACTCGCCGAAGACCTGCAACCCGTTGATAAAGATACTCAGATGGATGAGTGGGATAACGTGTTGGTGCCTGTGGTTCCTCTATACAAATCGGGTTCTTCATGGGATGGCTACACATCAGGGTGTTTTTACGTTATTTGGAAAGGAGAAGTCTGGCGTGAGTTGCAAGTGACTAGCAATGGTTATTTTGCAGATGTAGACATAAGCAGTAGCCGAAAAAAAACAACGGAGACAAGACATGTCAATATTGATGGCTCTTCATTGTTTCCCGGTGAGAACGTTGCATTTGAACCATTCTCAATTTTGCAAGATGGGGTAGAAGTATTTAGCGGTGAATTAGACATCAATGAGCAGGCAAGAGTGTTTAGCTTGGTTGCTGAGGAGGTCGAGATCAAGTTTGCAGGTTTTGAACATGAGCAATTGATGATTTCAACACATCCTAGCCCCATGAAGGCCTCTGGTGCGCCGAGTGATGAAGTGTTGGGCTATCCGCTGCCTCATATCTGGCTACCATACAAAGTTAAAGGCGAATGCCAAGATGTGTATCTGTATTACTCGTCTCAAGCCTTGAGTGATGGTGCTGTCTCTGAGTTAGAGAGTAACTATCAATCGATGGCAATTTCACTATCCGAGATGTCGGATTACAGCAGCTCTAAAGGTTTTACTCTACAAACGGTTTTTAAGTTACCAACGTTATCTGAAAGTCAAAAAGTGAAGGCGGTCGTTAATGAGCAGAACAATTGTAATGTCGCGGCAGTAAACATACCGCCTCCTGGAAGCGAGATCATATTACGCTATCGAGTCCTTGGCTCCACCGATCAGCCCGATGATTATTTTATGTTACAAAATGAAGAACATGGATGGTCACAAAAAGCTTACTTCAGGTGTGCCACTGCTGATGATGATGGTTACCTAAATTTACGATTTAGTGGCTGGCCTGAAAAGGTTAAAGAAGTCGATATTTTAAGGGGGGCTCATGCATCACGAGGGAATGAAACTCCCGAAACGTTTAAGTTGCGCGAAAAAGTAAAAGTTACGGATTTATTAGGCTAAAAAATGAAAAAAACACTACTAATCACGTTATTAGGCTTAGCAATCATTGGTTGTAATGACCAATCTCAACAGAGTGCTTCCCCTGTTTCGAGTTCTGCGCAAACAGAGCAAGAAAAACACCCAGATCGCGTTTATGTCGGCGAGCAAAACTACTACGTAATGGAATCGGCAGTCACCAATGAGAATTGGGTATCCGATGACAAAATAAAACCTATGCCGGGTCAGTTTCCTAAATACTATGTCTTTAATTCAGATGAATGGCCCAAGGAAGATATCAGCGACGCTAGCTCTTATGACCTGCCGCGTTTTCAATTTGCGTGGGCTAATGATGAAGACAAAGTGAACTTGAAAATTTGGAGCATGAAGACAGATGGTACAGATTTACGTTTAGTCGTAGAAGATACCGTTGGATATGGGGTTGTGCTAATTCGACGCTCTCCTAATTTACGTTACGTTTCATGGATTGACAGTGGTACCGGTAAGTACGTATACGATTTAGAAACAGGAGTGACAACTAAATTACTTGGAGGGGGCTATCCTGGTATGGTTTGGTCGGAGGATAGCCGTTTTCTATATTTTCACACAATGCCTGGGCAGAAAATTGATGCTTATAATGCGCGTTGGGATTCTGAAACAGGAAAAATAGAACCAATTGATTTTGGGATTGGTCCTGCTGCTGTTATGAAAGACAATCAGTTGATCACACTTAATGATTACGGATTAGTAAAAATAGACTTAGAAACTAAAGAAAGAAGCTATATCGACTTCGTTGATAGATTACCGGATAGCGACATCTTAATGAAATTTCGTTCGATAAGTCCTGATGGTCATTACGCTTGGGGAGAAAATAGTAAATACGATTTCTTCTTTGATATTAAAAACAACAACGTTAAAAAGTTCGCAGCAGAAGATGATTTCTTAAGGGCTCTCATTTTAGGGGCAGGTGCTCGATTTAGCGCGCGTGACAGAGTGTCTTACATATCAGTAGTTGATCGCGAGAAAAAACAAACTTGGCAATGGTATGCATTGGGTACTGGCGAAATAGGCGTTGACTCAAATATGAGCCTGTACAATGGCTTGGCGAATGATGGCTTGTGGTTTAAAGGAGTTTCGCGATGAGTGACTTGCATACTTACGATAGGTCGTTATACCTCTTAGGCGCAACTTATCAAAGAAGCAGAGATAAAGATCGAAACGTTGTCTTTTCCGATTGGAACCAAGAGAGTGATTTGACTGGTGACACTCAGTTAAAAAATGTTAGACCGATCTCTTTTACCCCAATACTAATAGATGCACTATCTCAAGACTCTTTAACTTTGCCTAGGTTTTGGGGAAGTGATCAATATGGCAGGCTATGTAAGGTGTCGTACTTAAGTGAAGCCATAGAAGGTAAACCGCAAGTACTTCTTCGCCAAAATAGCCCACTAACAACTATTGATGATGATCAAAGTTATGAGATGCTATTTCCATCCACTAATTTAATTGGTCAACTGGCACAAAGTTCATCCTCTATTACTCAAATTAAGGAACGCGTAAAATCCCTTTACACCAAAATGAGTCCTCGGAACAATAACTCCAGGCTTTTTAAACCGTCAAAAATTTCAGTAAAACAACTTGCAAGGCCATATGACGATGAACATGGGCAGTGGCTTACACAAGAGGAGAAGAACTACAACCAATGGTATGCAGACATCCAGTCGTCTGGTGTTGAGTTTATTGAAGGTTTTGTTGTTCCTACTGTAAATACAATCAGTATTGTATTTAGCAGCGATGTTTATGTTGGTGCGGAAGTGTCTTTACTAAAGTACGCAGATACCTTGAGTGATACTCAGCAAGAAACAGAAGTTGTAATTGCACGTGATATCGTTAGGCTGCCATTTTATGTTGGTGAGGATAGAAGCTCTGAGGACTTTAACAACACGCTTCCGTCTGTAACATTTAATTTGCCCTCTGTAATAGACAAATCGATGGTAGATTCCCTAAACGACGAGCAAGAATTTGTTGTCGGGGATGGCTTCTACGGACTTAGAGTTCAATTCTTTGTTAAAGATTATTTAAAAGCGAACGAACGTCTTCAAAATAAAGTTCCTGAAGTTATCAAGTCTGGACGACTTCGATTTGAACGTAATAAATCGTCAGCGGTTACTGGCGTAGCAGATCAGGATTGTTATACCTACGAACTGAACGAAAAGGTAACGTTTAAATCAATCAGCGGTTATGGAAAACTTGCTATTGTGTGCGGTGACATGATCTCTCTTGAAGAATGTTTGTTTTATCAGTACCCCCAAGCATTACCCTCCAATTACAGCGAGTTGATGACAAAAACTGGTAAATCCGTCCCTCTCTCTGGGACAGGTGTCAATACATTCGGTTTAGCGTCAGCAATCAAAAAGAACGCGGAAAGTTTAGGCGAAGGTTTTCTGATGGGAGGGAATCCATTTTCAGAAAACCTGAAAGAGACAATGTTCAGTGTAGCTAAAGGCATCTGGTCGGACATTGAGCAACAAAAATTGCCTGATTTAATGACTAGCAGCGTTGCACTTGCTTTTGGCTTTTCAGCGTTTAAGGAAAGCCGTAAAGAATTAGCCAAAGCGATAACATTTGCTAACCAAGGACTCGATTTTAATCAGGCGGCAGCCTTGGCGTTTCGCAAGAGCGGAATGAATATATCCTTTATTAAACGCGAACTAGATGTGATAAAGGCTAGCTTGATCACGGGTACATTCAGTGAGAACTCAACACGGCTCGCGAGGTCATGGTTTAATGGCTCCGTTATGGAGAAGATGAATCGCGCATTTCCAATTCTTGAATCTGGTTCTAGCCTAGTCGATTTGTACGATTTAGTACAAAAAGAAAACGAGCTTGAGAAGAAATCTCTTGAAGCCAAAGAAGATTTCGATGCGGTATCTCAAAGCTACCTTCAATCTATTTCGGTTATTAAGGCATATCAAGAATGGGCACAAGCGTTGGATGACGCTAAAAACCTCATCAATGGTAGTAATGGTGAGTCGATAGCTCACATAGTTGAGGATCGCCAAGGGTTGGCGATTCACATCAATTTTAAGTTCAACGAATGGCAATATGGCAATGAGCACGGCAAGCTGAGAACAGATATTAAACAAGTGTGCCAGAATTTGGCGCAATTGATGCTGGATAATCCGAGCTATAAGCTTTCGATAGAGGGGCATGCGGGTAGGATTGGTTCTTCTGATGCGAACGATCTTGTGGCGGCTAAACGTGCAAAGACTGTTACTAACGCGATTATTTCCATTGACTCTAGCTTGGAAGAAAGGGTTTACACAGCATCTTATGGCAATACTCAGCCGATCACGGCTGATAGTACCAAGAGTGATATGTCGCAGACCGGAGACAGTGCGCCTGCCGCCTTAGATCGACGAGTTGAAGTTCGATTGATTATTCCTAACTATCAAGTTGTTTTACCACCAAGCCGCAGTGGTATGGTGGAATTAGAGAAAGCACGTCAGTTGAAGCAGGCGCTGGATGTTGGCTTAGATGATACGCAGAAGGCGCAAATCGCGGCGGTGTTAACGACTCTTAACGGGTTTGCGATGTTTACACCGTTAGCTCCGCTTGCTGCGGGCATTTTGTACCTAAGGTCGGGAGCAGAACTCGCAGACTGCACGCTATCTGTGCTGGACGAGCTCATTACTGAAAAAGCCTATTCTGACTTTAAAGGACGTTATCAGAATATCGACCAACTAAACCAGTTGGGTAAAATCCATATTCGAGTTCTTCAACAGTACAGAGATCTAGAGGTAACGATTGAGCGTAGTGAGATAAAAACACGTGATGAAGTTGAATCTCACCTGAAGAATAAAGAAACGGTGCAAGAGTTGCAGAAACGATTTTTACTCCGTGCTCTTGCGCTTAATGGGCTCGTGGAACTGCTTGCTCGAATTTCGCTTTGGAACCCTAATGTTTCTAAGTTGCAAGGGTTGCTTGAGGAATATCGAGTTAAGGATTACATCGATGTTTATGTTATCAATGATAACTGGGAGGCACCGTTAAGTAGCTATAACACCATGGCTCAGAATTGGATACAACGAGTTAGGGATGATAAGTCAGGTGTAAGTGCTGCCCGTGCTTTTGCTCAATCTTGGAAAAATGAACATTCGCCACAATTGTCACCTTTGTTAAAGAGAGCTCGCATTCAAGGGGAGTTCAATAAAGGCTTCCCAGTACAAGCCCGTCTATATCAGGGAGATGCGGACAATGGCTTTTCCGATTTCGCGAAAATGTTCGATAACAACGTGGAGTCGATTAAATCGGACGATATTGGCTTCAGCCGTTTGCTAGTTGATAGTAAAGGGGATGGGGTTTCTTGGAAGCCGCTTGAAGAGTGGATTTCCCCAAATAAAACCAATCGAATTACGCCTTTTACACGTGTTAAGGTACAGATTGTATTATCAAGTAATGCCTCTAAATCTAAAAAGAAGATATTTAAGACAACTTTGCAATATTGTTGTGAGCGGTCGCTTTGGGACTTTAAAGGGCCAAGCTTTGAGGTTTTGATGGCGCCGCGAAAAGCGGATGATCTAACTTTGTGCGGAAGCAACGATAAGCTAAAAAGTTACTTTGACCAACACGCAGTTGAAGAGCATCTGACATGTGTTGAATTTGAGCCAACATATTGGTTCGGCGAATATGAAATCCCAGGTCTTAAGCCTTTATACTCAAATTACGAGATGCAAAGCTTCGATAAATGGAAACAAAGTGGAGAAGCTCGCTCAATGCAATACTATTTCACTGCTGATGGGAATACGTTGTCTCTAGCAGGTACTGAACAGCAGTTATCCAAGTTTAACTATGGTGTCGATGACAATAATACCTATGGTAAGCAGTGTTATCTGAATGACGATGGAGAAGTCGAGGTTGATGGTTTACCACTTGTTCTATACGACGGTCTGGCGAATAGGCAAGTAGTGATTAACGAATATGATTTACTAATCGAAGAGTTTGTTAAAAGTGCTTCTGCTAAAAAAACTGAAGGTATTGCTCCGTATCTAAAAGGTGATGTTTCGAGCTTTAGTGCTGTTTCGAAAGGGAGTGGTTTTGAGTGGTTCGATGACAAAGCACCAAAATCCTCCGTGCTTGATTGGTCCAATGACAAGCCAGTCACTATATATGTCGCTTTACTTTCCGAAGGGGGCGAAAAAGAGACATATAAGCGCATGATGGGAGAGGGCTATCGGGTGCCAATGCGGTTATCTTTGTCGATTGAAGAGCAAGAATCGATGTTTTCAAAAGATACGACTGAAGGGCCAAGTTTCTTTGGTTCATTGCTTGAAGTAGGCGAGTACACTTATAAGAAAGAAGTCCCTTCTCCTTATGCAAAAGTAGAAATTAAAGAGGTGAGTTTCACTGAGGCTGATACTGAGATTACATCGGATCTAGCCTCTTTCGTTCAAGAGTTTCAGACGAAAGTCAAGGACGCTCCAAATCGATACCTAGACCCATTTAATGACCGTAGAACGCTGCATATTGTTAAGTTTGAGCTTAGATACACCTCTCCTACGGGACGACGAGTGCCTACTTTAAGGCCATTTGGTCCTATAGTAGACAAGAAAAAAGCAGAGTTCTTACCGGTGCATATTTCCGTATCATCACTATCGCAAACGGGGCTTGCCCCCGGTGTAGGGGAGTACCCTATAAAGCAGTCTCAGAAATTGTCTTTGCCTGGTGGTCAAAAATACAGTGTGGAAGGTGTGCCTTGGATGGAGATTGAAGGAGATGCTTCTCGAATGAATGATTCGGCTTTTCTCTACTGGCAAAAAGAGTTAGCGAACAACCCAGTGAAACGAAAAGCATGGATCGAGGATTGGATTGTGAAAGAACCAATGAATGTTAGTGCTCCGCAGCAAGAATCAATATAAAAAAACCGCCTTCGGGCGGTTTTTCTTCTCTTACCAACGGAAACTGAAGTAAAGTTTTCTCGCTTCTCGCTTCTCGCTTCTCGCTTCTCGCTTCTCGCTTCTCGCTTAACCAGCTGCAGAAATGTCGTATTTCTTCATCTTATGGTTGAGAGTGCTCATTGGAAGTGCCAATTGCTCGGCGGCCTTCTTGGTGTGCCAATTACACGCATTTAAGCAATCGATGATCACTGTACGCTCGTATTGGCTAACGACGTCCTTAAGGCTCTTTGAAGCGTCTTCTAAATCCGCTTGTGCCTGCCGCTCGTAAGCAGGTTGGTCTGGGGTAGGAGAGGCTGCTTTCATGTCGATACTTGGTACATCTTCTGGGATTTGTTCGCCAAACTCTATGTGAGTAATGGTTTCAAAATCGGACAGTAGCACCGAGCGCTCGATGATGTTCTTAAGCTCACGCACGTTCCCTGGGTATTGGTAGGCAAGGAGCTGTTTACGTACGTTGGCACTTAACCCTGGCGCTTGCGGCAAACCTAGCGTGTTGGTGGTGTGTTGCACGAAATGCTCAGCAAGGGGAATAATATCCGACTTGCGTGCTCGCAGTGGTGGTAATGTAATAGGGAACACATTCAAGCGATAGAACAAGTCGGCACGGAATCCGCCATCTTTAATCTGCTGCATAAGGTTACAGTGTGTTGCCGCGATAACGCGAACGTCCACTTCAATCTCTTTGCTGGTACCGATAGGGCGAACTTTACGCTCTTGCAGTACACGCAGTAACTTCGCTTGTAGTAGCATTGGCATATCGCCAATTTCATCTAGGAAAAGCGTGCCGCCGTTGGCGGCTTCAAACAAACCGACTTTGTCTTTGTCCGCGCCAGTGAATGAGCCTTTCTTATGGCCAAAGAGTTCTGACTCTAATAACTGCTCTGGGATTGCGGCACAGTTCTGTACGATCAAAGGTTGTTCTGAACGATTAGAGTTTTCGTGAATGTATTTTGCGATCACCTCTTTACCAGCGCCCGTTTCACCACGCAACAGAACGTCGACAGGAAGAGATAGCACCTTATCAAGACGATTCAAGACATTGAGCATTTCTTCGCTCTCTGCAATAGGACCTTGATAGGCTTTCTGAGTACGTTTTTTGAGCTGAGTGTTCTCGCGCACTAGGGCTTGATTGTCGGCATTGAGATTTTTAATCACTTGCCCATATTGCTCTAACCACACAGCTTGGCGAATATTACTCGCGGCCATTCGACAAAACTCCGTCAAGGCTGCCTCGTTGTCGATGACGTTCAAATCGAGTAAGACTAACAGCCCAATGGTTTTGCTTTCGCTATCAATCAAAGGCCAAGCCAGTAAGTTCTCGCTTTTTAATCCCAGTGTCTGCTCAGTTTGATAGATGCTTTCGCAGTCATAGCCGTTGTACTTATACAACTCGTTAATCAACACCACTTCACCATTACGAATGGCAAAGTTAAATGGGTCGTTTTCACTGGCTGAGTCTAACTGCAATGCTTCCCAAGGGTGGGAAACGATTGTTTTATCGTTATGGTGAGCGGTACTTGGAATCAACGCCTGCCCAGTCTGGTCCAAAACGTAAATGATGCCGTGCTTTGCGAGGGTCATTTGTCTCGCAGCGGTCAACACGGCATCCAAGGTTTGGGTAAGCTGGCTGCGATCAGCCAAAGACTGACTGATCGCAAGTAGGGCGTTACTAAGTTCGCTATGGTTAGCTGAACGCATAGTTTAGTGTTCCTTGCTCATCGACAGACACTTCGATTTGCGTATGTGAATCATCCTTGTCATGCACTAATAGCTGAGTCGATAGTTGCGGCAGCAACTGACGGTTGATGACCGCGTCGATGTTACGCGCGCCCGTTTCAGCAAGGCGACAGTTACCTAGTACGAACTCAACCAAGCTTTCTTCGTAGCTCAGGGACAACTTGTGATGGCTCTGTAGACGCTGAGAAACTTTGTTCAGTTTGTGGTGAATAATTTCTGTCATTGCTTCATCAGACAGCGGAACAAATGGTAGTACTGACATACGTGCCAACAGCGCTGGCTTGAAGTGTTGGTTCAAAGTAGGGCGAATAGCTTCTGCGATGATGTTCGCATCGATGTCTTTGGATTGATGAACCAAAGATTCGATCTCATGCGTCGCAAGGTTACTGGTCATGATGATCAGCGTGTTCTTGAAGTCGATTGTGCGGCCTTCGCCGTCGTTCAGCGTGCCTTTGTCGAACACTTGGTAGAACAGGTTCAACACTTCAGGGTCGGCTTTTTCAACTTCATCAAGAAGTACAACAGAATATGGACGCTGACGTACCGCTTCTGTCAGCATGCCGCCTTCACCGTAACCTACGTAACCCGGAGGTGAACCGATTAGGCGAGATACCGTGTGCTTCTCTTGGAACTCAGACATGTTAATGGTCGTCATAAAGCGCTCACCACCAAACATTTGATCAGCAATCGCACGAGCTGTCTCGGTTTTACCCACACCACTTGGGCCAACCAGCAGGAATACGCCTGTCGGTGCGTCTGGGTTACCTAGGCCGGCTTTTGCGGTTTGAATACCTTCAGACAGTGCATCAATAGCGTATTCTTGGCCTTTGATGCTTTGTGTTAGGCTTTCTTTCAGTTTTAGCGTGGTTTCTGCTTCGTCTTGAAGCATCTTACCCATTGGAATACCAGTCCAGTCTGAGATCACATGGCTGACTTCATCTGGACCCACTTCAAAGTGAACCAGTGGGTTGCCATTGCGGATTGCGTCTAACTGTTCTTGGCAGGCTGAAATCGCAATGCGAACCGCTTCTTCATTCATTTCTGCATATGGAGAAACGTCTTGCTCTTGTTCTGAATCTTCGTCTGCAGCAAGCTCTTCTTCATTTGTTTCGCCAAAGACCAGTTCATGCAAGCGAGAGCGTAGCGCAATCATCTCTTGGATCTGCTCTTTTTCTTTGTGCCATTGGGCTTCTTGTTCAGCTAGCTCTTCTTTTGTTGTTTCCATTGCCAGTTTTAGGTCTGGAATGTTAACAAGGCTGTGCTTGTCGCCAGTTTGCTGCAGAGCATCACGCTCAAGTGCTTCTAGCTCGCGCTGTTGAGCTGCAAGTTCTTGCTGCAGAGTCTCAACAGAAGCAGGAATGGCATTAAGGCTGATGTTCACTCGTGCACACGCCGTATCTAGTACATCGATCGCTTTGTCTGGCAGTTGACGGCCAGAGATGTAACGAGCAGAAAGCGCTGCCGCAGCAGTGATGGCGTCATCACGCACGTAAACGTTGTGTGACTTCTCGTACGCTGGGCGCAGACCACGAATGATCAATGCTGCTTGTTCAGGAGACGGTTCGTCGAGTTTCACCAATTGGAAACGACGCGCAAGAGCAGGATCTTTCTCGAAGTACTTCTTGTATTCCGACCATGTTGTCGCAGCGATGGTTTTCACTTCGCCACGCGCTAGGGCTGGTTTTAGCAAGTTTGCCGCGTCGCTGCCGCCTGCTTGGTTACCACCGCCAACAAGGGTGTGTGCTTCATCGATGAATAGAATGATTGGAGTTGGTGAGTTTTTCACTTCATCCAATACTGCGTTTAGGCGTTTTTCGAATTCGCCTTTTACGCTTGCACCAGCTTGCATAAGACCCATGTCCAGGCCGTAAAGCTCAACACCTTTGAGGTTGTCTGGTACGTCACCTTGTACAATCTTAAGTGCCAAACCTTCTACTACTGCGGTTTTACCAACGCCCGGTTCACCAACAGCAATAGGGTTGTTTTTACGGCGACGAGCAAGAATGTCCACGATTTGGCGGATTTCTTGGTCGCGGCAGAAAACAGGATCGATTTCGCCTTTGCGTGCTTTACCAGTGAAGTCTGTAGTGAACTTGCTCAGTGCTGAACCATCTTCACGAGCTTGTGTTTTCTCTGAAGTAGCAACTTGCGCCTCAATAGAGTGGCTTGTTAGCTCTGCAAAGTTACGCTTAAGGCTGTCAGGGTTTACCGCTTCAAGGATAGAGGCGTAACCATGTTGGCCGTAACGGAGAGGGTTGCTAACAAGAGTAAGGAGTAAGGCACCAGAGCGGATTTGTGTTTCGGATAGATCTAAAGAAGAAACCAGCCAGCTTTCTTGCAACCATTCGATTAATAAAGCAGAAAAAACAGGTTTGCTGCCATTTCCTTTGGCGTTGGTGTCGAGTGTGGATCGAACCGATTGTCTTAATAAGTTCTCAGAACAATCAAAATGACTCAATAAGACGTCAAAATCACTATTTGGCCTTTCTAATAGACTCAGTAAATAATGCTCAATTTGAACTTCGTTTGCTTTTTCAGAGACTGCAAGTGCAGCGGCGTCTTCTAATGCTACTTTTGCAATCGGGTGTAGACGCTGAATTAATGAAGAAAGGTTTATATTTATCATAGCCATTTTATTCTTTAGAGGAAAAGAGGTAGCGGCTATTATACTAAAAGTGATTGCGTTCTTTTTTTATCAAGATATTTTGACTATCGTTTGTTGGTTATTTTTAATGATTATTGTGACATTAATGTTTGTGGTTATTTTAATGACGTTGTTATTCTAAATTAATTGATAGTAAAAGTGTCGGATTTATTGGTTTTAATGACTTTATTTACACAGTTTTATATGGTTATTTTCACTTTTTAAAATTAGAACAATTTATTATTATCTTAATTCAACTTTTTGGTTTTTTATCCAATAAATTGTACTCAAGATATTAGTGAATAATGCCTTGATTTGTTTAAGTATTTGTTTTTGTTGTTTTTTTTAAAGTTGGCACGGACTTTGATTATACCAAGTAGTCGCGGTGATAAGCGATTTGGTGATTTAAACAAAACAGATTTTAGAAAAGGAAATAGCGATGCCAACTCCAGCATATATGTCTATCCAAGGTGAGACTCAAGGCCATATTACTAAAGATACTTACTCTGCAGATTCAGTAGGTAACACATGGCAAGAAGCTCACGTTGATGAGTTCCTAGTACAAGAACTTGATCACGTGCTAACTGTTCCACGTGATCCACAAAGTGGTCAGCCAACTGGTCAACGTGTACACCGTCCACTTGTTGTAACTAAAGTTCAAGATCGCTCATCTCCACTACTATTCAACGCATTAGTATCTGGCGAAAAACTTCCTGAGTGTGTGATCCGCTTCTACCGTACTTCAGTTCAAGGTAAACAAGAGCACTACTACTCAATCAAATTGATTGATGCGCTACTTGTCGATATCCAAACTCGTATGAACCACTGTCAAGACGCAGCAACAGCTGACCGTGTGACAGAAGAAGTGCTTAAGTTCACTTACCGTGCGATCGAAGTAACTCACGAAAACTGTGGTACTGCGGGTAACGACGACTGGCGTGCTCCACGCGAAGCTTAATTGCTCGTCGCGTAAAGATTCAGGGCCAACGATTGTTGGCCCTAATTCGATTATTTGTATCAGGTAAAAGATATGGTGAATGACGTAAAATTTAAATTTGAAGTGCCTGGATGTGGGCATGAATTTCGGGTTGAGAGCTTTCATGTTCATGAAGAGTTATCTAAGCCTTTCCACATCAATCTCTCATTACTTTCACTTGATCCAGATATCTCGTTCGATGAGTTAATACGTAAAGCTGGAACATTGACACTTTACGGACAAGGTGTTGGGGCTGCGCGTGTGTTCAACGGCGTGGTGAATGAAGTTCGTTACTTAGGGACTGGACGTCGTTTTTCGCGTTATCAATTAGTTTTAGTTCCTCAAGCTTGGTTCTTATCTCAGCGCCAAGATTGTCGTATTTTCCAGCAAAAGTCAGCGCAAGACATCATCACAGAAGTACTCGATGATGGGGCAGTCACCGATTACCGATTTGAAGTGTCGGGTACTTATCCTCCAAAAGAATACGTTCTGCAATATCGTGAGTCTGACTTGCACTTCGTGCAGCGCATGATGGCTGAACACGGTATGTGGTATTACTTTGACCATAGCGATTCAAATCATACGATGGTCATTGTCGACAGTAATGACGCGATTGCACCTTTGATAAGCTCACCACTAAATGCTTCATACATTGGGCCGATTGTTTATCATGCCGATGGTGGCGGTGTTGCCGATCGCGAACATATCTCTGATCTCGAGTTAGTTAACCGCGTTAGAACGGGACAGGTTACGTACACAGATTACAACTACGAACACCCTAAAATTCCACAAGAGATGACACAGGCTGGCGAGCTCGACCAAGATCTCAAGCAGTTTGATTATCCTGGACGATACGTTGACCCGCTGATGGGCCAAGTGAGAACCACGGAGTGGATGTCGGAACACATAGTCGATAATCAACAAGTGGAAGCAACGAGTGACGTAATGCGCTTAGCATCTGGTTACAGCTTTAACGTCAGTGACCACCCACGTTCTGAGATTAACCGCGATTACCTCATGTTGTCTGTAATGCACACAGGGCAAGATCCGCAAGTGCATGAAGATGAAGCGAGTGGTATGCCAACCACTTACTACAACCAGTTCTCATGTATTCCACGTGATGTGGTTTTTAAAGCGCCTAAACTAGCAGCACCAGTGGTTGATGGCCCTCAAACGGCGGTCGTTGTAGGACCAGAAGGTGAAGAGATTTACACCGACAAACTTGGTCGAGTGAAAGTACAGTTCCATTGGGATCGCTATGGCGATAACGATGAACATTCAAGTTGCTGGATCCGCGTAAGCCAATCCATGGCGGCGCCAACTTGGGGCGCAGTGTACTTGCCGCGTATTGGCCATGAAGTCGTAGTGACTTTCCTTGAGGGGGATCCAGATCGTCCGTTAGTTACGGGCGCAGTTTACAACGGTTTGCATTTCCCACCGTACTCTTTGCCAGAAAACAAAACTCGTACCACGTTCCGCACGCAAACGCACAAAGGAACAGGTTACAACGAGTTGAGTTTTGAAGACGAAGCGAACCAAGAAGAAGTCTATATTCACGCTCAAAAAGACATGTCGACCAAGGTGCTCAACAACCGTTACCGTGATATCGGTCAAGATGAATTCTTAAAGGTTGCACGTCACCAAACGAATGAAGTTCACGGTGACCATAAAGAAACCATTCATGGGCATAAAACGACACAAGTAAACAGTATGTTTACCGAGACAGTCGAGCAAGACGTTACCGTCACATACAACGCGAATGAAGCTCAGTATGTGAAAAACAATTCTGACTTAGAAATTGGTGATAACCGTACGACTAAGATCGGTAAAAATGATGATTTAGATATTGGTGAAAACAGTAACCTTACTATCGGTGCATCTAAGAGTTCAGACATTGGTGCGGATGATAACCAGACGGTTGGTGGCAACTTAACGGTATCAGTGAAAGGTAACACCGCTTATAAAGCCGATGGTGCGACGCAAATTATCAGTGGCGACAAGATTGTATTGAAAACGGGTGGTTCCTCTTTAGTGATGAACAGTGATGGTTCAATAAAGTTATCAGGCTCGGCTATTACGATCGAAGGCAGTGACAAAGTCGTCGTGAAAGGTGGCAACGTAGTGGTTAACTAACAATGGAAAAACAACCTCTTACAACAGAAGTAATATCAGAGCAGCAAGCCGAATCAACGGCTTGCTTTTCGCGTTTTGGAATAATAGTGGCTATCAATGAGTCTACGGGCAGTGTGCGAGTTGATTTTGATGGTAACCCATTTAAGCAGCCACTCACTGCGAGACTAGGACGTGGCTTTCGTCGTTCTGAACTGCAAATGGCTATCGATAATCGATTAAGTTGTCGAATTGAGTTTTTGAACGACGACTTAAGCTTGCCTCTTGTGACGGACATTTTTTTCTCCATTCTGGATGACTCTGATGAGTTTGTATTGCGAGCGAAGAAGATGGTTATCGAGACAGAACAAGAGTTGGTAGTCAAAAGTGGTGAGACAGAAACTCGCTATAGCGGGCGCGATGGACGAATTACCACTAAAGCGAAGTACGTCACTTCTCAAGCAGAAAAAGCACAAAAAATTCAAGGCGGAACGATCGCAATTAACTAGTTACATCGCGTTAGCTAATGGTTTTGTGTTAACAAGTCACGCCGACTGAGCTAATTACTTCGAGTTAACTAATTGCAATCGCGTTATGGCACGCTAATAACGGACAACTAGATGCGACAAAGAATCGGTGCCGAGCACCTAAAGGCACCCATAACCAATCAAGAAGTCGAAGGCGCGTTAGCAAAAGCTGAGCGCGCTGTGAATGACCTTTCCCAGTTGCCAGTAACATGGCTGGATTTCTGTAATGAAAAGCTGTCCATTGCTTCTGAAAGTATCGGGTTTTTAATCAGGCAGCGAGTTCAAATTCACAAAAGGGGTTATCCAAGTCGTGAGTTGGAGTATCTCAAACTGATCGAACGCCAAATTGAAGAACTGGAGCAGGTGTACTTGTCGTTTTATCGATTAGCGCCGGGCTTACTCCATCAATTAAGAAGCAAAGAGCCAGAAATCTATATCTGGCTCATGTTACAAGGAGAGCTAGGTTCAGATCTTGATAACCTTTTGTGTGGACTGAGTTTGCTCGAAGATATTGACGCTAAAACTGCAATGGTCGTTGCCGTGCAATCTCCGGTTGAATCTATGGATAGCACGCTTTCGGAGCTTATTGAGGGTAATGCGACATCCAGTGCGTTTTACTTTGAATGCTTACGTGTACGTCAAACACTAAGCGTCTCTCTCATCAAGCGCTGGAACAAAGCCAGCATCATTAGCTCTCATGTTGCTTTGCCACTACTCGCTTTACAAGACGTGAAAGAGGGGATTGATTGGCTTAATGACAATGAAGGCAGCGAACAATATCTATTTGAACGCTTGATTACCAAACGTGACAGAGGCACTTGGTTCCGTCAGAGCTTTGGCATCGAACCAAGTGGATTACCATCAGCGCAAGTGCTCACTTATGCCAAGTTGCTTGAGTTAAAAGAGTTTGAGGCGTTTGATATCTCTTCTCCATTAGCACCTGTTGATTTTGCTCTGAGTGGTGATTGGAAGTTGATGCCCCCAATCATCGAGCACTTGGAAAGTCTGGAGGAAGCGGAGGGTGAAATTTGGCTTCAAGCCTTGTATGTCGTCTACGGAAAACTTCTTCCTCTGACTCCGCAAGATGCTGGTGTCGAGTATGAATGGGAAGATATCGTCGATCTTCTCAATGAGTGGGTGGAAGATGAAAAATATATCCAAAATCTACCAAGCCGCTTGGGTTACGCATTGAGCTTCGAGTCTACGTTAGCTGCGATGCAAGATGCTAACGTTGATGTGCTGTTCCGCGATTGGCTATGGCGTCAACTCTGTATTCAATCCAGAGCCTACGTGCCTTGGGATATGGCAATGCCGACTCATCAACAAGACTGGAACTTTAACAATTTAAAGGCCGCACCTTCTGCGAGCGAACGATTCAACTTAAGGAATAGCAATGCAGTTATGGGATATTGAGGCGCACCCTGAGCTATCACTTAAAGGTCGTTTTCAACGTGACGAAAACGGCGATGAAGTCTGGGTTGTGGTCGCCAAACGCACATGGCAGTTCGATGGTGTGGTTTGGCACGAATTAGGTGAAAGTGAAATCTTCGATGATCCCCAATATTTGGGCGAAGAAGGCTTCTCTGCGATGAAAGTTGACCATGAGTTCGCGTATACTAAAGACAACACAGATGTACTTGTTTACGGCAAAGCGCGCAGCTACGCGAAAAAGCCAGTGACATACCAAGAGTGTCGTGTGCTGATTGATGGTCATATCGATAAGAGTCTCGCTATTCACGGGGAACGCGTATGGGTTGAGCATGCTGGCAGTATCACGCTGAGTAACCCAGTCCCATTTATTGAAAAAGACATTGATTACACTTGCGCGATTGGTGGTGATTTACGCAACCGAATTGGCGGTGGTATTGCCGATTCCAACAAAGAGTTGCTTGAGCAGAAAGTGCCCTCGGTTTTTTATCCTCGAGAGGACTGGAGTGCCACCGCGAAAAAACTACGTGTTGCGGGTTTCGGGCCCGTGCCTCCTTTCTTTGAGTCGCGCCAGAAGCTGGCCGGCACGTTCGATGACGATTGGATTGAGAACCGCAAGCCAATGTTGCCACTCGATTTTGATAAGCGTTTCTTCCAAAGCGCGCCTATTGATCAACAGTGCAAAGGCTTCCTTCGTGGAGGAGAGCGTTTGATGATGAGTGGCTTCTGCCATGATGACACGCTTTCATTCCGAATTCCTAAAGAGAAATATCGCGCAATCGCGACGTTCAAAGACAACAGCTACCAAGCCGATATGGCGATGTACACCTTATTCGTGGATGCTGAAAAGAAAACCATATCAATCAGTTACACCGCTGCGTTTCCTTGTCAGGGTAAAGAGCATTTGTTGGTGTCGACATCGATCACTAAGTTGGAAGAGGTAAGTGAGCATGCATAATTCAACAGGCCGTTACGTGCTAGGTATGGAAGTGATGACGCCAACCGGTATGAATTTAGATATTGCCAGTGCAGTTTCGTATGCTGATTTAGGAAGATTCGACCAATGTGTAGGGGATGATGGTATCGAGCGTTTTACTTACGCAAAAATCGAATACACCAAAGAAATGGAACAGTTTGAGAAAACGTGTGAGTTAATAACCCACTTGCTTGATTCATTGTTGGAACAATTGCCGCGTTCTTTAAAGCCGATTCCGTTACTTATAGCGGTGCCTGCGTCTATTTCACTAGTAAAGGTGCAAGAATGGCTTGGTGAAAGTAACTATGCTGAATTTGTCTCTGTGGTGAATGCCGTTCATGCCAGTGGGCCTAGTTTCGTTCTCCAGGCCATGAAATCATTGGATAAATACGATGCCATGATGTGTATCAGTGTCGATTCCTTGGTGAATTCGATGCAAACACTCATCGACGATGCGATGGTAATGAGTACGAATAATCCATGGGGCGTTATTCCGAGCGAGGGTGGGGCAGGTTTAATTCTTTGCCGTAGAAATACCATAGAGACATTGAAACTTAAGCCTCAAGCGCAACTTGGCTATATTGATACGGAATTAAATACTTCAGACCGAAGAGGTATGTTTCGACTTGTTCAACGTGCGAGTAAAAAGCTCGATTTATTTGGTGAAGTGTATTCCGATATGACGAACCTTCGCATGCACACGGAAGATTACGGCTTTGCTCTGGGGGCTAAAGCAGAACGGTTCACGAATCCAGAACAACCGCAGCTTATTAACGAATTGTGGGGCACGTTGGGCAGTTGCTCTTCTCTAGCCTTAATCGCCTTTGCGGTCAGAGGTCGCCATTTTAGACAACCAACCACGTTGTTAATGTTTGACTTTCATGGTGACAAGGGGATTCTCCAGTTGCTGCAATGTTAGTAGGCACTCATCGATCAAATGGCAATGAAAATACACTCATATTATTAGGTTTACGTTTGTATCATGAAAAAGCGTATAACTGATGCAGTGAAAGCGTAAGTAAAAAACTCTAATAAGTTAGTAATAATAACTAAAATAATAGGCTTACTGTTTGTTTTAAATACTAGCCTTGATACAAGTATGTTCAAGAAAATATTATTCAACTCTAATAATATTTATTCTATGAAAGAGTACTAAGTGTCTAATAATCAGAGTACAGCCAAAGGATATATCGATCAGTTGGTTGTGAAAGCTATTGAGAAAAAGAAACTGAATGAGCAAAGGCTAGCAGAAAAAAATAAGCCAAAGCTTGAGTACGTGCTTTTTTCACAATTTGATGTATTAGACAAGCTTCCCTCTAAAAATGGTAAAACAACCGTTTATCATCTCGCAAAAAAAGGGCAGCCAGAAAAGCAGATCTGTTGCAAAGTTATCAATGATGACTCGTCAGAATTTGCGAGTAAAATGTTGGTTAACGAAGCGAGTCGATTAGAGCTTTCCCAACATCCTAGCGTGGCTAACTTCATAAAAATCGGCAACGAATTCGAACGCCCATATTTGATGTACGAGTGGATCCAAGGTGAATCACTGGCAGAAAAGATGGAGCGTCATTCTTCTAAAGGTTTCCGCCACGACCATATCGCTTGGTTGGTATATCAACTCGCTGGTGCCTTAGAGTTTATGCACACAAGAGGCATCTGCCATCTTGATATTAAGCCATCCAACGTGCTAGTGAGTGAAGGCGATTACGTTAAACTCATCGATTTCGGTGCTGCTCGTTATATTGGAGAAACGGAACCTTACGCAGAAGCAAGCTTGAACTACGCTTCACCTCTTTATATCGAAACTGGCATCGCGGAACCGCAAGATGATGTTTACTCCCTTGCTTTGCTCGCTGGACATTTATTTTTGGGTTCAATATTTGGTGATACTTGGAATAAACAATTAAAAGACCGAAAGCGTCCTGCATTGATCCCGGCTCATATTTGGAAGTTGTTGAAACAAGTCATCAATAAACCAAGAGGGCATGGCTATACCGCTATTTCTTTCGCCCAGCAGTTAGCACGAATCGATACTCAATCGATTAACTCAAATTCTAACGCACCAATTTTCAGTAGCTTGCGTAATGCGGATCTTCTGCTTACACACTGTAAGTCGAATGATAAAACAGCGTACGGACGCTTCAAACTATTGGAGGCGAGTTTAGTGTTGAGTGTGGTGGCAATGACAGGAAGTTATTTGTATCAGCAAAATTCGGATGCATTGGATGCTGTTTTTGCCAAAGAAACGACACCTTTAAGTCACACAATCACGCCCACAGATACTGCTTCTTTTTTGGCTGAGCCGCCATGGAAAATCAAAGAAGTATTAGCAAAAACTGAGCAGAGCGTTGATACGACTGAAGCCTACCGAGAAGCGTATCGAGTTCAGCAACTAAGCCTTTCGGGTTTATATAATGAAAAACAGACTCAGTTGAAGTCTTACCAAGCTTTAGCTGATGGACTACCACAGACACTAGTGGATTTACGCAAGGAGCTTGTCACGTTGCGAGAGGAACTCGTTCGTGATGGTGCATTGTTTCCTGATGCGGACGAAACGCTGACTAAAGTGATGTCGGGTTTGAATGTCGCCTCTGTTGATTCCATGAAAGTATCTGCCATTGCTGGCAGTCGTGATAAGCAGATTGCTCACTTAATTTTAGATGGTGAAGCTAAGCTCGCAGAAGAAGAAATGAAAGAGGCGTGGTTATTAAACCAGTCACAGGCATATTTCTATAGCCAAATCTTACCAAAGAGAGTGATGGAAAAAATTAATGACTCCATTGATAAACATGCAGAAGCGCACTTTTATACCAAAGCGATTGAAGAAGCTGAATTAGCCAAAGACTACTTTGGTAATACGCCAGAACTAGAAAAAAAAATAACAGACTTAATCATCGCAAGAAGCGAATTTATTTTGTTTAGTACGGTGATGGAGCAATCCATTTTCGACAAACAGAAATTGCATGAGTCCCTTGCTGATTTAGAACGAAATGCGCCAAGAAAATTTACAGAAATCACAAAAATTCTAGATAGCATGGCGTCGGATGCGATTAATCAGAGTCATCAGTTTTCTAAGCCTGCAAATGGTGCCATTGCCGTAGCTCGTGCATTGAGAGACTACTTGACTGAAGGAGATGCGAATTTTGTCCAACATTGATACTGATCACCTTCTTAAACCGATTTCTGATGAATCTCCTGCGGGTAACGATGCTCGTTACGAGTTTTGCTATGAAATGATGGAAGCCGAGGTAAAAAAGTTCGGCTCTCTATTTGGCGAAACAGTCGACTGGAATGTAGTAAAAACCAATGCGATGGAAGTGCTCGAGCATCATAGTAAAGATTTAAAAGCACTTTGCTATTTAGTAAGAGCGCTTGCCGAGGAATCTGGGCTCAAAGGTTTTGAGCAAGGTCTGAAACTGATTAATGAGGCGTTAGCTTGCTTCGGTAGTGATCTTTACCCGTCACGGAAACGCGGTAGAGACGGAGCGGTGGAGTGGTTGAATCATCAATTTAAATTGATGAGCACTAAGCTTGCGGACAGTGCGCAATCTTGGGAATTAGTTTCAGGCTGTATTTCGGCGATTGAAGAAGTGCAGCGTCAGTACGACGATGTTTACCAAGACTCCGAAGCTGACTTCTTTGAGATTCGCACGCAGCTCAATGTTTTATCTCAACAAGCAGCTGCCGATGACCAGAGCGATGACTCAGTCGCTACCATCGAACAAGCGGCACCAGCTACGCAGCCTGCCGCGGTAGAAACGCCAGCACAGAACGATGTTCAAACCGCTTCAGCGAAGACGGTTCCGCCGGCCCCTAAACCTGCGCCAGTTAAGAAAGCCGTAGCAAAAGAAGTCGATGTCGATACAGATTTCTCATCGCCTACGGCTTCAAAACGCACGTTAAAAAAAGTCGCGGAAGTCATGCTTCATGCGAATCCAAGTGATCCGCTGGCATACCGAATTTATCGCCATCTGACTTGGGATGACATTGATGGTCTTCCTGATCATCAAAACAACGAAACGCCATTGAGCTTGGCGGTGTCTTCGGATCAACAGGCGGACTATCGTGACAAAGCTAATCAAGAAAGCGACATCGACACGATCAAACGCTTGGAGCGTACGTTAACCGACGCACCATTCTGGCTGACGGGGCATCACTTCGTGTTCTCGATGCTCAATAACTTGGGCTTTGATGATGCGGCAATCGCAGTAAAGCAAGAAGTGAAACGTTTTGTTGATTCATTAGAGGGCATTGAACACCTCTCATTTAAGAATTCTATACCATTTGCAGATGAAGCAACCTTGAGCTGGTTATCGACTCAAGATGCAACTTCTTCAACTTCTCAACCTGTAGTGCAAACAGTTGTGATCTCTGAAGAAGATTCGCTGCCGATGGAGGATATCACTCTAGAAAACCTAGGGGAATATGCCGCAGAACTTGCCCGCAAACTTGAGCTGGATAGCTCGGGACGTGGACAGTTTATGCTGTATTTACAATTGATAGCAGCTTACCAGTCTGTTGGATTATACCCATTGTGTCTGCCTTATCTTGAGAAGGGTTGGGAAGTACAAAAAGCGTTTAATCTCGCGAGCTGGGAACCCCACTTATCGTCACAGTTAGAAGACCTGATTCGAAAAACACTCCATCAGTTATTCAGAAGTAAGGATCTTTTGCCTGAGAAGTATGAAGAGTGGCAAGCAATTTATGACTAATTAAAGAGTTAAATAAGGAACTAATTATGTCACGTGACGGCTCGGTGGCTCCTAAAGAGCGAATTAATATCCGTTATGTTCCAGCAACTGGTGATACGCAAGACGACGTAGAACTGCCGCTGAGCATGATGGTGGTTGGTGACTTTACTGCACGTGCAGATGAGACGCCTATCGAAGAACGTACTCCAATCAATATCGACAAAGACAACTTTAACGAAGTGCTAGAAGGCATGTCTCCAAACGTTAAAGTGAACGTTGAAAACCGTCTTTCTGACGAAGAAGGCGGCCAAATCGGTGTTGACCTAACGTTCCAAAACATGAAGGACTTCTCTCCTGAAGCGATCGCGAAAAGCGTACCTGAGCTGAACAGCTTGCTTGAGCTTCGCGAAGCGTTGGTTGCATTGAAAGGCCCTCTAGGTAACGTTCCTGCGTTCCGTAAGAAGATCGCATCGGTTCTTCAAGACGAAGAAGCGAGAAAGAAACTGTTGGATGAACTAAGCATTGGCAACGACCAAGAAGCGAAAGAAGAGTAAGGGATATCATGTCTGCAGAAGCACAAGCTCCAGAACAAGAAGCAGCCTTAGTTGAATCAGGCTCACTTCTGGATAGCATTCTTAACGAAACTCGTTTAAAGCCAAGTGATGAAGGTTTTGACGTTGCAAAACGCGGCGTAGAAGCATTCATCAGTGAGCTACTAAGCAGCTCGAACACAGAGAAAGTAGACCAATCTTTGGTTGACTTAATGATCTCTGAAATCGATCAAAAACTGTCCAAGCAAGTTGATGCGATTCTTCACAACGAAGAAGTTCAAGCGATTGAGTCAACGTGGCGTGGTCTTAAGTACCTTGTTGATCACACTGACTTCCGTGAGAACATTCAAATTGAACTGATTTCTGCGAAGAAAGATGAAGTACTTGATGACTTCGAAGACGCTCCAGAAGTGGTGAAGTCTGGTCTTTACAAACAGATCTACACACGTGAATACGGTCAATTTGGTGGTAAACCAGTTGGTGCTGTTATCTGTGATTTCGCGATGTCAGCGTCTTCTCCAGATATTAAGTTGATGGAATACATGGCGAACGTGGGTGCTATGTCTCACGCACCTTTCATCACGTCTGCTTCGGCTAAGTTCTTTGGTCTAGATAGCTACGAAGAGCTACCAAACCTGAAAGACCTTAAGTCAGTATTCGAAGGTCCACAATATACGAAGTGGCGCGGTCTACGTGAACACGAAGATGCACGTTACCTAGGTCTATGTACGTCTCGCTTTATGCTACGTACGCCTTACTCAGTAGAAGATAACCCAATTAAGGCGTTTGACTACGATGAGCAAGTAACAGACAGCCATGACAACTACCTATGGGGTAACTCTGCGTACGCGATGGCATCAAAAATTAGTGAGTCTTTCGCTAAGTACCGTTGGTGTCCAAACATCATTGGTCCTCAAAGCGGTGGTACTGTGCATGACTTACCGGTTTACAACTTTGAAGCCATGGGTCAAATCGAAACTAAGATCCCAACTGAGATTCTTGTTTCTGACCGTCGCGAGTACGAGCTAGCAGAAGAAGGCTTCATTGCGCTAACCATGCGTAAAGGTTCTGACAACGCGGCGTTCTTCTCTGCAAACTCTGTTCAAAAGCCGAAAGTGTTTGCGAACACGCCAGAAGGCAAACAAGCAGAGATGAACTACAAGCTAGGTACTCAGCTTCCTTACATGTTCATTATCAACCGTTTAGCGCACTATATTAAAGTGCTACAGCGTGAGCAAATTGGTTCGTGGAAAGAGCGTTCAGACCTAGAAATTGAACTGAACAAGTGGATTCGTCAATACGTTTCTGACCAGGAAAATCCGCCAGCAGAAGTCCGTGGTCGTCGTCCACTACGTGCTGCTAAGGTTGAAGTATCAGACGTAGAAGGCGACCCAGGTTGGTACAAAGTATCAATGTCTGTACGTCCTCACTTCAAGTACATGGGTGCAAGCTTCGACTTGTCTCTAGTTGGTAAGTTAGACCAATAACCCATTGCTGAAACCATAAAGCAGCCAGTAAAGACTGGCTGCTTTTTTCGTAGGAGTGAAGATGGAAAAAGGTTATCGCCTTTTAGAGCGTATTGAGCTTGGTGAACCCAAAAACTGTTACGAGAAAGTCGTTTCTCACAAGCATTTGATTGAATCTATTCATTCTCATCTCGCAGACTTGCTGAATACCCATTCTGGGAATGCAATGATCGACAATGAGTATGGTTTACCAGATTTTAATGACGTACTTTCTAACAACACGAACCTAGTTCGCCACATTCAAAAAAATATCACGTCAACCATAGAACGCTTTGAACCGCGACTGTTGAATGTCGAGGTTAATTACCGTGAAGATCACCATAACCCGCTACAACTCGGCTTTGGTATTCGCGGCGAAGTTTCCCATAACGGCGGTAAAGTCCCAATGTCGATAGACGTCTACATGGGAACCGACGGCCAATTTAACGTTTAGTAGGTGCCACTTGAGTAACAGTAAATACTTTCAAGATGAACTCACGTATTTGCGTGAGTCGGGTAGTGAGTTTGCCAAATATCATCCGAAGTTAACTCACTTTCTATCTGAGGGAACCTTTGACCCAGATGTCGAACGACTTCTCGAAGGTTTTGCCTTTCTGACAGGTCGAATCCGCGAAAAGATTGATGATGAACTGCCTGAGCTGACGCAATCTCTGATGACTTTGCTGTGGCCACATTACATGCGTTCGATTCCGTCTTTGTGCATTAGCGAACTAAAACCGCATACCGGAAGTGTTACTGAGAAAACCGTGGTGAAACGTGGCGCAGAAATGGCGAGTGAACAGGTAGAGGGCACGCAATGTTTGTTCCGTACTTGTTACGACGTCAATCTATACCCAATTACGATCACTAACATCGAACAGACCAACAGCCGCACCAGTTCGATGATTGATGTGACTTTATCGACGGAGCATGGCCTTGAACTGTCTCGGATCGGTTTAGACACGCTGCGATTACACCTGCATGGCGAGATTCATATTACTCGAACTGTCTTCTTATGGCTGTTCCGTTACCTAGATTATGTCGAATTAGATGTTGGTGGTGGTTACAAACATCGCTTAGGGCCAGAATACGTTAAGCCAGTTGGGCATGAAGAGGACGAAGCGCTCTTGCCTTACAGCAAAAATTCATTTGCAGGCTATCGTTTGCTGCAAGAATTCTTCTCTTTGCCAGATAAGTTCATGTTCTTCGACATTAAAGGCTTAGAGTGGTTAAAAGGCATTCCACAACGTAGCACGGTCAAAATCAAATTCCACTTTAAGCGTGCATTACCGTCAGAAGTGGTGCTTAAAGATAAACACTTGAAATTGCACTGTACGCCTGCCGTTAATTTATTTGAAAAAGATGGCGATCCAATTCGTTTAGAGCACCGACGTAACGAGTACAAGGTACGTCCGCAAAGCAACACTCAGGAGCATTACGAAGTCTATTCCATTGAGCAAGTGGAAAGCTGGAGTAAAGACGAGCGTCGTCGAAAGTCTCTGATTGAATTTGAATCATTTGAGCATCAAATTAACCAACGAGATAAGCGCGAGTTCTACAAATCTAAAGTCGCTGAGCGTGTAAGCGGTAGAGGCCTTGAACGCTACATATCATTTCATACTCATAATGGGGACATTGCGGAACTGGGGACAGAAACGGTACTCATGAAACTGCAATGTAGTAACGCAGATTTGGCGGAACGTTTGTCAGTGGGGGATATCACTTACGCGACTCATAAATCACCGACCTATGCGACGTTTAGGAATATTACCAAGCCCACTCAATCGGTCAGTCCGCAAGTGAATGGTGAGCTTCAGTGGCAGCTAATTGCGAATATGTCACTCAACTATTTATCGCTGGCAAATATTGATGTACTTAAAGTACTTCTCTCTACCTATGATTTCCACTCTCGAGTTGACAGACAAGCGCACCGTGCATCAATTCATCGACTTGATGGGGTTATCTCTTCGGAAATGAAACCAATCGACCGTGTGTTTCGTGGCGTTTCGGTACGCGGCAATCAGTTTAAGTTGGTCACCAATTC
Source organism: Vibrio sp. ArtGut-C1 (assembly GCF_002105475.1). NCBI lineage: Bacteria > Pseudomonadati > Pseudomonadota > Gammaproteobacteria > Vibrionales > Vibrionaceae > Vibrio > Vibrio sp. ArtGut-C1. Next base: position 54,321 of record NZ_NCTH01000018.1, on the reverse strand, counting down.
CAAATTTTTTGTCAATGAAGGCGACATGTTCTTGATGGCAACGGTGCTTAACGAATTCATCCGTTTGTATTCGAGTGTGAACTCCTTTACCGAACTGGAAGTGTTTGATGAAGCGACAGGCGAGGTTTATAACTGGGCAAGTCTTATCGGACAGCAGACGATACTATGATTAATACACTTTCTGATAAGTCGAATGAGTTTAGTTTCTATCAAGCAGTCTTGCTGCTAGAGAAGCATTATCAACTAGAGCCGAACTCTAACTTTGTCGCCGTCGGTGAGAACAAGTACTTCCACCAAGAACGTATTGAGTTCAGCGTTTCGCCAAACTTATCTTTTCCAAAGAGCGATATGGACTTTATTGCTCATATGGAGAGAAATGGCCAGCAGTATTCTAGAGTCGAAACTAACTTTCTTGGCTTGCATGGTTCAAGCTCACCACTTCCTGCTTCTTATACTGAGAAACTGGCAGGGCGAGATCCCGAAGACAATCCGGTAAAAGATTTCTTTGATTTTTTCCATAATAGGTACACCAGTTTGTTGTATCGGGTTTGGAAGAAATACCGATATCACGTGCAGTACCAAAGCGGGGCAAGTGATGCCTTCTCTGGACGTATTCTGCACTTGGCGGGCCTATCTAGCGTAATGCAAGATAGTAAGGTCGCAGAGTTAGATCGAGCGAAAATACTGTCTTATGTAAACCAACTTTCTACGCGTACGCGTTCGCCGAAGCTGATTTCCGGTATTGTTTCGCATTACTTCTCGTTGCCTAGCGTGCGCATTGAAGAGTGGGTATATCGCCGCGTAGAAATCGCAGAAAGCCAACGGAATAAACTCAACCGTGCTAATTGCATATTAGGGCAAAATTTGCACTTAGGACAAAGTATTGCGGACTTAAACGGCAAATTTAATCTTTGCATCGACAGCATCGATTTTGAAACATTTAAGCAGTTTTCCTACGATGGTGAGTTACACAAAACACTGGTCGGCCTAATGCGTTTCATTTTGCGTGACCCGATGTCGTGGGACTTAAAGTTGACAGTTAACTTAGATAGTATACCAGAGAATAAGCTAGGTAATGGGGAAGGGAACCACTTAGGACAAACATTCTGGTTAGGTAACCCAAGTGATAAAGATGCCAAAATCCGAGTTATCGGAAGCATATAAGAAAGCCGCTCTACGAGCGGCTTTTTATGTTGTCATCAAAAAGGTCAGAAAAGCTTAACGGCTGATCGGCTGGTGAAGTACGACGGTAGTATCAAGCCTTTGAATCCCGTTAAATGACTCAATTTCGTTACAAAGATGATGAATAGACTGCAGATCGGGCGCTTCAATTAGGGCAATAATATCAAAGTTGCCACCAACAACGCTTGTTAAGCGAACCTCAGGGATTTCTTTAAGCGCATTTGTTACATCATTTTTCTTACCCTTTTCACAAGATATCAATAGATAGCTTGCGGCTTTGCGCCCTTCGTTTTCTACACGAATTTGTGCGGTATAGCCTTTGATAATACCGGTCTTTTCTAAACGATTAATCCTTTCTGCTACTGCTGTACGAGACAAACCAATGTTTCGAGATAGATTCGCAATAGACTCACGCCCGTTTGACAATAGACTTGAAAGTATTTTTCGATCTAATTTATCTAAACCTTGTAAAGTCATGTTTGAAATCATGTGTTCTGCCTATTTTGTTTTTATATTGTTATTTAATCGACTCTGGGAGCGTAAAGTTATATAGCTCAGCAAGAGTGAATGGGTTTTTCTGCGTCAATGGAGTGATGCGTAAGCTTAAGTCCCTCCCTGACACTTTTATGTCACTGACAAAGCTGCCGTTATGAGTGTTTGTCAAGGTCGAGTCACCTAGCAATCTGTATATCGCCCATTGACCACTCTTATTTAAAACGTGCTGTCTACCTTCGTCGGTTACATCCTGGAGTGTGATACTAATATTGAAGTCACCATTTTGCGGTGGCCAGGCCATTTCACGAATTCGGCTTGGACCGTGGTAGTAACTCATATTGGTATCTGCAATTTTTAAACTGGCTCTAATTGCACTAGAGTCAAGGTCGAGTACTCTTGCACTAAACGGAATATGAACTCGGTTGGTGCTTTTATTAATTAATGTATCTCGAATGACATTATAGTTGCGTAGTTGCACTAGCAGAGCTGGAGAGATTGGCATCGTCTCACCATCTACCTGCTTTGGCGTCCACAAGTTCGTATCGTAGAACGGTGCAAAGTTTTTCTGAATAAATGTGTCTAACAAGCCACCTGAAGCAAATAGCAATTCGAAATCTTCAATTGAGATTTCCTCGGTCGCTGTTAGGTCAAATGGATATTTCCCTAATCCAATCTCTTTAAACTTGGTATAAATTTCACTGTACCACTGAGTTTGGATGCCTTTTGCGGACTCTGTAATCATTACTGACCAGCTTTGCTGAACCACATCTAGTAACCAGCTGCGAACGGGTTCTGGTGATTTTTGTGCAATCTGTTTAAGCTTGATTAATGGGTCCGCCTCAGTACTGTTCATTCGATGCTGTGCTGCTGCTAGCGCCGCCATTTGTGGATCTGGCGCGTCGGCGATGTCTTTCATGTAGGTGCGAACACGACTCAACGCTGCAACGGTCTCATCCCAAGGAGTAGGGGAGTTTGGTGTCTCACTCACTTGAAGCTGGTTTAATAGGTGAAAGGCTTGCTCAACACGTTGCATTAGCAAGTAATCAGGCTTTACCACTTCTTCTACAGCATCTGATGCCGAATCTGCTGCTGCCGCGAGTTTCGGGTCAAGTTTTGAAATTAGAGCGCTTTTTTCGCCAACGGGTGAAAATTGTGTGTTGGCATAGACCTGCTTCAATACCGTTGTCATTGGTGAAGAAGGGCCAGAGATTAAGTCTATCGCGTTGGTCAGGTCACCAACGTTGTCATAGTTTTGGACTTTGAGCTCACTCAGCGCATTACGCCAGTTATTGATGTAGTCATCAGTATATTTTTTTCGCACTTCTTCTTTAAAGGCTTCTTGCTCTTCGTTGGTAGGGATGACATGTTGCGATAGACCTAGAACCCAGTTGTCGCTGATTACTCGTTGTGACATTAAGTCCACGCGTGGTCGATAAAAGGTGCTAAAACCAGTGGAGGTATAGATCTTATCGACGATTAAGCGTTCGCTATCGATTGGCGTATTAAATACATTGCTAAACTCAAAACCGACGGCTCGTTGCAGATCTAATGTTCCTAAATCAATAGAGCTTGCTTCGTTTAAAATGCCTGCATACACGAGGTCGACATTCGAATTTGCAAGTAATGAGCGACGTGTTGCGCGAACAAGATCCATGTTGATATCGATTGGAGCAAATTGTGTGCGAAAGTAGGCGTCTAAGTAGCGCATGGCCTGATCAACGACGTCACTTTGGTTACTCAAATCACTCATCATTTGGAGTGTTTGATGACGTAAAAAACGGATATCACGCTTAGATGGATCGTTAAGCATTAAATACCCCTTCAATAGAGGTAAAGCGCGCGTGAAAGCGTTTTGATTTTGTGCCAATTGTAGGCGGTAACCTTTCTCAATCAGAGGTATTAGCTGCTGAGCGACTTCCTTAAGTAACGCTTCGTAGGCAATGCGAGTGCTTTGATCCAAACGGCTAATATTGAGTGGTAATATTTCCTCATCTAAAGCCTTAGAACCTTTAAGCCATGCCCCATAAGACGGTTCTATCGCTTTGGTTGCATTTTCTAAAAGCTCACTAAATCTTGCATCGTGCTCTGCTTGTGATTTGTCATCAATACTTAGTAGTTGATTCATCACATGTAAATTACTGTCTAACGTAGTTGCAAAAAAGTAACCACCGCCAGCAAGCAGAATAATGGAGCCGAGTATGGCTAACCGGCTTTGTCTCTGAATTAGACGAAGATACGTCTTGTTTTCTCCCGCAAAATCGCTTTCAGGCAATATTTGCGAATCAATCAGAAAGCGAGAAAAATACGGTGTTTCCGTCAACTGGGTATGCTCAGAGGCGATAATTGGTAAGTTGAAGTAGTTACTACAACTTTTTGCTAGTAAATTGTATTTACGACCGCCTTGTAAACTTGAGCTAAAGAAAATTTCACGGATATCTAGCGAATAAACACCGTTGTTAACATCACACAGACGCTCAAGGACATAGCTGACTTCAGACTGACATAGCTCAAACTGCTTAGGGAAAGCGAGAATTGCCTGTTTCTCGTCGATATCTGTTGAGTTAGCTGATGCATCTAGCGCGTTACTTTCAAGCACTTTAACTAGATTTCGGTAGCTATCACGGTAGTATTCTGAAAAAACACCTTTGGCCTCTTTCAGCGGGATAGAAAGGAACTCTACACGTGTCTTAAGAGAGCTAAAGTGCATGTATTCTTTAAATCCATCTAACTTGTCTAGCTTCGACATAATTAGATAAATGGGTAATGCTGACGACGTTTTAGAGTTGATAGTGCTCAAGCGCTCCAATAACGACGAAATAGTGTACTCTTTTTGTTCTGGCTCAGAGACGATCATGAACTCGAAGTCGATAAAGAATAAACAGCCAGAAAATGGTTTTCTAGGTCGGTGGCGAATCACTTCTTCGATGAATGTATTCCATAAAGAAGCATCACTGCTTGATATTTCTTGAAACACTAAGCGTTGGTCTGGTTTGATGTACACAGCGCTGTCAGATTCGTACCATTCAAAAAAATCATTCTTAGCGGTTCTCGTGCGATCCATTGGTTTAATTGCACTAGAATTAAATAAAAATTGACGTCGCCCTGCCCCTTTATTACCAAGCATCAGATAAATTGGTTTCTTGCCTGAGTTAGCAAGAAGAGGCTGGATAACCATAGAAAGAGCTTCTTCCTCAGTTTCCAAATTTTGAGCTTTAGCGCTGTTCTTTTTTTTCAACCATAGTGTGAATTGAAAAGTGACGTAGAAAATGGCGATAACACCAAGGCTCAGCCAAAGATACAGTTTATCTGCATCTTTTAGAAAAAGAAGATAAATAGCGGTAATGGTTATCGCCACTAAAAGCGTTAATATAGTAGAAATCACAACTGGATTTCTAAACAGTTTTTGTTTGAACATAAGCCTAAAACTTCTTTAATTGTATTGTTATTTATTGTCTGTTTTTTCAGCTTGTAGCTGACTCAATTTATATAGGTAGATGTTCAGTAAAAGGGTTGCGCGGTCAATTTCCTTTTGCTGTGAATACTTTTCAGCGTATTCAATACGACCTAGAAGCGGGAATAGTGAGTTACTATATTCGTACGCCGTTTTAGAGTTCTTATCTACATTCTGTCTAGCTACGTTGGCAAACACCGTTCTTGCGTCTGAAAATCGCTTATATACATCCATAAACTGGTCTTCTAAATGGGCGCTCTGTGTCAAAAAGTTTTGACGTAGCTGCTGGGCAGAAGATGAATCTGGATAGATTGCGATTAATTCATTGGTCAAGCTATCGAGCTCGCTGACGTTACTTACTTTGGCCGAGTCTAAAAACCAGTTATTCATCATAATATCTACGCGATTAATAGTTGGTGTTTTCAGTGACTGGGCATATTTTTTATTTTCGTAATCTAACGAGGCGACCAACTTTACAAGTTCATTAAGTGAAGCTTGACTAATTTTTTGCTCCAGCGTTCGATAGCGTTGTTGTTCGTATACAAAATGTGAACATATCGCCGTAACAATCAAGCCAATGATGAAGTAGATCATAAATCGGCCGGACTTTGTTGGGTTCGTTTTTTCACTGTTGTTGAGGGGGGATGGCGAGTCCGGGGCAGGAGAGGGAGATACATTCACTTTAATTTCAGGTGTTGCCTGTGCGGAAGCTGAAGCGTTAGTATTTGCTTGTTTTTTCTCGCGTAACTCTATGGCATGTTGTTGTTCTTTTATCTGTTCAGCCCATTGATTTAAGATACGACGAATGCGACCAAATGAAGGCGCTTGAATACCGTAATGAAGGCGAAGCTCTTCCTCTATTCTTAAACACAACTGGTGCGCAGCTTCAATCAGTGGAAGTTCTTCCGGCAACGCACGGTGCTTATTAATACGTTTTTCAGTATGCTCCACCATCCATTCAATTGCGCTCATTCGTGCTTTTGACTTTGAATGTTCAGGGTATGCGGTATTCCAATAGACGACACACACATCAAGCAATGAATTTAACCCTTCAACAAGGCCTCTTAGACCATCGTTATATGTTGATGCGACTGTGAAGTAGCAGCAACAACGTAAGTCTTTTGCGTGAGTGCTCAAGATTTTTTTTGAGAGTGTTTGAACCGTTTTCCAAGAGACTCTTCCGGTGACTTTATTAAGATTATTTATTTGACGTTTTATTTCGTCAAAGTCTTCAGAGCCATTAGGGTTAGAGCCGCTTGGGTTATTTTCATCGATTGGTCTTCGAGCGAAGTCGCTAAAAAACATAAGGCAAATTCCAACTGATCATATAGAAGTATTAAGGTATACGGGAATAGAAGTATTAAGGCATATGGGAACGATACCATAAAAAACCAATCAATCAACGAATTCGATGTCTCAAAATCAAGAACAACTGCGTATGGTAAATTTTATTTAATAATACAATCACTTAAAAACCATCAAGGATGTAACAAAATATAAAAGGTGATTTAATTCACGCTTTATAAGTGATTTATTTTTTACGATTTTCATAGAGCTAAACTAATTTTCAGGCTTTGTTGCTTAAATCGATGGAACTAAATCAAGAAGCTACGATCTGATCGGCTACACCCATTAATCGTCGTAGCCTCATGCCTAAACCTCGTTACAAAACAACTATACCCGAGTTGCAGGCTCATTGGCATCCAGAATTACGGATAATTTTCAGATATTGAAATCTGCATCTTCAAGTTGAACGGGTATAACTGGACGCAGTACAACAAAGCCTTAATAAACCGTGGTTCTCTGACCTTTTGGATTGATGAGGAAGCGATAGCCGAGTGGAAGTAAAACAAACAAGGCAAGCGCGGCAGACCTCGCCAATTCAGCGACTTAGCCATTACTACTGCACTGATGGTGAAACGCATATTCTCTATGCCCTTGAGAGCACTGCAAGGATTTCTAGACTCGGTATTTAAGCTGGCTAACATCCCGCTAGTTTGTCTCCACTACACCTGTATAAGCCGTCGAGCTAAGGAAGTTGAGGTTTCATTTAAAACTAAAACCAGAGGTGCGATACAACACCTCGCCATTGATGCCACTGGCCTCAAGGTTTATGGCGAAGGCGAATTGAAGGTCAAGAAGCATGGTACTGACGGGAAGCGTAGGGTTTGGCGTAAGCTGCATATCGCAGTAGATACTAGCACCCACGAAATAGTCGCAGCAGAGCTGAGCTTATCTAACGTAACCGATGCCGAAGTACTTCCCAACTTGCTTAAGCAGACACGTCGTAAAATCATTGAGATATCAGGCGATGGTGCTTATGACACAAGGAATTGCCATGATGCCATACGGCTCAAGCGAGCTGTTCCGCTCATTCCGCCACGAGAAGGGGCAGCCTTCTGGGAACGAGGACATCCTCGCAACTTAGCAGTGGGTTGCCAGAAGCTCTACGGCTCTAACAAGAAATGGAAAAAGCGGTATGGTTATCATAAGCGCTCGCTCTCAGAGACAGCAATGTATCGGGTAAAACAGTTGTTAGGTGGGAAATTAAGCCTGAGGGACTACAACGCTCAAGTTGGTGAGACTTACGCTATGATCAAAGCGCTGAACAAGCTTACAGGGCTAGGTATGCCTGAAACTCAGTATGTTGTTTAAGAACTGAACAACATGGGGCTACTATGTCTTCTCATCGAATTAAGCAACAAAGCCAAGGTATATAGGACTCCACTGCTGTTATATTAAATTGTAAGCAGTGCATTACCGAAGTGATTCTATAGATAAAAGAAGTTGTTTAGATAATAAAAACACTTAAAAAATAAATTAAATTATCCTTAGTGTGATCTTTGTTCATAATATTAATGTCAATAGTTCGATTTGTTTTTAAGGAGAGCCTTATATATGACGAAGTCGATCTTTTGAGTTAATAAATGTGATTAAATTGTTAATTTTGTCTGTTTTTTGTTCGTCTGTGTTCTTTAAAATAGCCCTCTTAAATTGGTGATAGAGCCTTCTTAATTTTTATTTAATTAAATAGGTTTACAGGCTCATTGCTTTAACTCAGTTCGGTCCATTAGTTTTTGTTTGTAGGTAAAATAACCAACCCTGTAGTTGAAATGTATTAAGTTATAGGTGTTTTTTTAGGCTTATTGAAAAAGAGAATATAATTGATATCTTTCGCCTCTAAGTAGAATATCGGTTTTCCTAGAGGGACGAAATGCTAAAACCAAGTCAAATCGGGCTGATTTCAGCCATGTGTCTATTTTCTTCTTTTGCAGTCGCAAAGGGAGAGCGTTATGGACTCTCTGCCAGTATGTTGACTATCGATAGCATTAATTACGAAGAAGGTAACAGTGGTGAACAAGACACTCTAAGGTTTGGCTTGGTTCATTCTCGCCCTATTGATGAAAATAATAACCGTTGGCGCTGGTGGTTAGGGCTTAACTACCTAGCAGAAGATATCGAAGCGCCAGCTAGCGGTCTATATCAAGAAGTAACTAACTATGAACTTCGTGTTGTACCGCAATATGCGCTGGCTTCTTGGAGCGTTTTCACACCGTACGTAGGTGCTGGTTTATCTGCAGGTTACTCACAATATTCAAACCGTTGGGAAGTTGACCCAGAAGGTTACCGCTATAAGAGTGTCGAGGACATCGATCAGTTCGAGCTGGGTGCAGTTATCGCCGTTGGTACGGTCATTAAGCTAGGTAGTAACCCAGATGCTCATATACAAATCATTCCTCAAGCCTCTTATATTCTCCCAGTTATCAATGATGGGATAGGTGGGCTTGAACTGTCTGTTTCTATGCTATTTTGAGGTATATAGATGCACTCAAATCAGCTAGTTCTATTTATTTCTAAATGCCCAGAGGAATACACGGGTGCTAAGCACATTGAAATGCCCGAGAGTGGCGGTTCAATGGGGCGTTCACCAAGTTGTAGTGTGTCTTTAACCGATCACAACCGCTTTATATCAGGCACTCATTGCCTGATCAGTGTGTATGGAGATACCTACTATATTAGTGACGTATCCACCAATGGCACTATGGTTAACGGGAACAAAATACTAAAAAATCAACCTGTTGCGATAGTCGATGGCGATATTATTTCTTTAGGACAATATGAAATTGGCGTTTCTCTGGAGCATGTTACCTCGACACAAGACATTGCCGCTGATATAGCCCCTGAGCGAGTATCCAATGATCCTTTGGTTAGCCTCGGAGACGCAGTTGTCGAAGAAGAAGAAAAAGTAGGCGCTTTAGAAGATTTGTTTATGGAGACTAAACAGGATGACATTGATTGTCATGATCCTGTTGCGCACCTTAACTTTTCAATGCAGCGAGATGATGATTATTTAATTCGTGACGATGAGCATCCAGAACCTGAACAGCCTAAAACGGTGGAAAGCACACGTCAGGTGGTCGATGACAGTTTCAGCATATACTCCGAGTTCGATCAGCCAAGCCTCATACCTGAAGATTGGATGGCTACGGAGACCAAGAGTAACGCATCAATAAAGGGTTCGTTAGGGATAGAGGTAGAGAACGGTACGCCACATAGAGAAGATATTGTCTCAGAAGAGACGATTCAACCCCAAACGACGATTCTAGATAGGGCAGTTCAAAGACAACATCGTGCACCTAACTCCACAGAGGCGATCGTCGAACATACTGCTACGGGCTCAAAATGGGAAGAGATGACACAGTCATTTACCCCTTCTTCTCAAACTAATCCGCAACTTCAAATGCCTGCTGCAGAACCTAAGATAAACAGTACGACTAAAGAGCAAGCGGGTATCGAAGCAACCGCCTGTTCTCAAGATATAGCACAAGCGTTTTTTGATGGTTTGGGTATTCGAAATCCTGAGCTAATGACGAATGAAGCTCAGTTGTTCAAACAAATGGGCACTTGTTTGCGCTTATGTATTGATAACCTGCAGAAAGAATTACACGAAGTAGAGTCCTTGAAAGAAGAGCAGAGTACGAGTGAGTCTAACTCTAACATTGCGGAGCTGATGCTGACTCTCAATAGCCAACATCTACTGGCTCCAAATGAACTGGTAGAACAAATGCTTGATGAGTTGAATGACCACCAAGTCACGTTTAATAAAGCGCTGAATGAGCTCATTTTAGAACAATCAGAGACGAACGATCCCGTTGCATTTGCTAACAAAGTGGCGAGTCAATCTTTGTTCTCAACGAAGTCAAAACTGTGGGGCGAATATTTAGATTTCTACTCTAAAAATCGTCGCCTGCTCAACGAAACATCCTTAAAAGGGCTGATTAAGAAAAACTATAACAAAGTGATTAAGGGAAACCATGCGTAGTATCGCCGTATTACTCGGATTTGCCATGTTGTCCGGTTGTTCCATGTGGGATCAATTTAAAGAGTCCACGGGTATCACACCAGAAACTTCGTCCATTGAATTGGTTATTGAGGCGTCACCTGTACTCAATGTGAGAGATGGGGGGCAGTCATCTCCGGTCATTCTCCGCCTTCACGAATTAAATTCGCCAGTTTTATTCCGAAGCTTAGATTTTTTTGCGCTGTTTGAAAACGATAAAGCGTCGTTGGGTGATGAGTACATCAAACGTTATGAATATCAAATACAGCCAGGTGGAAAAGTTCATGAAATGCTAACGCTAGACCCTGACACTCGTGCCGTCGGTTTTTCTGTGGCCTTTCGTGATATTGATGGTTCGTCATGGCGTAAAGTTGAAGTCATTGAAGAGAAGAGCGAGTACTACATCAAGCTCAAGTTAGAAGGCAGTGAGTTAATTTCTGATAATACTCGCGGCATTGAACAGGTTTACTTTTAAGGGATAGAAACATGTCTTTATACAATCCAGTTGTTTGGCAAGATGGAATGTTCATGAAGCCGCAGCATTTTCAACAACTCGATCGTTCGCAAAGTAAACTGTCGAGCATGTTGAGCAACAACGCATCTCCTTTACATTGGGGGATTAAGCGTTTGGAAATAAATTCACAACTGCTAGCCCTCGGTAAAATTGGTATTACGCGTGCAGAAGGCATCCTACAGGACCGCACGCCATTTGAGCTTCCACTGCTCGCTGAACTACCAGAAGTGAAAGATGTGGATCCTTCGATTGCCGATAAAGTGGTTTATTTGTGCTGTCCGTTACCATCGGAACGTTCTGAGTTATTTGGCACTAAAAAAGACGGTGCACGTTATACGATGGAATCTCAAGAAGCGGTTGATGCTTGTTATGATTCGGAAGACATGGCAAATATCGTCGTCGGTAAGCTTAACTTTTGCTTAATGTACGACCATGAAGATAAAAGTGCTTACACGTCTATTCCGATCCTCAAGATCTCGGAAGTGAAGCCAGATGGTAGCGTGATCTTAGATGATAGTTTCATTCCTACCTGTATTGATATTCACGCATCTACGGTACTTAATAAGTTCGCGACGGAGTTTGCTTCTATGCTAAAGCACCGCGCAGAATCCATAGTTCAGCGATTAGGGGTAGTGGATCAACAAGGCGTATCATCAGTTTCTGACTTTATGTTATTGCAAGCGCTCAATAGATACGAACCCTTGTTTTGGCATTTTGCAAACACAGAAGCTGTACACCCTGAGTCTTTGTATCGAATTCTTCTTCAGGCAGAGGGCGAGCTTTCGACGCTGTGCTCGACGACACGCCGACCTATTGAGTTTACTAAGTACAATCATGGTGATCTTACTAGCTGTCTTTCTCGCGTTCTAGACAGTGCGAAAATGACATTGAGCGTGATGTCTGAACAAAGAGCAATTCCACTGACCTTAAAAGATCAGAACTATGGCATCAGAACGGCAGCGATCCCTGACAATAAGATCATTGATACGACGACCTTTATTCTTGCTGTTAAAGCCGACGTTACCTTGGATGTCCTGCATACGCAATTTGTCAGCCAAACGAAGATCGGTTCAATCGATAACATTCGCGACTTGATTAACCTTCAACTGCCTGGGATTGAGATCAAACCAATGCCAGTTGTGCCACGCGCGCTGCCGTATCACGCTGGCTATACCTATTTCGAGCTCGATAAAACGGGCGAAGAGTGGATGGCATTGAAGAACACTGCTGCGATTGCGATTCACGTTGCGGGCGATTTCGCTAACTTATCATTGCAACTTTGGGCCGTTCGTCTATGAGTTACGCAGAAACAGACGTCACCGTAGTCTTATTCCAACCAGAGCCTGGCAAACCAATGGAGGTAATGCCAGCGCCTGACTTATCGAGAAACATCGCAGTACAAGATCTATCTATCGACAACATGGGTATTAACCCGCTGGTAGATCAATTCTCATGGTTGATCGCCAGTCTGTCTTGTATGTCTTCGATCCCTTGGCTTGATGACCCGATGCCATTTCGTGAACAAGTGGCACGTGAGATTCGAAAAGGTGAACGAAAACTTAATGAAATGGAGCTCGATCGTGCTTCGGTTCTTGTTATTCGTTACTGCTTGTGTGCGGCGATTGATGAATCTGTTTGTCGGCAAGAATGGGGGGCAAATAGTCACTGGAGCCAGAACAGCTTACTGTCTGAATTCCATAACGAAACATCTGGTGGTGACAAGTTTTTCGTTATTCTCGACCGCTTAAAAGCCGACCCTCGCAAATACCGTCACGTTATAGAGTTTCTCTATTTATTGCTTCAACTTGGTTTCCAAGGCAAGTACGGCCGTGAAGAGCGTGGTAACGAAAAGTTAGCGGAAATTGGCAGCACCATTTATCGATTAGTGCGAGATGACCGCCTAGCAGAACAAGAAAAAGTTTCTTTAATCAACCTTAAAGCTAAATACCTAAAGAAGCCGTTAAAAAGGGTAATTTCACCCAAGCTGATCTTGAGTCTTAGTGCGATTACGTTTGCGCTTATGTATGCGGCAACCTACATCGTCATAGACTTAAAATTCCAGCAACTGCTTGAAGTGTATAGATAACCAGAAATCTAAAAATGAGATCTTCTGCCAGTTTTAAGGTTTGCTGTGAATGTCACTGGTCTTTTAGTGAAATTCACTAGTCATTTAGAGAGATTGCAATGTGCGATCTCTTTTATCATTCAATCAATAAAATTCAAATGGATTGGTTATGGGCGTAACAGTTGGTGCGAATGGACTTTCGATAGTTCATAAAGGCTCAGGTGGTGAAGCGAATGCAACGCTCCCAGATGTTTGTTTAACTAAGGTCGGCAAGCCAGTCGTTCCTATCCCTTATGGCAACAATGCTAAATCAGCAGACCTTGCTGGTGGGACTACTACAGTCTCTATGGATGGCGGTAACAGTGTCGCTATCAAGGGCAGTACGTTCTCAAAAAGTACTGGCGATGCGGGCGGTGACAGAAAAGGCGTTGCCTCAGGCACGATAGAAGCCGAAGCAAAATTTATTTCAGCTTCACCAACGGTTAAATTTGAGGGCAAGGGCGTTTGTCGCCTGTCCGATCAAATGACCATGAACAAAGCCAACACCATGTGCTTGGGCGGTGCACAAAACCCATCGGTTTCTGTGACGGAAGAGCAGGAAGGGACGTATACGGTTGACTTATACCTCTCATACTCAGACGGTGAACCCGTTCAAGGCGCAACATACACTCTCACAGATCAATCTGGCGCGGTGTTTGAAGGAACTCTCGACAACAACGGTAAAGCATCTGTTGGTGGCGTTGCTCCGGGTGAGTTTGCCATAGAGTACGGCGAGGACAGCCGAGACTTTATGCCGAATGTTCCAACTAAGACCAATCCGAACTTTAATCCTAGTGCTAACGCTCAACTGATCATTGAAGAAACAAAGAAAGGCGAAGTTGGTTTCTGGGAAAATGCTTGGACGCGAATGTCTGGTGCTGCCAGCTGGATTTGGGGTGTGATTCTTGGTGATTTCAACGATGATGCTTCTGTCGAGCAGATCATCGCCAATACGGCGCTGACGATGATTCCTGTTGTAGACCAAGCTGCTGATGTACGCGATTTATCTGCGAACATTATGACTTTGTTGAGTGAAGAAGAGCGTGATAAGCCCGAAAATTGGTTAGCACTTTCACTTACCCTTGTCGGCTGTGTTCCTACGTTTGGTAGTGCGGTTAAAGGCACATGTAAAGTTGCGCTAAAAGGCGGTAAAGGAACATCAAAAGATACTTTGCTGGCCGTTTTAAGAGGCATGGGTAAAGGCGATCCAGAAAAATTTTTGCGCACGTTAGATTGGGTGGATTACGCGAAACAAACCAGCCAGATTGTTAGCGATGTTCTAAAACCTTGTATTGAAGTGGCAACTGAGCTGGCTTCATACGCAAACAGAATGGGCGCAGATGAGCTCGGCGCGTATTTCTTGAAGCTAGCGGATGAAGTGAAAATCATCGATAAGATGGTGCCGGACAAACTAAAAGAAGCGATGGGCGAGTTTGATAAGCTTTTTGCTCGCATCTTAGGTAAGGGCGAGAAAACGTACCCAGCAAAAGTAAAACATAATACCGGTGAGTCTGCTCAGTCAGGAAAGAACTCCGCAAAGGCGAATGAGGACAAAGATAAAAAAGATTTTGTCTGTCCCGTTTGTAAGAAAAAACCAGAAAAATGTGATGCTTATTAGAGGTCAATACCATCATGGCTAAAAACTCAACTGCAAAAACACATTGTCTTATAAAAGGTTCAGGGCCTGCTTTAGCAAAAGCAATTAAATCTAAGCACTATAAGTCGGGCTTCAATGAACATTTATGGGCGGATGGACGTTTGAAGGGGGATGACGGACAGTTCGGACTTCAGGCTCACCACATCATAACAACTAAAAACTTAGATACTCCAGAGTGGAAAAAATACAGAGAAGCATATGAGTATGATATAAACACCTGGAAAAATGGGGTAATGTTCCCTTCCAAAACGGATATCGCTTGTCAAGTCAATACACACGTCCATAAGTCTGGCCATGGTGGAGGTTTGGACTTCAAGACCGAGCAAGAACAGTTTTGGGAAACAAGTTCAGATCTTGAAAGTGGTGAACTTACATCAATTCCGGTAACAAAGGTTCCTGACCCTGTAGTGTCTAAGTTGCGGCTGGATGATATAAAGTATATAAAGTCGGTTAATCGGGATATTAAAGGTGTAAAAGAAAGTGCAAAAAGAGGCTATTATTGCAAATCAGGGAATAAAAGGCACTTTCAGTCTGATTTAGACGACGTCTCTGAAGACATTTTAGTGTGTTTAGATAGCTTTTTATATACAATTTCGACTTTTGGTCATGATTACTCTCCGGCAAGTGATATAGGTTGTGCAGGCGAGAATAATATAGAAAGCAAGAGTAAATCAAGAAGCGCATGCCCAAGTAGATCTTCCAAGCTACCGGAAGAAAAACACAATATAAAGAATGTAAAAGGTAAGATTATGAAACCTAGAAAACTTGAGGTTGGAAAATGAGTGAATATTTTTTTGCAAGAGAGTGTGTCAATTCCCCAATTTACTGTTTTCCAGATGAATACATCGATTCAGTACCCTTAACGAGTTTTACTTACCCTAAAGCACCTGTTCCCTTGATAGTCGAATTTTTTCCACAAGATGATTATGAAATCCCAGATATACTTGAGATGCCAAATTTCTCTATTAAGAAAAATGAATTTTCGAAATTAAATTTTAATAACATTTTTGGGATTAATTGGATCGATATTAAACTTCATGATAAAGGCGAACATGATTTTCTTATGCTACAAGTTGTCAATGAGATCAAGCTAATTGATAGATCTAAAAGTAAGATCAAGAGGTACCGAAAGGATTCTAATGGTGATGAGATGATTAGTGGTATTCTTAATCTTATATTAGATGAAAAACTAATTCAGACTATACCAGTAGATAGAAGGCAGGTAGTTATAGATCCTGGTTGGTTGAAGTGTGTTTTTTTCCATAAAAGTTTAGTTGAAAAAATAAAAAATTCTAAGCTAGTCGGTGTGGAATTTATACCGGCAGACGGCTATTCAGACTTTAGATAGATGAAATTAAATTTGAATGATTTTTATGTAAATTACTATTCTTGAAGTAATATGTATATTAAGTTTATTAAAGAAAATTTAAGCAATATTCTACCAGAAAAAAGACCAGGTATGGTTTTTTCTAACCCTGACTTGTTTATTATTTTTGACAATAATATCCGATTCGTAATTTGGGAAGAAATTTTAGAAAAGTTAAATAAATTTTGGTTAGAAGGAAAAGATACTTGGGATAGTAATTTTGATTTTGGTAGTCATCCTGACGATTATGATAGACAGTTTGATGATTATAAAACAATTGAACTTTTACAATTTCCAACCCTGACAGATTTAGAAGTAGAAGAAAAATATGCTTTTGTTTTTAACGAGAATAATGAATTATATATTAGTGAGAACTTCGTTAAAGACTTGAAGTCAGCTGGATGTGTCGATGTATGGTATGATACCACAGCTCCATATGGCCGTTATTAGACTGCCAGCATTGAAAAGCGCCTCATGGCGCTTTTTCTTTAATATTATTATTGAAGCACCGTTGTTGCCTGTTGAATTAAAGAACAGGAGTAAAATAAGAACGTCAGAGATTGTAAATGAGCGATTATTACTTTGCTAGAGAAGTTGTTGAAACACCACTTTATGATTTTCCGGATGAATTCTCTGATTCGGTTCCATCTAGCGTATTTACATATCCTAATAAGCCAATTCCGCTTGTAAAAAGGTTTGCTCTTAAAGAAGATTATAAGATTACCGATGTGTTTTTAATTCCTTCACTAGTAATAAGGAGTGACGTTTTTGAGGGTATTTCTTTCAATCACTTATTTGGAGTGAACTGGGTTGACATAACTCTTGTCGATAATGGAAATTATGCTTATAAAATGTTACAGCTTTGCAATGAAATAAATGTAATTGACAGAGATAAAAGTGAGTTCGATTTTTACGATGAATTTGAAGGTGAAGAGTTTATCTCTGGAATGAATAAGTTGGTTGTAAATGATGATTTGATCGATAACATAGAAGTTGAAAAAAGACTTATATTTTGGGATTCTGGTTGGAAGGATAAAGTATTTTACCATAACTCCATTGTGAAAAAGTTTCTTGAGCAGAAAGTACAGGGGATAGAATTTTTCTCTGTTGATGATTATTCGGAGTTTGTATAAATTTAATATTAAAAGAGGTGGTTAAGGTTTTTTAGGAAAAGGAAATGATTTTTCAATCCTGATATCTATATTCATATGGTATTGGAAAGTAAGTGACGTAAAATATGAAATTCTCGATTATTAGTGAAAATTACCAAATTTCGCAAATGATTTATACATGTGTTGACAGTAGAGAGCCCTTGTATAGCAAAGCGCAATTTGAGCCCACAAGCTCTTTAGAGCCTATTGTTTGGGAATCTACGGATGGTTTTATTAAAGGTGTAGGTAATATTGCGGATAATGGTGATCTCTGTGTTAGTAAGGAGTTCGCTGAACTGGTGATGAGTTTTGACCCTTATGGGATCGAATGTTACCCCGCAGAACTTAGATTACCAGATGGCTCGTTATCAAGTCGTTATTTGTTGGCACTAAATAATGTTTTAGATGTTATTGATGAATCTAAATCTAGAATGAGAAAGTCACCCAAGAGAAATAAGATGTTAGTTATGGAACTTTATTTATCTGAGGAGAAATTAAAAAAAATCCCTCTTCAAAATAGAGTTTTGTTCCGCGTTAAAGGGGCAGAGACCGCAACAATTTTCTGTGAGGAAATTTTTGATCTTGTGAGTGGCACTGAATCATTTAGTGATTTAAGAGCTTTTAAATTGGATTGTGATAAGGAAGTACCAAAGTACTGAGGCTTAAAATGAAAGAACAATATCATTTACTAACTAAACAAGACCTAGGTAACTTCCCATTCCAGCAAAGCCCTAAGCCAATAGTGCCAGTAGAGCCTGATCTGCTTTTGGAAATGACCTTTTCTCCAAAGCTATTTATCATCAGTGATATTGCGTCAAAAGTAGAGAAACTGGTCGTACACGGAGTAGAGTGGTTAGACGCTCGAGTGGATTGTTCCCCAAGCCAGCCATCTGATGATGAAATTAAAGTTTACGAAGATTATCGAATGCCTTATATCCATCAAACTTATAAATTGACGGACAAAGAAAAACAATACGGTATGTTGAACTGGTTAGATATCGAATCAACAAAGTTTGACTTCTCTAAATTAGAAAATATTCCTTTAGAAGAACGATTAATATTTAAACTAGAAGAAGATTTTGGCTTCGTTTTCATTCACCAAAGTGTGATTGACCTTCTTAAAAAAGACGTCAAAGACGTTTGGATAAGAGATGTATAATTAATAGCGCCGAAAGGCGCTTTTTCTTTTATTAAAAATAAAGTATGGTCTCCCTCCTTTTAAAATGGTAAGTGTTGAATAATTCTACAGTGGTTAGGTAAATGAATAAAATAACTAAACTCGCTTTGGCTTTGTCCGTATTGACATCTGTTGTTGGGTGTCAACTGGTGTCAAATACGCCGATGCAATCGACAGCAACGAAGGAAATAATTGAAAAAGCAAAGGCAGAGTTTGATGGACAACGCTTTTATAAGTTGAATGAATATGATGAAGAAATCAACGTTTCAGATGATGGGGTCATTACCTTCAAGTCTTACTTACCACGCAGCGGCGGCTATGAATGGGTACCAATTGTGATACGCGATACTAGTTTTCGTGTTTCTTGCGATTATTTCAGTGAATATGTTGAAGCTGGAATGGTTGTTCAGGTTCAGTTTGTAGGTAAACGCGGGCGCATTGAAAATTACGACAAGCAACGTTGTGAAGAGTTTGGCGAGCCAACATGGCAATAAGAGCTATAGATAATTAAAGCGCCGACAGGCGCTTTTTATTTACGCCTTAATTAACGTTAGAAGAGGTTTAGACCAATCTTCGGAAGATTAGGCAAGCAATGCGTAGTATCTGGTTAACGAAAAAATACGAAAGTTGCAACAATGTACGTGTCAGTAAAGTAGGAGCGATAAAGCCTCCGCGTACTGTACTCATCGTGTGTTACGTTAATTAGGAGTGTCTACCATGAAAAGCCAGAACGACAATCAAGCAAGTTACCAAGATGAACCTGATGAAGGTCGTCGCAATATGATGAAAATGACGGGTGCCAGCGTGGTTGCTATGGGAGTTGGAGCGCTCTCAACGAGTTCTGTTCAAGCTGAGACGCAAATAAATCTTGGTGACACCTGGGATAAAAGATTTACGAAAAGTAACCAAGTTCAACATCGCAAAGTGAGTTTTAAAAACCGTTATGGCATCACGTTGGCAGCGGATCTTTATCAACCTAAAAATAAAAGTGGCAAGCTTGCGGCTATCGTCATTAGTGGTCCATTTGGCGCTGTGAAAGAGCAGTCTTCAGGGTTATATGCTCAAACATTAGCCGAGCGAGGCTTCATTACTTTAGCGTTTGATCCGTCGTATACCGGAGAGAGTGGTGGTGAACCAAGAAACGTTGCATCACCTGATATCAATACAGAGGACTTTAGCGCAGCTGTGGACTTTATTGGCCTACAGAAAGACGTTGATCGTCAGAAAATTGGTGTGATAGGCATATGTGGTTGGGGCGGCATGGCGTTAAACGCAGTTGCTGCAGATAAACGCGTCAAAGCAGTCGCAACCAGTACGATGTATGATATGACCCGTGTAATGTCTACAGGCTATAACGACAGTACGACGTTTGAACAGCGCACGCAAACGTTAGAGCAGCTAAGCCTGCAACGATGGGAAGACGCCGAAAATGGAACACCTACTTACGGGCCAGTATCGCTTGAGTTAGTTGGAGGTGAGCCCCAATTTGTTATTGAGTATGCAGCCTATTACAAGTCTCCTGAACGTGGCTTTCATCCACGAGCGATTAACTCAAATGCTGCATGGACACTCACAACGCCGCTGTCGTTTATGAATATGCCAATTCTGACCTACATTGAAGAGATATCTCCACGCCCAGTGTTGTTCATTCATGGCGAAAAGGCGCACTCTCGCTATTTCAGTGAAACGGCGTATGAAGCGGCGGCAGAGCCTAAAGAATTGATGATCATTCCAAATGCGAATCATACGGATCTCTACGATCAATTGGATGTGATCCCATTTGATAAATTAGAGAGCTTCTTTAAGGTTAATTTAGTTTAGATCGCCCTCTAGAAGACAACTGAGGAGCGGTTACTATTGTGCTCCTCAGTTCCTATTGATTGAAAAATTCTCTAGATTCTCGGTGAACCATTACGGAGAGTATTTCATTATTATACTCACAAGTCGGTATGAACTTGTTTTGTAGAAAACGCTAATAAAATCGCTAAACAGCTACATGCTAATAGAACGACACCTAAGTTTTGTACTGTTCCAGCCATCGCTAATCCCGTCCCGATCATGATGTAGTACATGAGCCCAAATAAAGCACCTGCGCTACCTACCTGTTGTTTATAATCAACGAGTGCATCACTGAGTATGTTGGGTATCGCAATCCCATACGACATGACGACTAACATCATTGGAGCAACAAACCAGATTGATTGGCTCAGAATCAACACACCGACTGATCCCAAACTAAGCAATACTGCGGAGAGCCAAAGTAGTTGGTTTTTTCGAACATTTTTAGACACTAGGGATTTGTTTAAATAACTCCCAAGCAGAGTGCCTAACCCCAGTACCATGCCACTGTATCCAAATTGTTCGGAGCTATACCCAAGTGCTGAGAAAGTAAATGCGCCAAGCTGGTAATAAGAAAATAGAGCAATGTTATACAAAGCAACCAGTAATCCTGAGCGCCAAATTCGCGCGTCTCTTACCATTTTCCAGCTAAGTTGACGCAACCGTACTGGTGTCTGTTCTTTCTGTGTTTCAGGAAGCTTAATAACGTTATAAGCGAGCAATACTAACGCGATTAAAAATAAAGCGAAAAATACATAACGATATCCACCAAGCCCTGTAAGCTGTCCGCCTAATAGCATGCCTACTACCGGGCTGATTGATATACCCATCCCCATTAAGCTGAAGACTTTACTCAGTTCTTGACCGTCAAACGCGTCACGAAGCATGGTCTGTGTGACAACGGAACCTACCGCGATACCAAATGCGCTCAGGGCTCGCGCAGCCATGACAACAGAAAAACTCTCGGTTTGAGTTGCGAGTAAAGACGCAAAACCATAGATAAAGAGCCCAATAAGCATAGTGGGCCTTCTTCCCAGTTTATCTGCGAGCACTCCCCAAACTACAACGCCAATGGCAAAAGCTAGGAAGTAAATCGACAGTGTTTGTGCTGCTTGTGCGTGGTTTACATCAAATGATAGAGCGATTGAGCTCAACGCTGGGCTATAGATGGTTTCTACAATTTGCGGAAACATCAACATAACCAGCATGAGCCATAAAGAGGGCTTAGTATTCATATTGTTACCCATTGTTAATGAAGTTGGCGGGCAGTATAAATGAGGCTATGATTGAGCCAATAACAACATAAAAACCAAATACATCAACATTCGGACAAAATGGCACTTATTGACGAAGAAACACAATTTGACGCAGACAAAATTTCTAATTGTGTAGTGGGAATTGCTGCGGATATTGGCAAGCACGACTCAGGTATGCATCAGCACAAGAAAGGGCAATTGTTGTACGCACCTCAAGGTTGTATGAGTTTTGCTCTGAAAGACTCGATTTGTATTCTGCCCCCGACAAAGGCGGTTTGGATCCCACCTAATACGCCGCATCGCGCACTGATGACGAATGTGGTGGCGTATCGATCTTTGTATTTTGATTGTGAGGAGTTTGCCTGTCCGAGTAAGATCACGATGATAGAAGTGAATAATTTACTCCAAGCTCTTATTGATAAAATGTCATTTTGGGAGTGGGATAAGCCTAGCAGCGAGATGGTAAATACGACGGCGCTTTTTTGGGAGGAGTTTTATGCTGCGAAACGTTATTCGTTTCAGTTGCCTTTGCCATCGCATCGGCGCTTAACAACGTTTCGTCGAGAGTTGGTTGAACCTTCATTTCTCGCTCCTTCGCTTACTACTCTTGCAAGCAAAGTTGGGGCAAGCACCAAGACGGTAACACGATTATTTAAGTCGGAAACGGGTATGAATTATCAAGATTGGCGTCAACAGTGGAGGCTCTTAAAAGCAGTTGAATTGTTATCTACGGGAATGCAAGTCAGCGCCGTTGCTGATTGGCTGGAGTTTTCTTCAGACAGTGCTTTTATTGCATTTTTCAAAAAGCAAACTGGGCAAACACCGCTAATGTTTATGAAAACTAGACCTTAAAACATCACGATGCTTACGTATTTCTTTAGTACAAATTTGGGTTTTATAGATTCCGTATATATTGGTTCACATAGTGAAATGCTATCGAGCACGTTACTTGTGTTTACTCGGCAGCTGACGAAAATATTGAGTAGCAAAGTCAATAAAGGCTCGGATGCGTTTTGGTTGATGTCGGTCGTGATGGTAAAGGAGTGAAAACTCCACACTCGGAATGCTCCAGTCGGTAAACACTTCTTTTAGCTTGCCTGTCTGGAGTTCTTGTTGGCAATAAAGTGCTGGTACACGGATGATACCATTTCCCGCCAACGCTGCTTTTATCATTACTCTGCCACTCTTACATCGTAACTGTCCACGTATCTGGTGTTCCGTTGACTGCTTTGTATTTGTGTTCTCGAATGCCCAGCGTGTCACACTACCTGTCAAACAAATGTGTTTTTCTAAGTCTTTTGGATGCGAAGGATAGCCATGTGTTTCTAAATAACTTGGGCTTGCGTACGTCCCCATTTCCACATCAATCAGTTTGCGAGCGATAAAGTTGGAGTCGTCTAACTTTCCCATTCGAAAAGCGATGTCGAATTCATCCGCGATTAAATCGACACGATGGCTGCTAAAATCTAAGTTAATGTTCACTTGTGGGTGTTGGATTAGAAACTGAGAAACGATATCTGCAACAACGTCTTCTCCTAAATAACCCCCCACGCAGTTGATACGAATTTCGCCTCTTAATTCTTCTACATCATCAACCACTGCCATAACAGCTTGATCAATATTATGAAGGGCAGTTTCACACTGTTTATACAGAACCTTGCCTGCTTCGGTGAGGTTCAGTGTTCGAGTGGTCCTTTGTAGCAAAGTGACACCAATCTGTTGTTCCAGATTTGTTATTTGACGTGAAACGTGTGAGCGAGAAACGCCAAGTTGCTCTGCTGCTTTCGTGAAGTTTCCTAGTTGAGCGATTAGGACGAAAGAGCGAATATCCGCAAGGTTGATGTGTGTTTGCATGATGACTTCTGCGTAATTCAAAAAAGTATTGTTGCAGTATAACAACAGTGTTTCAACTAGGTCGGTATATATCAACAAACAAAGTTTTCTTAAACTTATCGCCATTGAGGTAAACCGTTCTATTAAGGATTCAAAATGAAAAAGTTAATTGTTATTACAGGCGCTAGTTCAGGCATTGGTGAAGCGATTGCACGTCATTTCAGCGAACAGGGCCATGCTCTTCTTTTGTTAGCAAGACGTGTAGAACGTTTAGAAGCATTAAACTTACCAAATACGCTTTGTGAAAAGGTAGATGTGACCGATAAAGCTTCTTTTGAAGCGGCAATTGAGAAAGCAGAAGCGTTGTATGGTCCGGTAGATGCACTTGTAAATAACGCAGGCGTTATGCTTCTAGGCCAGATAGATACTCAGGACGCATCGGAGTGGAAGCGCATGTTTGATGTGAACGTACTTGGCTTGCTAAATGGCATGCAGTCCGTTTTAGCACCGATGAAAGCGCGTAACAGTGGTACGATCATTAATATCAGCTCTATTGCGGGCAAGAAAACATTTCCTGATCATGCCGCTTACTGTGGTACCAAATTTGCGGTTCATGCGATTTCTGAAAACGTACGTGAAGAAGTCGCATCATCGAATGTTCGTGTTACGACTATTGCACCTGGCGCAGTGGAAACTGAATTACTTTCACATACTACGTCTCAAGATATTAAAGATGGCTATGATGCTTGGAAAGAGGATATGGGGGGCGTGTTGGCAGCCGACGATATTGCACGAGCAGTGCTGTTTGCTTATCAGCAACCGCAAGGTGTATGTGTTCGCGAAATTGCTTTGGCACCAACAAAACAGCAACCTTAACATTAATTTACAGCGACTTCTGGATCATTAGGGCTGTGAATATTTGCACACTGATTCGTGATTGATATGGCATCTTTCAACTAAGTCGTATGAAAATTTAGGTTACCCATTTAAGTCCGTAGCCTAAGTGTGTTATTGCTTATACCCAAGTTACTCAAGGTGAGAAAAAACTTTGAGTAATTTGGGTTTTTATTTGGTCTCAATTTTTAGTATGTCGCTCTATTGGGTCAGCGGGCCACAGTCGTAAAGAAAAGGAGAAGGTGACGTAAAGCAAAATGAAGCAATATCCATAGCTTAATGAGAATTGATTTCATCAACGTCACAAGCCGTTACAATTATCCGTTAGGTATTATACTTTGTGGGTGGTTAATATTTAACCAAACAAGGAGGTGTGTATGAAACGATTCGCGAACATACTTTTTGCAACACAAGGATTGCCTGGTCATAGTGAGGCGCTCGAACAAGCGATGAGGATCGCATCCAGCAACAAAGTACCTGTTTCAGGGCTAATTGCGTGCCCCGATTTCCCCGCGGATATGCTCCAGTATCAGCAAAGTTATGAGCAATCGCTACAAGACTCCCTCAAACAAAGCATTCAGGAATACAGACAGAAGCTCGATCTTTCTGAAGATGATCTGGCATTTCCTCTTACTGTGAAAAGCAGTGAAAAACCCGCTGTCTGTATCATTAAAGAAGCATTAGCTGACAACAAAGATCTTATCATCAAAGAAGCTGAACCACTCGGTGAAGGCGCTGAAGGCTTCAAAGCCATTGATATGACACTGTTACGCAAATGTCCTTGTCCATTATGGTTACACCGACCGATTGATAAGCCGAGAGACAAACGCCGTGTGGCTGTTGCTATAGATCCGTTAACGGCGAGCGATGAACAGCACTCATTAGCGGTGCGTTTACTTGAATTATCTCGTTCAATAGCCGACACCTGTGACAGTCGTTTACATGTGATTTCTTGCTGGGAATATTACTTAGAGAATTACCTACATGACAATGCTTGGATTCAAGTCGACGATGCTGAGTTGAAACATGAACTCGACAAAGCAAAAGCCGATCATAAACAAGCTCTACAACAACTGCTGGAAGAGTCGGGGATTACGGGTGAAATTGTGATTCATCATTTACACGGAAAGCCTGATGAAAAAATCCCGGATTACGTAGAAAGCATAGAAGTGGACGTTCTAGTCATGGGTACCTTAGCGAGAACTGGGATATCTGGCTACGTCATTGGTAATACGGCTGAAAACATTTTGCAATCTATAAACTGTAGTTTGGTCGCTCTTAAGCCCGATGGTTTTGTATCGCCGATTCAGTAATTGGTGTGTAACAAACCTGGGTTTAAGTGGTTGTTTTAGGTAAAGGAGGGAGACGGAGTTCTAGAACATGGAATTATCAGTGTATCAATAAGTTATCAGAGGAGAGTGACATGAAAAACCTATGCCCGAAATGCCACACAGAAATGATAGAACGTTCGAACGTTTATGTTTGTCCGAGAAATGATATCGGTGACTGCACCTACGATGCGTTCGAGTTAACTGATGACGATAATCCATACACATTCAGTCGAGAACACGTAAGTAGTGATCTACGTTCTTACACCGTAGCGGACAGTAAGTAGCTGTTTGTATTAACGTTCCTTTAAGTAGCATTCAGTGATTGCTGATTGCTACTTATCCCTTGGTTTTATGATCTTTTTTGAAATGCTTGGGCTAAAACAATCAAGTGGAGCTTTTTATCTTTGCGCCAAATAGGGCGAACTTTCTTATAAAAATGAATGGGCTGCGATGTTGAATAGCATAACGGGTAAAGAAAACCTGCCGAAAAATCCCGATAATCAGTTGGTCTTACTGATTTTCCCTGTGCTGCCAATTTTAATCTTCTCTTTTCTTTTTTACATCTACACACCCGCAGGCGTAAGCTGGAATGCGGAATGGATACCTGGCCTCGATATTAACTTCAGCTTTAGGTTAGATGGTCTGTCATTCCTTTTTGCCGGGCTGATCAGCGGGATTGGCGCACTGATCCAAATATACGCTTTGGCTTACTTACGAGAGAGTGATAGCCGATTTTCCTTTCATTTATACCTAACCCTATTCATGCTTGCCATGCTAGGGATTGTGATGAGCGATAACATCCTATTGTTGTTCGTTTTCTGGGAACTCACCACCATCACTTCTTACTTGCTGATTGGTTTTAATCACGAAAACAAAACGTCACGAAAAAATGCACTGCAGTCGTTGATCGTTACAGGTGCTGGTGGATTAGCGTTGTTAGCTGGCCTTATCTTGTTGGGAGCGATGGCAGGGAGTTATGAGTTACATACGATCATCGCTCAGGCGGACACGATTGCGCAGCACGAATGGTTTATGCCATCTCTAGTGCTCATACTACTTGGTGCATTTACTAAATCTGCGCAGTTCCCGTTTCATTTTTGGCTACCTAACGCGATGGCAGCGCCCACTCCAGTCAGTGCGTATTTACACTCGGCAACAATGGTAAAGGCGGGCATTTACTTGTTAGCGCGTTTATCGCCAGTTTATGCTCATAGCGAGGTTTGGTTTTATGCCCTAGTGATCACAGGGAGTATCACCGCCGTTTGGTGCACGTTTGTCGCATTAAAACAAACTGACTTGAAGCTGATGCTAGCCTACAGCACGAACGTGGCTTTGGGGAAACTAACATTATTGTTAGGTATGGGCACAGATTTGGCCGTGAGTGCAGTATTGATGTTTATTCTCGCTCACTCTTTCTATAAAGCAGCGCTGTTTATGGTGGTGGGCAATATCGACAAAGCGACAGGAACACGAGATATTGATCAACTGTACGGCTTGAAGTCAGTGCTCGTCATCAGCATGGTTGCGGGGAGTTTGGCTGCATTGTCTAAAGCGGGATTCCCGCCGTTGTTAGGCTTTTTGAGCAAAGAATACATGTACAAATCCGCAGTAGAGCTCAATAACTGGATCGCCTTTGTACTTTTAATGGTCAATATATTGATGGTTGCGCTAACCATTATGCTTATTGCGAGACCATTCTTTGCTCGCCGTGATCTCGTGCCAATTGAAACGAAGCCGATTGAGGCCAAAAAGGCTATGTGGGTTTCACCTTTACTCTTGGCACTTGGCAGTCTCATCGTTCCTTTAGTCGGTTTAAATTGGTTAGATCACAACATCACCTTTCCTGGCTCTGCTGACATTCTGCCTGTAGCCGATATTAAAGCGACATCATTATGGCATGGTGTGAATGTACCGCTAGTCCTAAGCGTTATCACGCTAGTATTGGGGTATGTGGTGTACCGTGTTTATCCCACTGTGTCTGCATTTTTTCAGCGGTTACATCTATTCGTCCCCAAAGCAGAGAATGTTTTTGAACGACTATTAGATGACATGATGACACTGGCGAAGTGGCAAACGGCGCTGTTGCAGCAAAAGAAGTTGAGTCGTTATGTCCTGCTATTTTTCGCGGTACTCGCCGTCGCTTTACTTGGTCAGGTAGCATTTATTCCTCTGCCTTTGTTAGAGCAGCTTTCAAACGTGGCTTTCTATGAGATTGGCATTGCCTTATTGCTGATTGGTGCAGCGATCGTATGTACGTTGTCTCACTCAAGGCTTCTTGCGATTTCTGCGCTAGGTATGATTGGTTTTATGACCACGCTTGTTTTTATGATCTACAGTGCTCCGGACGTCGCGAAGACTCTACTGTTAGTGGAAACATTAATGGTGGTCTTTTTAGCATTGTTAATGCGTCATATGCCGCGTTTAACCACCGTGCCCAAGCATTCAATAAAACGTAAATTGGCGAATGTTTGTATAGCGGGCGTGATAGGTGTTTCGATTACTTTCCTCTTGTTAGGAATCACGTCCCAGCCGATGGATTCATCGGTGTCGGATTTCTTTGCGGAAAATAGTGTCCCAGGCGGGCATGGGCGCAATATTGTCAACGTCATTCTCGTCGACTTTCGTGCGTTCGATACATTGGGAGAGGTTGTCGTCGTTGTCATTGCTGGGATTGCAGCAGTGAGCTTGCTTAAGACAAGAGCGAAAAAGCAAAACCGTATTCAATCATTAATTTTTGCAACCACGGCACATATCGTCGCGGCGCTCATGCTCGTGTTCTCTGTGTATCTGTTATTACGTGGTCATAACGAACCGGGTGGTGGCTTCATTGGTGCATTGATTGCCGTTATTGGCTTATCGCTTCTCATGTTCGCGGAATCACCGAAATACGTTCGTTCTAGATTGTATTTCAAGCCGTTTTTCATTGCGTTATTTGGCATCGCATTGAGCTTGATATCAGGAGCTTTGAGCTTTGCGTTTGATAAACCGTTTTTAACCGGGTTGTGGTGGAAAGATGTGATACCGCTGGGTACGCCGTTGGTTTTTGATGTTGGTGTTTATCTTGCCGTTATAGGTGGCGTGATGGGGATGCTGCTTCGTATTAATGAGGAGCTAGAGTGATGGAAATAGTCTGGAGTGTTGTCGTTGGAGTATTTGTCGCCGCAGGCATTTACTTAATGCTAGAAAAACATATCTTGCGTCTTTTGTTCGGTATCATGTTACTCAGCAGTGCGGTTAACCTTGCTATTTTTACAGCGGGAAGGCTGACTCCTGGAGAGCCGCCATTGATTGGCGATAATGCACTTTTTCCACCAGATGGCGCGGCAAACCCATTACCTCAAGCGCTGATTTTAACCGCGATAGTCATCGGTTTTGGGCTACTTATTTTTGCTTTAATGTTGTTCTATCGAGCTTATAAAGATTCTGGAACCGCAGACGTCGATGAAATGCAACGTTCTGAGGAGGGTCAATGAGTTCGATTTTACTGACGTTACCTGTTGTTCTTTCATTGAGTACGGCGCTGACCATTTTCTTTGTACGTCGCTCAACAAAAAGTGCTGAGTGGTTAAGTGGCGCGAGTGCGATGTTGAACCTTGTTGTCGCAGGACTTCTCACAGAAAACATCATAAGTAATGGTATTCAAGCCGTTGCTTTTGGCCAGTGGCAAGCACCGTTTGGTATCGTCTTTGTCGCAGATTACTTCAGCGTTGCCATGGTGATGATTACGGCAGTGATTGGTGCGATATGTGTTTTCTATGCCATGGTGGACCTTCACCGAAAACCTTCCTATAGCAATTACCATGCGTTGACGCACGTGTTGCTTGCTGGTGTTTATGGCGCGTTCCTCACCGGAGATATTTTTAATCTGTATGTTTGGTTCGAGGTCATGCTCATCGCGTCATTTGGTTTAATGGTATTAGATGCAACGAAAACTCAAATTGATGGGGCAGTGAAGTATGTGATGTTGAACCTGATTTCGACGCTAGTGTTCTTGCTTGCCATCGGTTTGTTGTATGGCGCAACGGGCACCTTGAACTTGGCCGATCTCTATACCAAAGCGGGAGAGAGCGAACTGAGCATCAACATGATGTTGTCCGCCTTGTTTTTGTTTGCCTTTTCTATCAAAGCGGCACTATTTCCTTTATTTGCTTGGTTGCCAGCTTCTTATCACACTTTACCAAGTGGTGTGGTTGCGCTGTTTGCTGCGTTGCTTACTAAAGTCGGCGTATACGCGTTAATGCGAGTCTTCACATTAGTATTTCCGCTCGCCGAGAGTGGTTGGCAGCCGACGTTGATTTGGATTGCTGGCCTCACCATGTTAACGGGTGTTTTGGGGGCGGCAAGTCAATTCGACATTAAGAAGATTCTTTCTTTTCACATCATTAGCCAAATAGGCTATATGATCATGGGGTTGGCGATTTACACTCCCTTAGCTTTAGCTGGTGCTATTTTCTACATTGTTCATCACATCATTGTAAAAGCGAATTTGTTCTTAATCGGTGGCTTTATTGAGCGCAAATATGGCTCTAGTCAACTTGAACATTTGGGCGGGGTATATAAAGCAATGCCTTGGTTAGCGTTCTTGTTTCTTGTCCCTGCGTTTTCTCTGGCAGGATTTCCGCCGCTCTCTGGTTTCTGGGGCAAATTCTTGGTGATCAAATCGAGTTTACAGGCTGAATATTACTGGTTAGCCGGTACCGCGCTGTTGGTGGGGCTGCTTACCGTCTACTCGATGACGAAAATTTGGAGTGAGGCATTCTGGAAAAAGCCGGTTAGGGAGAAAACAGAACAGACTCTGCAAGTCAAAGTACATTGGTTGTATTGCGTTCCAATTGCCGTATTGACCATGTTCACGTTGATCATAGGCTTGGTGGCGGAGCCTTTTTATCAGTTTTCTGTTCAAGCCGCTAAACAACTGTTAAATCCGAATGAATACATTCGAGCGGTATTGGGAGGAAATCCATGATCTATCTATTCCTCAATCTTTTCTTAGCATTAGCATGGATGATGTTAAACGGCAGCTATTCGAGTTTGAATTTTATTGTCGGATTTACGGTCGGTTTTTTTGCCTTACGGTTGAGCCAACCATTTGGATTAAAAACCAGCTACTTTCGACGTTTTGCGTCGGCATTAAAGTTACTGGTGTACTTCGCTTATGAAATGATCATATCGGTTGCAAGAGTCGTGTGGGATGTCGTGACGCCAACGCATTTGAGCCAGCCAGATATCGTCTATGTTCCTTTGGACGTCGATTCCGACCTTGAAATCACCTTACTTGCGAATATGGTTTCTTTAACACCGGGCACACTCAGTTTGGACGTTACGCCTGATAAAAAGCATCTTATCGTTCATGCAATGTTTGCGCCTGAGCATGAAGAAGTTATCCGTGGAATTAAAAACGGATTAGAGCATCGAATTTTGGAGGTGACGCGTGGATAGTTGGCTGCAAATAAGTGTCACTTTTGCCTATGCAGGGTTATTACTCAGTTTTGTTATGGCTTTCTTCCGTTTAATTTTAGGACCAACGCTGGCTGACCGAGTTGTGGCGTTAGATTTGATTTCATTTATCACCATCGGTTTTATTACGGTTTACACCTTAGACAGTGGTGAGGATGCCTTGTTAGATATCGCCATTACATTAGGTTTGGTCGCATTTCTTGGCACAATCGCATTTGCGCGTTTGATCGTTAAAAGGAAGGAGAAAGAATAATGGATGTGTTGATTGGGCTGTTTTTATGTGTAGGGACGTTATTGATCCTAAGCGCTAGTTTAGGTGTGTTGCGGTTGCCAGATCTATATACCCGAATGCATGCCGCAACCAAAGCAGGTACCGTCGGAGTTAGTTGCTTACTACTAGCGGTTGCCTTCTCAATTCCTGAAGTCACCGTGATCTCCCGAGTTATCGGTACGATGTTGTTTATCGTTCTCACTGCGCCAGTTGCCTCCCACCTGCTCGGCAGAGCAATGCGAGAGGTCGGCTACAAAATTTGGCGTAATGATTAAGTTTTTTCTTGTTTAACCAATTGTCACTATTGATTCAGCTGGCTAATTTCTTCCAGAACTTCTGGGTTAGCAATAGCACCAATATTTTTTACAGCTTGCCCGTTCACCAGTTGTTTCACGGCTAGTTCAACCAGTTTTCCTGAGCGCGTTTTAGGAATATCACTGATAGCAAAAATTTGGCGTGGCACATGGCGTGGTGAACATTTTGATTTTAGTGTTTGGCGAATTGAATCGGTGAGTTGTTGGGTTAACTCGACCTCGTGAGCGAGTTTTACTAGTAACCAGATTTCTTCAGACTGCTGGTTTAACTTGCCGACGGCGATGGAGTCCTCGACCTCGGGTAACGCGTTCACTTGCTGGTAGATCTCAGCGGTGCCGATTCGTACGCCGCCTGGATTCAATGTCGCATCGCTACGGCCATAAAAAATAAAGCCGCCATGTTCGGTTTGCATCACATCGTCGCCATGGTGCCAGATATCGGTAAACTTGCTCCAATAAGCGTTGTGATAGCGCTCGCCGTTGTCGTGCCAAAACCCAATAGGGAAGTTAGGTAGTGAGTTATTGCAAGTCAGTTCGCCGCGTTGCGGTGTAATGGTTTTTCCCTCGTCGTCCAAAACACGCACGTCGATTCCAAGCCCTGAACCTTGGCATTCGCCTTTGTAAACTGGTGAGATAGGGTTTCCAAGTACAAAGCACCCGCAAATATCCGTGCCGCCAGCGATAGAAGCGAGATGCAAGTCCTGCTTGATGTGCTGATAGACATAATTAAATTGTTCTGGGTAAAGCACCGAACCAGTCGAACACAGGGTTGTGAGTGATTTCAGGTCATGTTCTGACTTGGGAGAGTAACTCGCATGCTCCAGTGCCTCTAAGTATTTCGCTGACGTACCAAACAGTGACACGCTATGTTCTTCCGCTAATCGCCATAAGACGGAATGATCAGGGTAAACCGGACTACCATCGTAAATCACTAAGGTAGCACCACTCGCAAGTGCTGAAACATGCCAGTTCCACATCATCCAGCCACATGTTGTGTAGTAGAAAACCTTGTCTTTTGGTTTGATATCGCAATGTAGTTGATGTTCTTTGAGGTGATTGAGCAAGGTACCGCCCACGGAATGGACAATACACTTAGGTTGCCCCGTTGTGCCAGAAGAATACAAAATGAATAACGGGTCATTAAACAGTGTTGATTGATATTGAATTGATTGTGGAGAAAAGTGGTGAGCCATATCAGACCAATGCACAAAGTCAGAAGTGTTAGCACTCTCAGCGTTTTGTAAATATTCGATTTGGCATACGCTAATGGTTGCGTCTTCGGAGACACTGCTTAGCTTGCTACTAAGAGTGGTGTTCTTGTCCGTCATATCGAAAGCTTTGCCTCCGAACTGGTAGCCATCACAGCAAAAAAGAACTTTCGGCTTGACCTGGCCAAAACGCTCTACGACGCTATCGATACCAAAATCAGGCGAGGTTGAAGTCCAAATGGCACCAAGACTGGTGGTGGCCAGCATGGCAATAACGGTTTCTGGAAGGTAGGGCAAATAACCCGCAACGACATCGCCTTTGCCAACACCACAATTGAGTAGCCATTGCTGAATGACAGACACTTGTTCGAGCAACTGTGTACCAGTGAGCTGCTTGTGTTCACCGCGTTCATTAGTAAAAACGATAAACTCACGCTCAGGTGTTTGTTCGGCCTGAGAGAGGAGATTCTCTGCGTAGTTAAGCGTGGCGTCAGCAAACCATACGGTGTCCCTATTGACATGGCTCTGAGTAGAATCTGTCTGTGTCCACTTGGGAGCACCAAGGCTTTTGACTTGCGAGCCAATATTTCCAATGACGTTACAGAAATGCCAGGTATGTCGCCAAAATTCGTCATTGTGGTCAATGGACCACTGGTGTAGAGACGTGTAATTGTTGATTACGGCACCTTCGGCTTTGTCTTTATTAACCTTTTCAATGAACCGTAATAAGTTGCTATTGCTGACGCGCTCAGCAGATGGTGACCAAATAGGTGCAGAATTTGGCATAGGTCCCTCAAATTTCAATTCTTTTGAATATGACCAAAACAAAATAAAGGGGCGAACATAGCAGTGTTCGCCCCTTATCTGATCGTTTAAAGTTGTTCGGCAAGCTGAGGTAGTACCTCAAATAAATCACCAACCAATCCATAGTCGGCAACTTCAAAGATAGGAGATTCTGGATCTTTGTTGATCGCGACAATCACTTTGGATTCCTTCATTCCTGCAAGATGCTGGATGGCACCGGAAATCCCAACCGCTATATAAAGCTTAGGCGCAACGATTTTACCGGTTTGACCCACTTGTAAGTCGTTGGCAACAAACCCGGCATCAACCGCCGCGCGAGAAGCGCCAATGGCAGCACCTAGTTTATCGGCAACTTGTTCGATCAACGCGAAGTTCTCTTTGCTACCGACCCCGCGTCCACCTGACACAACCACCTCTGCCGCGCTTAATTCAGGCCGCTCTGACACGGTTTTATCAACAGAAACCAATTCAACCATTGGGTCTGAGATAGTGACCTGCTGAGGCTTAATATCAGCTTGGTTGTGACAAGTAACCGGCTCAAACGCAGACGCGCGCACGGTGACGACGCGAACCTTGTCGCTGGTGGTCACTTTGGCAAATGCGTTTCCTGCGTAAATAGGGCGGATAAAAGTGTTTTCATCGATAACTTGGACAATATCGGAGATTTGCCCAACGCCGAACTTCGCTGCTATTCGCGGTGCAAGATCTTTCCCTTTTGATGATGAGCTAGCCCAGATTGCGTCAAAACCTTCAGCAATACTCACCACAATAGGTGCGATACTCTCGGCAAATTGATGCTTAAGTTGCTCATCATCGACACAAATTACATTTGATATACCATCAACGCGACAGGCTTGCTGAGCGACTTCTTCACACTGGTGGCCCACTACGATCAAAACATTGTCTTGGCTGACTTGTTTTGCTGCATTAACCACTTTGAGTGTGTCCGCATGCAATTGGTTATTGTCATGTTCTGCTATGATTAAGTTCTTCATGAAATCACCTTCGCTTCGTTACGTAGCTTATCGAGAAGCTCTGAGACAGATTCAACCTTGATGCCACCTTTTCTTTGCGCTGGCGGTGTGACTTCTTGAATGGTTTGGCTAAATACCACTTCAACACCCAGACTGTCAGGTATGATTGTATCTAACGGCTTGCGCTTAGCTTTCATGATATTAGGCAAAGAGGCAAAACGCGGTTCATTCAGGCGTAAGTCAGTACTGATCACCGCAGGTAAGTTCATCGCGACCGTCATCAAGCCGCCGTCCACTTCTCTCACGACCTGAACTTTTTGATCTTCTATCTTCACGTCTGAAGCGAAAGTTGCTTGAGGCCAGTCAAGTAGGGCTGCCAACATCTGAGCCACTTGGTTGTTGTCGGTATCAATCGACTGTTTACCCGTAATCACAAGCTGTGCTTGTTCTTGCTCGACCAGAGCTTTGAGCAGCTTAGCGACGACTAATGGCTCTATTTTGTCTTCAGTATCGACATGAATAGCGCGATCGGCACCTAACGCAAGCGCAGTACGTAGTTGCTCCTGACATTGGCTACCGCCAGCACTGACAACGATGACTTCATCTGCAATACCTTGCTCTTTTAGTCGTACGGCTTCTTCAACGGCTATTTCGCAAAATGGATTAATCGTCATCTTGACGTTATTGGTTTCAACATCGCTATGGTCCGCTTTCACACGAACTTTAACGTAGGGATCAATGACCCTTTTGATTGGCACTAGTATTTTCACGTTAGATTCCTTTTTACAGTGAAGACTATGTGTTTACAGTGAAGACGATGTGATGACGTCTTTAAAATGATGTTAATTTACCTTTACGTTTGCGTCAACTTTAAATATATTGTTGCTTAACAAGTTGGCAACATGCAAAGAAAAAGGAATGCAATCATGGAAAGAGACTGCATGGAATTTGATGTTCTGATTGTAGGCGCTGGTCCCGCAGGTTTGTCTGCGGCATGCCGAATCAAACAGTTAGCCGCAGAGAAAGAACAAGACCTCTCTGTTTGCGTGGTAGAAAAAGGCTCTGAAGTTGGAGCGCATATTTTATCGGGTGCGGTGTTTGAAACGCGCAGTTTGGATGAACTGTTTCCAGATTGGCAGGAAAAAGGCGCACCGCTCAATACCAAAGTAAACCAAGATAAAACCTACTATCTAGGCAATGAAATCAATGGTCATGAACTACCTTCTTGGGCAGTGCCTAATACGTTACATAACGACGGTAATTACATTATAAGTTTGGGCAGTCTATGCCGATGGATGGTGTTGCAGGCTGAGAACTTAGGGGTGGAGATCTACCCAGGTTTTACCGCCAGTCAAGCCATCATCGATGAAGACAACCGCGTTTGTGGCGTGATCACGGGCGATATGGGATTGGACAAAAATGGTGAACAAAAAGGAAATTTCGAACCTGGTATTGAACTGCGAGCGAAGTTTACTTTATTTGCTGAAGGCGCGCGGGGTCATATTGGTAAGCAGTTGATTAATCGATTTAATCTTGCTGAAGATAAAACGCCTCAACATTACGCTATCGGCTTTAAAGAGTTGTGGGAAATACCACCAGAGCAGCATCAACAAGGGTTAGTGGTTCACGGCTTAGGCTGGCCGTTATCAAACGAAGCTGCAGGTGGCAGTTACCTCTACCATTTAGAGGGAAACCAAGTTGCCGTCGGGTTGATTGTTGACTTGAACTATAAGAATCCGCACTTGAGTCCATTCGATGAATTTCAGCGTTTTAAACATCACCCGTTGATTGAGCAATACCTCAAAAATGGTAAACGCATTAGTTATGGCGCAAGAGCGATCACCAAGGGCGGTTTCCATTCGCTTCCCACGCAACAGTTTGCTGGTGGCTTGTTGATTGGCTGTGATGCAGGAACGCTTAACGGCGCTAAAGTCAAAGGCACTCACACCGCAATGAAATCTGGCATGCTTGCCGCCGAAGCAGTATGTGAAGCCCTTGAGAGTCAGTCAGTTACTGCTGATTATCAAAAGCATTTCAAACAGTCTTGGTTGTATGAAGAGCTTTGTCAAGCACGTAACTTCTCAAGTGGCATTCACCGCTTTGGATCGTGGCTGGGCGGTGCTTTAGCGCTGCTGGAACATAACGTATTAAAAGGTAAAGCTAAGTGGCATATCCGCTGTGACAAGCCTGATCATCAGTCTCTGTTATTGGCGGAAAACAGCAATGAAATTGTCTATCCGAAGCCTGATGGCGTGTTAAGTTTCGATCGCCTCTCTTCTGTTTATCTATCCAATATCTTCCATGAGGAAGATCAGCCGTGCCACTTACGTTTGGCGAACCAGCGCATTCCCATCGAGCAGAATCTTGAATTATATGCAGAGCCAGCACAGCGCTATTGCCCGGCTGGCGTTTATGAAATCGTACAAGGGGATCAGCAGCCAGAGCTACGAATAAATGCGGCGAACTGTATCCACTGTAAGACCTGCGACATCAAAGATCCAAGTCAAAATATTACTTGGACACCGCCGGAAGGTGGTGGTGGCCCTAACTATCCGAATATGTAGTCGTCTGAGAATAATTTTTATTAACAATTTATTTACTTAAAGTTTGCGTTAGTTCAAATCTTTCTCGATGAACTCGATTGCAACTTAATCTTTCAAGCACTATTCTGATTTTAAATTGACGTTTACGTAAACTGAATACAAAGTTGATGCATAGGTGTAAAAGCGGTTACCAGTATCAAAGTTAGGTTTGATCAAATAGTGCTCAATGGAACGCACTTAAATAACGAAAGGGAGATCAACTATGGTATCGGAATCGCCTCTGTTGCAGGTAAACGATATTTCATTGGCTTTTGGTGGGGTGAAAGCTCTAACTGACGTGAGCTTCCATGTGAATGAAAAGGAAATCTTTTCAATCATTGGTCCAAACGGTGCAGGTAAAACCTCAATGCTCAATTGCATCTCTGGTCGATACACACCAAACAAAGGCTCTGTAATCTTCGCTGGAGATGATGTAACCAAACGAACACCTAGCCAACGAGCTGAGTTAGGGTTGGGAAGGACCTTCCAGAACTTAGCACTCTTTTCTCATATGTCGGTACTCGACAACATTATGGTTGGCCGACACCACCTACTGAAAAACAACTTCGTCACGGGGCCACTTTACTGGTTCTCTAACGCGCAGAAAGAAGAGATGGCGCACCGCAAGTACGTGGAAGACGTGATCGATTTTCTCGAAATTCAGCATATCCGCAAAGCGACCGCAGGCACACTGTCTTACGGTTTACGTAAACGTGTAGAACTCGCTCGTGCTATCGCCTTAAAACCTAAGTTGCTGTTGCTTGATGAACCTATGGCAGGCATGAACTTGGAAGAAAAGGAAGACATGGCGCGTTACATCATGGATCTGAACGAAGAATTAGACATCACCATCATCATGATCGAGCACGATATGGGTGTGGTTATGGATATTTCTAACCGCGTATTGGTGTTGGATTTCGGTAAACACATTGCCATGGGTGAGCCCGAAGAAGTGATGGCCAACCCACATGTGAAACAAGCGTACTTAGGCGAAGAGCTACCGACATTAGAGGAGAGTGCATAATGGCACAGCAACATAATGATTGGGCGGATATAACCAGCTTAGATACCTTTCCAAAAGTGTTGCAGCACAATGCCAAGCACTGGCCAGAGCAAGTCGCAATGCGTGAAAAGGAGTTTGGTATTTGGCGAGAGTTCACTTGGCAAGATTATGAAAACCGAGTGAAGTGGATGTCTCTGGCACTGCAAGATTTAGGTGTTGGTGAGCAAGACGTGGTTGGTTTGCTGGGTGATAACCGCCCGGAATGGGTATGGGGCGAGTTGGCCGCACATGCGATCAAAGGTTACTCGCTCGGTATCTATCAGGATTCCATGCACGAAGAGGTGGCGTACCTCATTAACTATGCCAAAGCAAAAGTCGTGGTTGCAGAAGATGAAGAACAATGTGACAAACTCCTTGAGCTCGGTGATGAGATCCCAAGCGTAGAATTCATTATCTACTGCGACCCGCGAGGGATGCGTAAGTACGACGACCCAAGACTTATCGACGTTGAAAAGGTATACAAAAAAGGTCAACAGATCGACAAAGCGGATCCGGATAAATATTTGAATATGGTTGCGGCAACCAAAGGCAGCGATCTTTCAATTCTTTGTACTACTTCGGGTACGACTTCCAAACCAAAATTGGCCCAGCTACACAGCGGCACTTTTTTGGATCACTGTGCAGCTTATTTGCGTGCAGACCCGCGCTCCCCGGGCGACAACTACGTTTCTGTTCTGCCTTTGCCTTGGATTATGGAGCAGGTGTACGTGGTCGGTCAGGCGTTGATTTCGCGTCAAATCGTTAACTTTGTGGAAGAGCAGGAAACCATGATGTCTGACC
The DNA here is from genome assembly GCF_002105475.1 of Vibrio sp. ArtGut-C1. Classification (NCBI taxonomy): domain Bacteria; kingdom Pseudomonadati; phylum Pseudomonadota; class Gammaproteobacteria; order Vibrionales; family Vibrionaceae; genus Vibrio; species Vibrio sp. ArtGut-C1. Next base: position 15,277 of record NZ_NCTH01000018.1, on the reverse strand, counting down.
TGCGGGAGATCGGGCCGAACTTCGTGCTGCTTGCGCCGCGTGTATGAGAAAACATCGTGGCAGACGTGTCTGCGCGAATGATGGATTCCACACCGTTTAAGCAGAAGATGTACAAACTGGGCATGAGCTTAGCAAACAAAGCGCTGGAGCAGGGTAAACGCTCTAAGTTGGCTGAATGGATTCTTCTGCGTGCTCTGCGTGACCGTTTAGGGTTTTCGAACCTGACATCTGCGGCAACCGGCGGTGCGGCAATGGGACCGGATACGTTCCGTTATCTGCAAGCGATCGGCGTGCCACTCAAACAGCTTTATGGTCAAACCGAAATGTGTGGTGCGTACACCGTCCACCAAGCGGATGACGTGGATTATGATTCGGTCGGCGTCGCGTTTGACAATGCCGAAGTAAAAGTCATCAACCCAGACAGCAATGGTGTGGGCGAGATCATCGCGAAAAGTACGGGCATGTTTACTGGCTACCTGAACAATCAGGAAGCGTATGACGAAGACGTACAAGACGGTTGGATGCACACCGGTGATGCGGGTTACTTTAAAGACTCTGGTCACTTGGTGGTGATTGATCGTCTGAAAGACATGTCGGAAACCAGCCATGGTGACCGCTACTCTCCGCAGTTTATTGAAAACAAACTCAAGTTCTCGCCGTTTATTGCAGAAGCCGTAGTGGTGGGCAAAGGTCGACCTTGGCTATCCGCCATCATCTGTATTCGCTACGCGATCGTCGCGAAGTGGGCAGAGCAGCGTGGCTTAGCGTTCACTAACTACACCAACTTGTCTGCTCAACCAGAAGTGTATCAAGCGATTCGTGAAGAAGTGCTGAAAGTGAACGAATCCCTACCGGATGCACAGAAGATCAGCAAATTCATCCTGCTTTACAAAGAGTTGGATGCCGACGATGGCGAGCTAACTCGTACGCGTAAAGTACGCCGTGGCGTGGTTGCGGAGAAATACGGAGACATCATCGAAACCATCTACAGCGACGAGCCAAAAGTCGATGTGGATACGGTGATCACTTATCAGGATGGCACCAAAACACGCATTCAAACGTCGCTAGTGATTGAAACGCTTATTGAACATGAGTCAACACTGGTGGATAGCGAACAACGGAGGATCGCATAGTGAATACGGATTTATTACTGCAACTCGTCATTAATGGCGTGATCGTTGGCATGTTGTATGGCGTGGTCGCCATGTGCTTTGTTCTGATTTACAAATCAACTCAGGTGGTCAACTTCGCTCAGGGCGAGTTCTTGCTGATTGGTGCATGGGTATGCTGGGCGGCGCTTGTTCATCTGCAACTGCCATTTTTTATCGGCTTTTTACTCACGCTTGCGTTCATGATGGTGTTCGGTATCGCCGTGCAAACCATTGTGCTCAGACCGTTAATTGGTGAACCGATTATCTCTGTGATCATGGTGACCATCGGTCTGTCTATGTTCTTCCAAGCATTGATGAAATGGATATTTGGTGTCTCGGCTGTATCGTATCCGCAAGTGTTCGAAACAAACGTGGTGAATATTGGTGGTTTGAACGTTGAGTTCGCTTACATTCTGAGTTTGATCTTCTCGATGCTCATCATGGGCGCGTTCTACTGGTTCTTCAAATTCAGCAAAATGGGTCTGGCAATGCGCGCAACGGCATTTAACCAGCAAGTAGCCCAGAGTCTTGGCATTTCCATCAAGAAAGTGTTCGCCATCAGTTGGGCTATTTCGGCAATGGTATCTGCAACAGCAGGGATTGTTATCGGGATCGTTAACGGCGTATCTGACGCGCTATCCATTATTGGTATCAAAGTTTTTCCAGCCGTTATTTTGGGTGGCTTAGATTCTGTAGTCGGCGCGATTGTCGGTGGTATCACCATCGGGGTGCTAGAGAACTTAGCTGAGTTTTTTGATAGCCAATACCTGCAAGTGGGTAACCTGTACAACATCGCACCATTCTATGTGCTGTTAATCATTCTTGCCTTCAAGCCATACGGCCTGTTTGGTACCAAAGATATCGAGCGTATTTAAGGAGAAATAACATGGCTCAACTTAGCATGCGCCCATGTGGGGATTTTCGAACCACATACAAAAGTGATACGCCAATTTTTGAAACCAAAACCATTAGAAGCCTAGCGATTGCAGGTGTCATCGCCATGTTGGCTGCGCCTTTGGTATTGGATATCTATTTTCTTAACCTGTTTATTCAGATTGCGTATCTCGGTATCGCGGCGCTGGGTTTAAACATTCTGGTTGGTTTTACCGGACAAATTTCCCTAGGTCACGGTGCGTTCTTTGGCTTTGGTGCCTTTGCATCGGCTTGGCTGAATAACCAGTTCAATATTCCAGTCGTGTTTGCGATTCCGCTTGCGGGTTACTTAACCATGATTGTCGGGATGCTGTTTGGTCTGCCGGCTGCGCGAATTAAAGGCTTATATCTCGCGATTGCGACTTTGGCTGCGCAGTTTATTTTAGAGGACTTCTTTGCTCGTGCAGACTGGTTCAGTGGCGGCTCATATGGTGCTGGTGCAAACCCTATCAATCTGTTTGGCTTTGAGTTTACGACCGATGAAAGCTTCTTCTACATTGCTCTGTTTGCGCTGATCTTTATGTACATGTGGGCATCGAACTTGATCCGTTCTCGTGATGGTCGCGCGTTTGTCTCGGTACGAGATCACTACCTGTCGGCAGAAATCATGGGTATCAACCTAACCAAGTATCGTCTGCTCTCATTTGGTGTGTGTGCGTTCTATGCAGGCATCGGGGGTGCACTCTACGGGCATTATTTAGGGTTCGTATCAGCAGAAGGTTTCACCATCATGATGTCTATCCAGTTCTTGGCAATGATCATCATTGGTGGCTTGGGTTCCGTCAAAGGCACATTGATGGGCACGATATTTATCGTATTACTGCCAGAAGTGTTGGAGTTTGGCGTGACGGGGTTGGCTGCGTTTAGCAATAACACTTCGTTCGTTGATGGGCTTGCTTACTTCAAAGAAATGGCGATCGGCTTGGTCATCATGCTGTTCCTTATTTTCGAACCTCAAGGGTTATCGCATCGCTGGCAACAGATTCGAGCATATTGGAAACACTATCCGTTTTCTTATTAACGTGTAATTAAGTGGAATATACCTCAATAACAAGGACAACGAGTTATGAACAAAGGACATTTAGCGACAACGTTGGTGCTATCTTCGGCACTGTTTACTACCGCCACTTGGGCAAAAGACTCTGTATTTGTCGGGCAATTGGTCGACTTTTCTGGACCAACAGCCTACGTGAGTAAGCCTTATGGTTCTGGTGTGCGAGACGCATTACGCTGGATCAACCAAAACGGTGGCATTAACGGTACTGAGCTCGAATTTGAAACGGTAGACATGGCGTATAAAGTGCCAGTAGCCATTTCCAACTACAAACGTTGGGTGGCGCGTAAAGACATGGTTGCGCTACAAGGTTGGGGCACGGCAGATACCGAAGCACTCATCTCGTTTGTGACCAAAGACAAAGTGCCAGTGTTCTCTGCCTCTTATTCAGGTCACTTAACGGACCCAACCGGCAAGAACCCAAAAACCGCGAAACCAGCGCCTTATAACTTCTTCTATGGTGCGTCGTACTCAGATGCGTGTCGTGCACTAGTGAAGTGGGCGAAAGAAGACTGGGAATCAAAGGGCAACCAAGGTGCGCCAAAATTTACCCACATCGGGGATAACCACCCATTCCCGAATGCGCCAAAAGAAGCGTGTGCAGAATATGCAGAAGAGCTTGGTTTTGAGGTGCAAAACCCAGTCGTTGTGTCACTAAAACCTGGGGACTTCAAAGCGCAATGTCTGTCGCTGAAAGAGTCTGGCACTAACTACGGTTACATTGCCAATATCGGTAGCTCGGTTATCTCACTCGTGAAGTCTTGTAACACGGTTGGTACAGAGTTCCAGTACATGGCGAACATTTGGGGCGGTGACAAACCAGTACTTGAAGCGGCGGGTGACGGCCTTAAAGATTATGTTTTCCCTGGCATGACGGCGTTTTGGGGAGACGATAACGAAGGCATGAAACTGGTTCGTGAGATTTCTAAGCAGTCTGAATCAGAGCCGGGCGAGTTTAGAACTCACCACTACATTCGCGGCATTTGTTCTGCGTTCTACATGAAAGAAGCGATGGAGTGGGCGAAAGACAACGGTGGCATTACGGGTGAAAACATCAAGAAGGGCATGTATGTCCATGACAACTGGGTCCCACAAGGCTTAGAAGGTGTTTGTGTACCTGCGAACTGGAAGCCGGAAGATCACCGTGGCACAACAACCGTGAACGTGTTTATGGGTAACAACAACGGCGGCGCAGTCGATATTAAGAAAGTGTCTCAAGTGACATTGTCACGTCGTGACGATTGGCTAGGTTACTAATCGACGACTTATTAATAACAAAGCTTACTGAAAATAAGGATGGGTGAGAGAACACTCTCACCCTAGCAAGGAGTAGCTTGATGGCTGAATTAGCAACGAATATCGAACCGGCAGAAATACTGCTTTCAGTGAACAACATTGAAGTCGTCTACGACGAAGTAATACTAGTACTTCGCGGTGTGAGCTTAGAAGTTCCAAAAGGGCAGATTGTGACCTTACTGGGCGCCAACGGTGCGGGTAAATCCACGACGTTAAAAGCTATTTCTGGTTTGTTGAAAACCGAAGATGGTGAAGTGACGCGCGGTGAAATCAACTTCATGGGCGAGCGCATAGACAACAAAAGCCCGGAAGAGATCGTCCGTTCGGGCATCTTCCAAGTGATGGAAGGGCGCCGAATTGTTGAAGACATGACGGTAATAGAAAATCTTCGCTTAGGGGCTTACACGCGTACGGACAACGAAGTCGAGCAAGACATCGAAATGGTGTTTGATTATTTCCCTCGCCTTAAAGAGCGCACCGGTCTAGCGGGTTATTTGTCAGGTGGTGAGCAGCAAATGCTAGCGATTGGTCGTGCACTGATGGCTCGTCCAAAAATGATCTTGTTGGATGAACCTTCGATGGGGCTTTCGCCGCTGTTGGTGAAGGAGGTGTTCAGCATTATTAACAAGATTAATAAAGATCAAGGCATTACCATGCTTTTGGTTGAGCAGAATGCCAACTTTGCCCTTCAAGCGGCCGATTACGGTTACATCATGGAATCAGGCAAAATCGTACTGGATGGCAGCAAGCACGAACTGCTAAACAATGAAGATGTGAAAGAGTTCTACCTTGGCGGCGGCGATGAAGATCGCAAGAGCTTCAAGAATCTGAAATCTTACAAACGTCGTAAGCGTTGGTTATAAGGAGCAAGGATGAACGAACTATTTGATGCGAAAGAATCGTTATCTCCGCAGGCACGAGAAGAATCGCTGTTTCAACGTCTGCCAACGTTGATTGAAAATGCAAAAGCCAACAGCGAACATTATGCGGCGCATTTTGCTGAGTTAGATCCTACATTGGCGAATAATCGTGAAGGGCTTACCCAGTTTCCAATTACGCGCAAATTCAATATTCCAAACCAGCAGCAACTTAAACCGCCGTTTGGTGGTTTAAATAGTGTTGCGATTGGTCAGATGGCGCGTGTATTCCAATCACCGGGGCCGTTGTATGAGGCACAAACGGATGAGGTGGATTTCTGGCGTATGGGGCGCGCGTTTCACGCGGCTGGATTTAGTGCGGGCGATTTAGTGCATAACACGCTCTCTTATCATTTCTCGCCTGGTGGATTTATTATGGATGGTGGCGCAAGAGCTTGTGGCTGCGCGGTATTTCCGGCGGGTGTCGGGAATACCGAAGCACAAATTGAAGCGATTAAACAGCTGCAGCCAACGGGTTATACGGGCACGCCTTCTTACTTGCTGACGTTGCTACAAAAGTACCAAGAGAAATATGGTGAGTCGCCGAGTTTTACCAAAGCGCTAGTCTCTGGTGAAGCAGTCACTGCAGACATGCAACAGGCGTTTGCGGACAAAGGCATTGCAGTCTCTCAAGCCTACGCAAGTGCTGAGCTTGGTTTGATTGCTTATCAAGTCACAGGCGAGCAAGGCTTGGTGATTGCCGAAGATATTATCGTTGAAATCGTTAATCCTGATGGCATTCCTGTACAACCGGGAGAAGTAGGCGAAGTGGTCGTGACATCGCTCGATGAGAAGTTTCCGCTGATTCGCTACGCAACGGGAGATTTATCGGCATACCTAGAAACGGGCTCGGATTCGCCACGCACGAATGCGCGAATTAAAGGCTGGATGGGGCGTGCGGACTCAGCGGTGAAAGTGAAAGGCCTGTTTGTTTATCCGCATCAGATCCAAGAAGTCTGTCGTCGCCACGATATTAAAGGTTCTTTGAAAATTGAGCGTGATGGCTTCAACGATACCATTACTTTCTGCTGTCATGATGTTCATGTCTCGGCAGAGGACATTCAAGCGACACTCCAGTCTGTCACCAAACTGAAAGGCAATGTCCAGTTCGTGTCCAATCAGACCGAACAGCCGTTAATCAATGACTTGCGCAGTTAATCCGTCATTGTAAACCGCAGTTATAAAAAAGCTAACAACGTAAAAATCAAAGGCTAGGAGAGGGGGATACCACATTGTGCTGCGTATCCCTTTCTTTTTTGTGCCAGTACAATCAGGAGGGCGATAAATGAAGCAGGCACCGACCATCAATCAACAGTTTTGGGATAATTTGTTTACCCAAGGCACTATGCCATGGGATGCCAAAACCACACCTCAAGAGCTAAAAGCTTACCTAGAAAAAGCGCTTAATAGCGGTCAGTCTGTATTTATCCCTGGCTGTGGCGCTGCTTATGAACTCAGCTCTTTTATTCAATATGGGCATGATGTGATCGCGATGGATTACAGCCAACAAGCAGTAAAAATGGCGCAATCGACGTTAGGCAAGCACAAAGGTAAAGTCGTGCTAGGGGATGTATTTAACGCCGACTTTACGCACTCATTTGATGTGATTTACGAGCGTGCCTTTCTTGCTGCACTACCGAGAGACCAGTGGCCAGATTACTTTGCTATGGTGGATAAATTGCTGCCAAGAGACGGTTTGTTAATTGGTTATTTCGTTATAGATGATGATTACCACTCTCGCTTCCCTCCATTTTGTTTGCGAAGTGGGGAGTTGGAGGGTTATCTAGAACCGGAGTTTAAGCTTTTGGAATCCTCAGTGGAGGCAAACAGTGTTGAGGTTTTTAAAGGTAGAGAGCGCTGGATGGTGTGGCAGAAAAGCTGCCGCATTTAAACGCTATGGCATCAAATAATGAATACAAAATCAGCGTTACATAATGCATATTTTAAAGACAATTATTCTTATGGTAACGATAAGTGTTGTGAATTGGCGAAGTTGTGAGAAATGTAGATCATGTCCGTTGAAAACATAAGGATATATAATATGGACAAATCATTTTCTCTCATCGATAAGCCTACCTTCTTAGGCTCACTCTTTCTTTTACTCAGCGTCGTTATACCTTTAATTTTATTTCCCACACAAGGTGCGGATTGGATAGCTTCAGCCAAATTTTTCATGACTGATAAGCTTGGTGTTTTATACCTCGCACTGGGTATCGCGGCAATGTGTTTTATGATCTATACGATATTCAGCGATCTTGGCCAAATTAAACTTGGTGAAGCCGACGAGCAGCCTGAATTTAGCAATGCATCATGGGCGGCAATGTTGTTTTGTGGTGGCATTGGCGCCAGCATTCTGTACTGGGGGTGTATCGAGTGGGCTTACTACTATCAATCTCCACCATTTCAGTTAGAAGCAGGCAGTGAAGAAGCCATTCGCTGGGCCGCGACGTATGGTCTGTTTCACTGGGGCCCCGTAGCTTGGTCGATTTATCTTATTCCTGCTTTACCAATCGCCTATTTCTTTTATGTGCGTAAGCAACCGGTTTTGAAAATCTCCAGTGCTTTGATGCCGGTATTAGGTGAAAAACGCTCAAACGGCGCTATTGGCAAACTTATCGATGTGCTGTTTATCTTTGGTATGCTTGGCGGCGCGGCGACTACGCTTGGCTTGGCGGCGCCTCTTATCAACGGTGGTCTACATCATATCTTCGGTCTTCCAAACAATACCTTCAGCCAAGTGGCTGTATTACTTCTCTGTACTGCGATTTTTGGTTACTCCGCGTATGCAGGGCTTGAGAAGGGGATCAAATTCCTTAGTAACATTAACTTCTGGGGGGCGATGGGCTTGTTACTCTTTGTACTCGCCGTTGGGCCAACCGTGTTCATGTTAGAAACAGGCTTAGATTCTATTGGTCGTATGTTGTCTAACTTCTTTGTTATGGCTACCTGGGCGGAGCCGTTTGGTGGTTATGGTGAGTTTACAGATACACACTTCCCGCAAGACTGGACTATTTTCTACTGGGCATGGTGGTTGGTCTTTGCTCCTTGCATGGGATTGTTTGTTGCGCGTATCTCGCGTGGAAGAACGATCAAACAGATGGTCGTAGGTTCTATATTTTACGGTTCTTTAGGTTGTTTCTTATTCTTCATTGTTTTAGGTAACTACGGTTTATCGTTGCAATTGACGGGTGAGCTTGATGTCATCGCAATCCTCAACGAATCAGGCGCACCGGCGGCTATTTTTGCAACGTTAGATACACTACCGTTAGGGCCAATCGTTATTGGTGTTTTTACACTGTTGTGTATCATTTTTACGGCGACGTCGTTTGACTCTATCTCGTACATTCTTGCGTCTGTGGTTCAAAATGATGTGACGGAAGAACCGATGCGCTGGAACCGTTTGTTCTGGGCGTTTACTTTGTCTTTTCTGCCAACCGTTTTAATGTTCATGGGAGGTTTATCGACATTACAAACCGCTGCGATCGTGGGAGGTTTACCGTTGTTAGTTATCTCGGTGATGTTGATGGTGTCCTTTGTTCGCGCGGCGAGCCTAGATATTAAACATCAAGCAGAATACGAAGAGCCAACCATTAACATTGAAGAACTGCCGGAAATTGACCCTTGGTCAACAGAGGGAATGGCTTTGGCGAAATTCGAGCGCTTTAAAGATTTAGCTCAACAGGCGGCAGAAGAAGAGCGCGAAGCAATGGCAGCACTGATGGCCATGCGTAAGAGAATTCGCGCATTTGCCTTAGAACACAGCAGTGAATCTGGGTTTTCGGACCATCATTTACCAGAAGAGATGCAAGCAGAGTTACAGCAGTTAACCGAAGCGCTTGAGTTGGCTCAGCAGAAGAAGCAAGAACTGTCTGAGCAAGCCCAAGAATCTCGAATGGAGTTTAATCATGTGTTATTAGGCGGCGCGTCGGCAGGTTTAGCAACGTCGCAGGCTTAAGAACAGACACACAAGAGCCGAGTACAAACTCGGCTCTTTTTTGGCGTGGATACCTTACAGTTAAAAATTCTGCTCAGTCAGTGTTAATGCTTATACTATTTTAGGTTGACCATCTGATGCGGTGGCACCGCCGTCTACAGGTAGGTTTACGCCATTAATGAAAGATGCGTCATCACTTGCCAAGAAAGTCACGACAGACGCAATTTCTTCAGGTTCGGCGGCTCGACCGAGCGCAATGCGCTCATTGAATTTATCGCGGATTTCCTGCGGCCAGCCGTTCGTCATGTTGGTTTTTACTAAGCTTGGGCATACGGCGTTAATTCTTACACCCTCCGCACCATGGTCCAATGCCATCGCTCTAGTAAGGTTGACCACAGCGCCTTTACTCGCGCAATAGAATGCGGCACCCCAGTCACCACCCAAACCAGAAACGGACGCGGTATTCACCATACAACCTTTCGTTTTTAAGAGTTCAGGTAACGCAAACTTCGCGCAATAAACGACGCCGTCAATGTTTACACCAGAGATCTTCTTCCAGTCTTCCACACTACCTTCAATCACGGAACCTGGGACATGTACGCCAGCATTGTTTACTAAAATATCCAGTTTACCGAAACGGGTAACAACATCAGAAATCAGTGCTGCGACTTTATCTGGATCAGAAACATCAATGGAATGCGCAGACACGCGCTGTTTATCAAAGCTCTCAACGGCGTTTGCCAACTGCTCTTCATTCCAATCGGCAAGAGCGACGTTTGCGCCTTCTTCATACAAACGTTTTGCGATGGCCAAACCAATACCATTGGCAGAACCAGTGACGAGTGCGACTTTATTTTTTAATCCTCTCATGCGATTTCTCCTTCGAAACTTACAAAAACGGGATCTTGATTTTTCTCTGTGCGCGGCAACATCAGTTTGTCGTTGTCGCTGTAATCTACGGGGATAGCCACCACTGCTGGTCCTTCAACATCCATGGCTTTATTCAATGTCGGTAGTAATTCGTGTTGACTAGTCACTGCGAAGCCTTTCGCGCCAAATGATTCGGCGTACGCCTTGAAATCAATTGGTCCAAATTTCACACCAGAGCAGCGCTGATATTTGTTGACCTCTTGCATTTCTACCATGTTGTAGGCGTTATCAACCCACACAATATGGAGGATATTGCAGTTCAGTCTAACCGCGGTTTCTAACTCCATGCTCGATTGCATAAAACCGCCGTCTCCTGATATCGATACCACTTTGCTACCTGGTTTTAGTAGGCTGGCACCAATGGCCCATGGTAGTGCAACGCCCATTGTTTGTTGGCCGTTAGACACCAGCATTTGGCGAGCTCGAAAACAACTTAAGTAACGAGCGATCCAGATGTGGAAGCTCCCCATATCAAGGCATAGCGTGGTATCTGGTGTGATGATAGATTGCATGGCTTTAATTAGCGCCAGTGGATGAAACCCTTGCTTGTTATAGACATTGGGATAGGTCTTGATCACTTGCCGTTGCAGTGCTACCTCTTCCAGTACTGAAAGTGCCGTTGGGGAAAGGCGAGTATATTCAGAGATATAGCTGCCCATTTTGTCTAATGACTGCGCAATGTTTCCGACGATTTCAACACAAGGTTGATAATTAAGTTGGTATTCTGCTGGTTCAATATCGAGGTGAATCACTGGGTTGCGGTGGCTGTTCCAAAGCTCAGGGTCATACTCTATTGGGCTAAAGCCGATGGTGAGAATTAAATCGGCGTCCCGCAGTAAAACATCGCCAGGTTGGTTATTAAACAAACCGACACGCCCAGCAAAGTGATGATAGTAATTGATGTCTACTGTGCCGGCGGCCTGGTAAGTGCCGACAACGGGTAGCTGCGTATTTTGAAGAAACCGAGCGATAGCAGCAGCGTTTTGACTGCGGCTCGCGTGAAGGCCAAGTAAAACCACACAGCGCTTTGCTTTACTGATTCGACTGACCGCTTCTTCGATTGCTGCGATGTCTGCGCAACCAGGCTGTGTGTAAGGTGAGGGGACAATAATGTCCGTTTGGGTTTGCTCGGATAAAACATCTTGGGGGAGACTCAAAAAGCAAGCCCCAGGACGACCTGACTCTGCGATACGAAATGCGTTCGCCATGATCTCGTTTGCGGCATCTACATGCTGCACTTCAGCACTGAACTTGGTTATAGAGCGAAAAATACTGACGGTATCCATGCTCTGGTGTGTTTGTTTTTGCTGGTCAGTTCGTTTCACCGCACCACCGATAGCAATCAGCGGATCGCCTTCGGAGTTTGCTGTTGCCACCCCCGTAACTAGATTTCCACAGCCTGGACCTGACGTAACCATTGTGACGCCTGCTTTGCCAGTTAGTCTTCCCATAACGCCCGCCATAAACGCGCCGTTAGCCTCGTGACGTACCGGAATCATTTGGATGTTAGTGTCTTCAATCGCATCGAATAGTCGATCGATTTTTGCACCGGGAATACCGAAAATGTACTTAATGCCGAGAGACTCTAGCTGTTGAGCGATCAACTGAGCTCCATTTTTATTTGAAGGTTTGGATTGCATTTGTTGTCCTTATTATTTGCCTGACTTTGTTACTTTTCCGCCTTTTCTATGGCGGTATTTATATCTTCCTGAGCCAAATTGGCACTGAGGAAGTCTGTCGATACCGGGGTATCAATCACTAGCCGCGAGACTTTGCCAATCTGGAGGAACCCTGACGAAATGCTGTAATCCTGAATATGACCACCTCCTTGGCGGTCATCGGTAATAAAGTGTTCGTGATAGCCGGGTACATTGATGCCAGTCGTATATTTAGGACTGCGAAAGCCGGCGACCACGCCTTGCTTATGCGTGAAGCGGAATGTTGGTTGTTCTTTGACCACTTCAAGCATTGGCCGATAAGGGCGTGTTTGTTTAGGTACGGTGCGAGTACGGACTGAATCGAAAACGCCATCAATGCGCACTGCGCAAAATAGGTTATCGCTTGGAACCAGGTCGTCTATGAGGCTATGGACTTCATGACGTGACATGCGCGATGTTAGTGGCAGCTCGATATCAGGCTTAAAAAAAGTCATGACAGCAAAGGGCGTTTTTTGCGCCAGGTCTGCCGGGTTTGCGGAGCCATCCGACTTGAGTTGAAAAACTTCCTTATCAAACGCAATCAACTCACCATCCAATTCATTGAACGTACCTAAACCAAAATCCCCATGTTTCAGCAGTTCTTCTATGGTTGTTGAGCCTTCGTAAACACCAGCGATCAAAGCACTCATCAACGAAGTCTGATAAATCTCACCATCTCCGGTAACGTGATGGTATTCAGAAAATTCTTTCGCTACTTCAAGCGAACAAGCACATAGAGGGTTATAAAATCCACGCATGAGTAAGACCAGTTATGCAATGAAGAGTATATTTAGATTGACTTCTACACGGTGCTAAATCCAATATAAAAAAGATTTATTTTGATATGGAAAATATATGGAATTTCGCTACCTGAAGTATTTTGTCGCGGTCGCCGAGACTCGTCACTTTACCCGAGCCGCTGAACAGCTAGGGATTGCGCAACCTCCTTTAAGTCAACAAATCAAAAAGTTAGAGCACGAGCTTGGTGTGGACCTATTTAAGCGCTTGTCTAGAGGAGTAGAGCTGACCCATGCAGGGCAAGTCTTTTATACGGATGCGGTAAATATTCTTGCTGATGTGGAACGCGCTAAAGCAAAAGCTCGACAGATTGCCCGTGGTGAAAATACGCAGGTTAAAATCGGGTTCGCAACGTCAACATCAACTTGCATTAAGGTATTAGAGAGGGTGGGGCGAATTCAAGAGGATGGGGTTCACTTACAGACGGCGGAACTGTCAATGCCAGAGCTTGCCGCTCAGTTAAAAAGCAAACAACTTGATCTCGCAATCATGCGGCTACCCTGCTACGCCAGTGAGCCTTTTGAGCGCACTGTGTTGTTTAACGATCCGTTTGTCGCGGTGATTCCGGCGGGGCACGAGCTGGCAAAGTATCCCTGTATCCAGATGAAACAGTTGAGAGACCATAAAATTTTACTGTTTCCACGAGAGACTGGACCTGCATTGTTTGATGGCATGAGCACACTTTTTGCCGACGCAGGAGTAAGACTCGAACCACAATTTGCAGCACCGCAACTTCGTACGACGATTGCCATGGCGCAGGCTGGGTTAGGTATTGCTCTCGTTCCGCGTTCACTGGCTGAACATCTCGATGATTCTGCGACAGTCGCCGAGATTGATGATGTCCCTCTCACTAGTCGTGTTGTTGTTGCTTGGGAGGCATCTAATCTCAATAAACAAGCGTTGAAAGTAGCCATGAACATCGGTCATGTTGAGGCTCTGCTTTAGGCCAAATCATTAGCTCAACACCGCTTGATCAAAAGGCTTCGTTTTATAAACGTTTTTGTTCTTTGGTGATCCAAATACGATATACATTTAATAAGCCGTATAATATTTTCATTGTGATTTGTTTCACGTTAGAGCTGTTTAAATAGATATTATTTTATCAATATTTACTGTATGACCCATCAATAATCATAGAATTTTAAATTCCAGTTAGACTTGAATGTATTGAGAGAGTAAAAGTTAACTCAGTTTCATATGTCAGCCAGCTGGAAGGAATTGAAAGTGTTAGATACAAGTGTCCAAGAGACATTAATTAACGGCATTGAATTAGATATTGATATTACTCCGACTTTTTCACTTGCTGCTCAGCAAAACTCTTATCCAATAATTAAGTCTATCCGAGTGAGTTACCCTAAAAAAGAGGAACAAGAATCCCCCACATATCGGTCGCTTGTTCTTAAACTCGAAGGAGTTGAAGGCTGGCTAGATGAAACATCATGGCATATTGATCGCTTAGAGCCTGGTGAGGTAGTAAGTTTAAAAGTAAAAGAGTTACAGTTTCCCTTTGATAAGCTGTTTGGGTTAACTGAAGAAGTAAAACTATCTTTGTTTTTTAAATTGATGAGTGACGATGGGGAGGTACTCAAAGAGTGTAAAGTTCCTCTTGATGTTCTGCCTGCTGATTATTGGGGCGGAGAGATACGTCAACCAGCTCTGTTAGGTGCATTTGTCAAGCCAAACGGTGTATATGTTGAATCTCTTATTCACAAGGTTACACAAGTTCTTGAAAAAGGTGGCTATGGGCGCTCTGTCGATGGCTATCAGTCGAATACACGTGAAAAGCCGTACCTAATGATCGCAGCTTTGTGGAACGTAATTTTTCAAGAAAAGCTAGCTTATGTAAGCCCGCCTAAGGGGTTTGCGAAATTGGGTCAGCGCGTTAGGTTGCCTTCTGATATTAGTAATTCCAGAATGGCGGCTTGTTTGGATTTGTCTGTGTTGTTTGCTAGTTGTATCGAAGCAATGGGTTTGAATCCTGTCGTGGCAATCACGGAAGGTCATGCTTTTGCGGGTGCTTGGCTTATTGATGAAAGATTACCTATCTTAACAAATGATGACCCGCAGGATGTAAGAAAACGGATAGATAACCGTGATTTAGTGTTGTTTGAAACGACTTTAGTTACTAGTGACTCTCCAATTACTTTTGAGCAGTCGAGAGAGCATGCTCGAGAATTGCTATCAGAAGAACATGAAAAACAGTTTGTGATGGTCATTGATATTGCTCAAGCGAGAGCGCAAGCGATAAAACCACTCTCAACCGTAGAAGCTACACGAGAAGAAAAAACGTCAGAAGATACTTCAGTTGAGCTGATGTTACCTGTTGTTCCACCGTTACCCCCTGTGCGAAAAGAAGAACAAGTGATAGAGGAAACTCCAGAAACTAGGATCGATACTTGGTCACGCAAGCTTCTTGATTTAACAAAGAAAAATAGCCTTCTTAACTTTAGTGACCGAGCCATTGCGATCAAGCTTTATAAATACCACGTTACACGTAACAAGACCTAAGGTGCTGTTTTATAAGGCTTTGTTTTTTGTTACAATTTTATTGAAATTAAATCATCAAT
>NZ_NCTH01000017.1:0-102198 GCF_002105475.1 Vibrio sp. ArtGut-C1 | reverse complement strand
GCAGTTTCTGTTGAGGAGTCAGTGTAATTTTCATAGTTCGTAGCATGATCCTGATTCTAAAGAAAATCAAGCATCTTCAATGATCACGGGTATATTTCCCGGCTTACGCATTGGCTATATGATTCCGCCAAAATCTTTAATAGATCCAATTTCAAATATGTTATGGCACTTGGGACGAAGTACATCTGTGGTGTCTCAAATCCTACTTGACGAATTCATGCGTGACGGTCATTTCTCTCACCATTTACTCAATATGAATAAAATCTATAGCGAAAGGTACCATAAACTCACTCAATTAATTGACAACGTAGATTGCTTACAACGTATTCCGAGCCAAGGTGGGTTACATATAGCAGCTGAAGTATCGGGGTGCGCGACAAAAATGGTGAATAAGCTTGCTTCATCCAATGTAGCGGTTTATCCATCATCGCATTTTTCTATCAACAATCATTCTAATGCCATCTTATTTGGATTTGGCATTATCCCTACCCCCAAAATAGAAGAAGCGTTTGATATTATTCAATCAGTATTAGATTAAACCGAGATAGTAGCAAGTATCTCATACTAAAGCAGATATAAAATTGCCCCTTCAAAAATGTCATAAACTTAAAGAGTCATAGACTTATGAAGAGGCAATATCAATTATATTTGCACCAAATATCAATACATGGTTTTAAATATCAATTTATGGTTATTTCAGCACTTGTTACATTCAGTCGATTTACTCTTTACCGAACACGTTGTTCTCTTGTTCTTGAACGCGGATGAATGTAGTACGCTTGGTTAGCTCTTTAAGCTTTGCTGCACCCACGTATGTACAAGTTGAGCGAACGCCGCCAAGGATGTCTTGAATAGTGCCGTGAACGCTACCACGGTATGGCAATAACACGGTTTTGCCTTCGGCTGCGCGGTAGCCAGCAACACCACCTGAGTGCTTCTCCATCGCGCTCTTCGACGACATTCCATAGAACTTCATGAACTTCTCGCCGTCTTTCTCGATCACTTCGCCGCCTGACTCTTCGTGGCCCGCTAACATACCGCCTAGCATAACAAAGTCCGCACCGCCGCCGAATGCTTTGGATACATCACCTGCGCATGAGCAACCACCGTCACCGATGATCATGCCACCAAGGCCGTGCGCTGCATCGCCACACTCGATGATTGCAGAAAGCTGCGGGTAACCAACACCCGTTTTTACACGAGTTGTACAAACTGAGCCAGGGCCAATGCCTACTTTCACGATGTCTGCACCAGCGAGGATCAACTCTTCACACATATCACCAGTAACCACGTTACCCGCAGAAATCACCTTGTCTGGGAACTCTGCTCGCACGCGTTCAACATACTCGACTAAATGCTCTGAGTAACCATTTGCAATGTCGATACAGATGAAAATAAATTCATCTGAAAGCGCCATAATATCTTTGGTTTTTTGGAAATCCGCGTCAGATGTTCCCGTAGACACCATTACGTTATTCAGGGTTGCTTTATCAGCTGATTTAGCAAACTCAGCCCAATCTTCTACCGTGTAATGTTTGTGAACAGCAGTCATTACACCATGCTCAGCTAGCGCTTTAGCCATTGCAAAGCTACCAACCGAATCCATGTTTGCTGCGATTACAGGCACACCAGACCATTGACGACCACTATGCTTGAATGTAAAATCGCGGGTTAAATTTACTTGAGAACGGCTCTTAAGGGTAGAACGTTTCGGGCGAAACAGTACATCTTTAAAACCTAACTTAAGTTCTTGTTCGATACGCATTGTGTAATTCCTTGATTCATATGTATATGTGTCATCTCAGAGTGCGTAGTGATTTCGTTGGCAGACGAGTTCACTGTTCTTCGGACACAAAAAAACCGGAGCGTTGGCAGACGCTCCGGTTTTCAGCATTATAGGCTGTGATTTATTTCCTACAAGTCTGATATTTGAATTTTTTTTGTGATACCATCTTGATAATCGCATATCAAAAACACTCCTCAAGTCGTTATTTTTTCTCATTATTTATAATTATCAACAACTTAAGAAAACGTTTAAGTTAACCTATTGCGCAAACCTTTGCGTCATACCTTTAAAATGAAAACGCACAACCTCTCAAATCTGCCTAAAACTCAATCACCTAATACTAAGATGCCCTGCTAATTCGTAAAAAGTACTCAAAAAAATCGACCAATTTTCTCAACAATGCATGAAATATAATTAAGTTCGATAGAGTTCTTGGGTGATAGCGGTACGAAGAGTGCTAACGACATCACTTGCCAAAAGACCAATTTGACCATGCTGACTCACGTTTATATCGGCAGCATGACTGTGGAGTACCACACCTAAACGTGCCGCGATGGAAATGGGTAACCCTTTAGCTAGCAATGCACCAATAACACCTGATAGCACATCTCCCATTCCGCCCGTCGCCATTCCTGCGTTGCCCGCTAGGCAGACGTACATTCTCGTTCCATCGTAAATAAGCGTTCCCGCACCTTTTAAAACCACCACACCGCCATAACGCTCTTGCAGTTGTCTTGCAGCAGAATATCGGTCACTTTCTATTTGTTGAGTGGTCACATTTAATAGTCGAGCTGCCTCTCCAGGATGCGGCGTGATCACTCGCTGGTTGTCGCACACCAAAGTGCCATCACATCGTTGACTTAGCATCGCTAGAATATTGAGCCCATCAGCATCAACAACTTTAGGTTTCTGTTCTTGAGCCAGATATTGATAGGCTTGATAAGCCCACTCATCATCACCAAAACCTGGACCAAACACCAATACTTCAGCCCAGCGAATGCGTTTAGTTAAGTCGTTCTCAGTATCCCTGAGTAAGTCGGCGGTGATGCTTTGGCTCATTACTTCTGGGCAGCCAATCTGTAGTGGAATAAGGCTACTCGGGTGAGTAATTGCGGCAGTTAAACCCGCTCCGGATCTAACCGCTGCAGAGGAACATAAACGAATCGCTCCTGACATACCTTGGTTACCACCGACACAAAGTAGTTTGCCATTGTCACCTTTGTGTGCTGTCGGGTTTGGCTTGAGCATTAACCTTGAAACAACCTGATGATCAATACCTAGTGCACTTTCTACTTCGATAGAATCAAACTCAACATTTACACCCAATCCACAAAAGTGGAGTTCACCAACTCGATCTCTCGCTTGTCCGGTGCACAAGCCTTGCTTAACACCAATGAAGGTTACAGTATGCTCAGCATGAATGGCATCGCCTAAAATAGCACCTGTATTTGCACACAACCCGGAAGGAATATCGACTGCAATCACTGGGGTGTGAATTTGATTGATTTGCTCAATGTAGCGACGGTACTCCGAACGAACCTCACCACTTAAACCAGTGCCTAACATGGCATCAATGATCACATCGGCTTCTAGCAATGCGGTATTCCACTCATCCCAATCATTGTTAACACCATCGATGGACTGCCAATCTTGATATGCGCGTAAAGCATCACCTTTGAGCGCAGTCACATCACCAAGTTGGAAAACCTGTACATTGAGTTGCGCTTGTTTAGCAAGCGAGGCAAATACGTATCCGTCACCACCATTATTCCCTTTGCCACAAATGACCAAGATATTTTTTGATTTGGGATACAAGTGTAAAAAACGCTCATACACAGCCATACCTGCGCGTTGCATTAAGCTATACATAGAAACACCAGCCATTTGCGCTGCCAGCGTTTCACCGTTTTTTACTTGTTCTGCGGTGTAGAGTTTTAGGGCGAGATTAAAGTCCATCTTCACGTTCTGCGCATTAGGAAACACAATTATAAGTATACAAAAAAGCCAAGGCGAACCTTGGCTTTTGAGAAAGTTTTTTATCGCTACTGACTCTGAGACATCAATGCTTCAGCCGTCGCGTCTTGTATAGATAAAAACAACGAATTGATTTTTCCAGTCGGTGTACGCATGGGGTTCAGCGTAACGTTCTGGTACATAAACTCCGCTTGCTGAGTGACAGGACGTACGTTACGGCAGCGGAACAAGTAAGGACGCTGGCGCCACGTAATAAAGCTGCGGCAACCTAAATCATACACGGGCTTTGTTTTTAACTTAAACCATTCCTGCGGGATTTCAGGGAAGATATCAAAGATAGAACGACCAATTGCATCATGAGATTGCAAACCACTGTGATGAGTCATAAACCCATTCCACACTTGCACATTATAATCTCGGTCAATGACGACGAGCCCCATGTCGACGTTTTGTACCATGTCTACCATCCAATGGAATTGTTCAAACTCTGCTGGCATATTCAACATTAGAACTCCTCCATTAGATATGACAGTTTGTTATCGAGCAGCGGCAAAGATTCATCGACGAACATAAACAATAAATCACAACGGATTGACGTTCCCTCAATGTTGTAGCTCACCTCGAATGTCATGGTGCGGCTGAATGCGCCCGTCGTAGACTCAATGATCGAATCAATTGATATATGCTGACCAAGAAGCACTGGAGGGCTTTGGAAGAATCGCACTTCAGATTGTTCGCCTAAGCCATTTAAGAATGACCCCACCAAGATATTGGAAATATCCATGAGCAGCTCAAGCTCTTCCAGTTCGTCGCTGTCAGCTGGCACTTTCATCAACTTCTTGAGATCCGATACGCTCGAATCGCTCAAAATCACCAGCGCTTCACCCGCAATACCTTCGCCACAAAAGCCCTGACAAACGCCCGATACGTTATCATGCGACGCTAAGTCACGGAGTGCCATGTGTAGTTCGCTCACTTCGAAGATATTAACGTTCGGAAGCGGTAATTGCACAAACACATCAAAATGACGCGCCAATGCATCTGCGGCTCGACCAATAGAGACGTTCGCTACTTCCATATAAATATCGCGACGACGTAAAATCGGTAACTCAATAGAAACAGGCGTGATAATTTGAGGACGAGGCTCTGGCTCAACCAACTCTTTAAGCGCATTCTTGAGTTCATCTTTGGCGATCGGTTTTTGAATAAACGCTTTTGCGCCCAGTGCGAACACACGTTCTTTCGCTTTAGGTTGGATATCCCCCGACACCACAACCACGGGAGTTTTATTCCCTAACCGCTGCATGTTTTCTAGTGTTTCAAAGCCATCCATTTCTGGCATGGTCAAATCAAGAAACATCAATTTAAACTCGTTCTTTTCGAGTTCTTCTAGCGCATTTTTTCCGTGGATAGCAAACGTAATATCGGCATTCAATGTGGCTGGTAGTGATCTCGCCATCTGTTTGCGTGCTAACGCTGAATCATCACAGATGAGTACGGGAAAAGACATTCAATCACCTTTTTATATTCCACAATCTGCGCCGGAGTCTAACAGATTGTTACAGCATGTAATACGAGAAAACTGACGAGTTTTTATTTCTTTTTTATTCAATAAGCATACGCAATATGAATGGATGAGTGAACAAAATGGCGAAAAAGCAAACATCCCATTCGCTGTTTAGTGACATGAAACAAACATGGATAAAACGCCTCCATTAAAAATAAGCACAAAGTTGCATTTTAAATTAAAAATCCGTTTTTACTCCCACTCTATCTGCTCAGTATGAGTAATGGGTAAATCGGTATCACGTAGCAATAAAAAAGCACCCTTTCATAGGGTGCCTTGAATAATGTATTCATCAATAAAATGTCACGTCTATGGCACACCGTGACCTTTAGAAGCCACCCATACGCGATACCATTGCTCTCGAGTCAATTCGATATTCAGCGCATTTACTGCCGTTTGCACACGCTCAATCTTACCAGAGCCAATGATTGGAATTGGGTTAGATGGCAAACGACGTACCCAAGCGTAAATCACTTGGTCAATGCTAGTCGCCCCCACTTCTTCGCGAATCGCTTCTAATTCGTTGCGAACACGAACGGCTTGCTCACTGTCACCACTGAAGATTGAGCCACCACCGAGGCAAGACCAAGCCATTGGGCGCGTACGCAGCATTTGCATTTGATCAAGCGTTCCATCATGTGCAACTTCAAAATTAAGCGGGTTGATTTCCACTTGGTTAGTCACAAGAGGCTTACCTAAACGAGATTGCAACAGCTCAAACTGGCGTGGAGTAAAGTTAGATACACCAAAGTGCTTCACTTTACCCACTTTGTGTAACTCTGAGAATGCTTCAGCCACTTCATCGGCATCCATTAACACGTCAGGGCGATGGATTAAAAGCACATCGATTTCGTCCACATTCAAACGCTCAAGCGAGTTATTCACCGATTGGTAGATGTGAGCGGAACTTGTATCGTAGTGATTGATCTTACGCTCTGGTGTTTTATCTCCGCACAGGTTGATATCACACTTTGTGACGATCTGAATCTGCTCTCGCACGCTCTTATCGAGAACAAGTGCTTCACCAAACAACTTCTCACACTCGTAATTACCGTATATGTCTGCGTGATCGACCGTGGTAATGCCTAACTCAATATGTTGCTTGAGGAATGACAAACGCTCTTGAGCAGTCATGCCCCAATCAACTGCACGCCAATATCCTTGGACCAGCTCTGAGAACTCAGGGCCTTTTGGTGCAGTCACAACTTTTGCAACCATGGTTTTTCTCCTTCAATTGATCTGCATTCATCGTAGTCTTGTTTTCACATCGGCTCAACGGGTAAACTTTGGCAATTCGAACTGGAGTACGAAATATGTCTTTTGCCCAACGCCTAGCCACCTTGATCGGAGAAGAAAGCATCAGCGGATTTGCACGACGCGTTGATGTGTCTGAAGCTTTAATACGCAAATATTTAAAAGGCAGTGAACCGAGCCTTACGAAAGCAAATCAAATTGCGATGCGAGCCAACTGCTCTCTTGAATGGTTAGCGACCGGATGTGGTTATTTATATCGCCGCGCTGAAGTCGTAGATATGGATGCGTACAAACTTGCATTTCAACACGTTATGAATCAGCCGTTGCCAGATGAGGCAGAAGAACAGCACCGTAAGCTCATCGCTGGCTATCAATACCTGCGTGCGCACAAAAAATCGGATGGATTTTTGGACGAGTCTGCGATGGCGACCTTCCTATCTCTCCATAAAGAATCTAAAAACGAGTCACTTTAACATCGATAATTTCGCCATCGCTGTGCAATTCCACATTTAAAGACGGTGATGGCGACGAAAACTCGTCCGGTTTTACCCAAAATAAGCTTCGAATCGTTTCTTGCGGATAGCGGTTTATCAACAAGATAACTTCTTTATCGACGAGCTCAGAAGATTTCTTTTCCAGTGCTTCAAAGACGTCATAGTGCTCTTGTCCGATAGTTATACTACGTAAAACCAACCCGTCTTTTCTTAAATTGAGGATTAAGTCATTGAGACTTTGCCATTGATATTCGGTCAAAAAAGAGAACTGAGCACTGTCCTTTCCCAAAACAACTTCACCATACAGATGCTGCTGATAGTACGAAAAATCGTCCAAACAAAATGTGCTGAAATACGTTGAAGCATCTTGCTGCTGCACGTCACAGCGATACCAGCTTCCCTTTGTTTCTATACGCTCTTTTAAATTGGAATACGGCATTGCAGACAACGTGTCCTGCCACCAACTCTGGGTTGAAAATGCTGGAAACGTTACCGAAAAACAACATAAAGAAAACAGGACTCGAGGATAAAAGCGCATGAATTACTCTGGTTGATTAACATCGACCCCAGACATTACCGACTAGTAGAAATTGTTCAAGATAAAAATAGTGGCAGGTAGTGCGGAAAGTTGTGAGCAGAAATTAAGAAGGCGCACATTTGCGTGCGCCTCTACCTCGTTACTCAATCGTGAGTGTGCGAATCGGAGATGTCTATTGATGCATCCCGAACATAAAACGAGGACTTACCGTAGGGTTTGAATCCATCCAAATTGTGTGTAAAACCTCACATCCCTCCTTCTGAAGCAGTCATGTTGCTTTACACCTAAAGCATGGTTCATTTTGCTCAAAAAACAAGTTTTTTATCCCAAATTATGAGAGCAATAGCACAGTCTTGGTGAATGAATGATATCGCGACACTTCGAACACTCAATAGTGAAAAGCTAAATTGCATCTTTATTGATTAGGTCTAGACTCTGCGAAGCGTATACTTTCTCGCGTCCCTTCCACCAGCAACAGGAGAACTTGTTAATGACCAAACGAGAGAGAATTGTGAAATCTGTGTTAGCGCACGTACCGAAAGATGCGATTAACCAGTTTGTCTCTCGAGGGTCCACACCATTTTCTGTCCTGATTATGGCCGCAATCGTTGGCACACTAGCTGGTTTTGTCGGCACTTACTTCGAACTTGCGGTTCATTTTGTTTCTGAAACCCGTACCGAATGGCTGAGAAGCGAAATCGGTAGCGTACTTCCTCTTTGGCTTGCTGCGGTGCTGATCAGCGCGTTGCTTGCTTTTATTGGCTACTTTCTTGTTCACCGCTTTGCCCCAGAGGCGGCGGGCTCAGGTATCCCTGAAATTGAAGGCGCGATGGACAACATTCGCCCTGTGCGTTGGTGGCGAGTCCTGCCAGTAAAATTCTTCGGCGGCATGGGCGCACTTGGCTCCGGAATGGTACTTGGTCGCGAAGGTCCGACAGTTCAAATGGGCGGCGCAGTTGGTCGAATGGTGACCGATATTTTCCGTGTGAAAGATGACGATACTCGTCATTCTCTACTCGCTTCAGGTGCCGCTGGTGGTTTGGCTGCCGCCTTTAATGCCCCACTCGCAGGCATTATGTTCGTTGTGGAGGAAATGCGACCTCAGTTTCGCTATTCTCTGATCTCAATTCGCGCGGTGATCATCTCTGCTATTATGGCCAACATTGTGTTTCGCGCCATCAACGGGCAAGACGCTGTCATCACAATGCCGCAATATCACTCTCCAGAGCTTCAGTCCCTTTGGTTGTTTTTATTGCTTGGCGCATTGTTTGGCGTATTCGGAGTGATCTTCAATAAATTGATTACCGTGGCACAAGACAGTTTTGTTGCAATTCACAAAAACGATCGTAAACGCTATTTAATCGTGGGTTCACTACTTGGTGGCATTTTTGGTCTGCTTCTCTTATACGTGCCGCAGCTAACTGGCGGTGGCATCGGCCTTATTCCTGATATTACCAATGGCAACTACTCGGTATCCGTTTTAGTTCTGCTTTTCTTTGGTCGCGTCATCACGACGTTGCTATGCTTTGGCTCTGGTGCGCCGGGTGGTATCTTTGCACCTATGCTTGCTCTGGGGACCTTGTTTGGCTATGCATTCGGAGCGAGTGCTGATGTGTTGCTTCCTACGCTTGATATCGAACCTGGCGTATTTGCTATTGCGGGCATGGGGGCCCTGTTTGCTGCAACGGTACGCGCACCGATCACGGGCATTTTGTTGGTGATTGAAATGACCAATAACTACTACTTAATTCTACCACTTATCATTACTTGTTTAGGTGCCGTGATTATTGCTCAGTTGTTTGGCGGACAACCGATTTACAGCCAGTTGCTACATCGTACAATCAAAAACGATAAGTTACGTCAGCAGGATCTTCCTGAAAACCAATCGACATAATTCTCGCTTTGTTATTATTTCGCTCCAAACTATCGAAGGGTTTGGAGCGATAAACTCTACATTTTTACATCCTTTCCCAAATATTCGATACCAAACTCACAAAAATACCATTCTCTGATATTTCCTCATCACCTTTCATGAGTAAGCGCTCTCTAAACTTGCTAGTATTCGCTACTCAAATAGAGCATTTCATCCAAATCATCACGTTTCGTTTCATTCAGGAAAAAATCAAATGGAGTAGATTTGAACTGGAGAAGACTTGTGCAGTTTTATAGCGTTCCGCCGTCTCAAGCCGCGTTAGCGCTAGGTATGATAGGTTTAGGACAAGCTTGGGCACTCTATGTCCCTGAAATTGGTGAACCAATACGCCCATTTTTAGCGTCACTCGGCGCGCTTTTACTCGCCCCTGTGCTGATAAAATATGCCACGAATCCACGATTATTTATGGTCGACATTCGTCACCCATTGAGCGGTAGCTTAATGGCACCCATGAGTATGGCGTTACTGATCCTTGCAGACTATCTTGCTTCTGTAGCGCCAATCATTGCTTATCCACTCTGGTTTATGGCACTTTTGCTGCATTTTACTATGATGGTACTGTTTTTTAGCTTTCAGCTAATGAACTTCAAAATGTCGAATATCGTACCTAGCTGGTTTCTCTATCCAGTGGGACTGATCAGCAGCTCATTAGCAGGCTCCCAATTGGGTCACAACCTATTCTCTGAAACCTTAGCGATGATGTGCATTGGCATTTATTTCTTTATGTTACCGCTGGTGCTCTATCGTTTGGTGTTTTTCGGATCTCTACCGAGACGAGCCAGGCCGACCCTCGCAATTATGGCCGCACCGGTAAACTTGTCATTGGCGGCATACTTGGTGAACTTTCCCCTGCCCGATCCGATACTGACTGGCGCATTAGCAGGGATTGCTATCACAATGACGTTATTGATCTACCTGTGTTACTTCCGCTTACTTCGATTGAAGTTTCAACCTTCTATCGCGGCGGTAACCTTTCCTTCCGTGATCAGTGCCATTGCGATGCACCGCTTAACCTCCTTTTTTGCCGAATCGCATCCACATTGGCACTGGCTACACGATTTTGGCTTTTTAGAGCTCAGCATTGCGACTGTGTTGGTGGTTTGGGTATCGGCAGGTTACGTCAAAATGTATTGGCCAGAAATCGTTAAGTCGCCCTCTAAACAAGCATAAAAAACGGCCTCATCTGAGGCCGCTGTTTATCTCTATCAATAAGACATCAACCCGCAAACTTCGCCATGAAGTTCCCAATGTTAGTCAAACTCGATGCCGCCATTACGATAACAATCGCTGCTCCAGTTAGCGTTAAGTACATTGGGTGTTGGTAGTCACCGACAATATCTTTGCGTTTTGTCGCAACCAATACAGTGCCCAAAACGATAGGAAGAATAATGCTGTTCACTAGGCCCGCTAGCATCAAAAGAAGAATTGGCATGTCCATGGTTACCGTGCCTAGCGAGGTTAAGATAATGAAACCAACACACCACGCTTTCTCGTTTCGCGCCACAACTGGGAAAAGCGTCTTAATTAATGATATAGCCATGTAAGAGTTGCCAACCACAGACGTGATGGAAGCTACAAACAGTACTAAACCAAAGATGAAGTAACCAAGCTGGCCAGCACCTTGACGGAAAGCATCCGCCGCAGGGTTAGCCGTATCCAGCGTTGCGCCTGTCGCGATAACGCCAAACACCGCCAAAAACAGTAGGATTCTAATAACCACCGCGATAGAAATACCAGCCCACGCTGTTGAGGTGATGGAAGGCACGTTCTCTTTGCCTTTCAAGCCGATGTCTACTAGGCGTTGTGCCCCCGTGTAGTAACCGCCAACTGCACCGCCAACGATAGTCAACGTAGGCAGAAGCAAACTACCAACATCCATAGGCATCACCGCTGCACTTAGTGTCTCTCCCATCGGAGGTAAGCTCGTCATAGCCACGTATGCGATCAGAACGATCATGAACAAGCCAAGGTAGCGGGCCATTTGGTCCATTCGTTTGGAGGCGTTATGAACCACAAACAACAAACAGCCAACGACACCGGTAAACAGTGCGCCCCATGTTGTGTCCACGCCCGTTAGCACATTGATGCCTAACGCTGCGCCACTCACGTTGCCAAAGTTAAACGCCACTGCACCAAGCGCAAGGAGAATACCAACACCATAACCCATGCCGGGTGCCACTTTGTTCGCAATGTCTTGGATTCGCATGCCAGAAACGCCGACAATACGCCACAAGTTCATCACAATACCAAACGTGATAAAAATGGAAGCCAAAACTGGAAATGCCATGTCGACTTTGTAGATATTTGTGAAGACTGCGGTTTGAGTCAAAAAGCCGGGACCAACAGAGGTTGTCGCCATCAAAAAAGCGACACTAAGCATGGCTTTCTTTTGCCAACTACTTTCTGTAACTGGAGCTGAAATAGAGGAGGTGCTGATAGTGCTTTGTGTAGTCATGCTGAGTCCCAAATTTGTTGTCTTTCTATTATTAGAAAATAGAAAGACAACTGACCGAGATCAGCTGAACTTAGAGAAATATTTCTTTTTAAAACAAACGATTACAAGTTGCAGCCGTTCATTGGGCGCATATATTAAGAGCAACGAATGTGACTGTCAATACACAATTGCATAATTACTATTTATTGCGACTCACTTGACGATGATTTGGATATAAAAGATATAAAAAAGGATGGCAACTCGCCATCCTCTCTCAATTTTATTTGTCGATTTGATTAACGCAGGCCATGCAGAAATTCAGCACGGGTCGCTGGGTTGCTCTTAAAAATACCACCTAACGCCGTAGTCGTGGTTTCACTGGTGGCATCCATCACGCCGCGTGACTTCACACAGTAATGCGTCGCGTCGATAGTCACCGCTACATCGTCAGACTCAAGCAATGTTTGCAAAGCAACAAGAATTTGCTGGGTCATACGCTCTTGAACTTGAGGGCGTTGCGCAAAGAAACGAACAATACGGTTGATCTTAGACAGGCCAATGATCTTACCGCGAGGAATATAAGCAACAGCGGCTTTACCGTCGATTGTCACAAGGTGGTGTTCGCACGTACTGGTCACAGTAATGTCTTTCACGCGAACCATTTCGCTCACGTTCATCTTGTTTTCGATAACGGTGATCTTGGGGAGGTTGGAGTAATCCAAACCAGAGAAAATCTCGTCCACGTACATTTTTGCAATGCGGTGTGGCGTTTCTTCTAAGCTATCATCCGTAAGGTCGAGCTGAAGCAGACCAAGAATCTCACGCATGTGGTATTCAATCTTTTCCTTCTTCTCTTCACGGCTAACGGCATTAGGGCGCATTGGTGTTTCTAACCCGCGTTGCTCTAGCGCTTCTTTCACTAACTTTGCTGACTCGCTAAGACCTGACATTCCACTTCCTCTTTTGTAACTACCACTCTCGGTGTGAAATACAATTGCCGTGTTTTCATCCCGTAGCGTTAAAGTCGCTCAGTCCGATGTTTATAACGCCAAGGCACATAACAAGAATACACTGAGCTATTTTCTCATGCTCCGTAGGAACTTTACCCCTTTCGGATGGGTGACAAGGATACTCGGATTTTTGAATAATTACACCCATATTTTATAGGTGGACATTCTTACTCGGTCCCCTTTTATGGTAGAGTTGCCACAAAACAAAAGAACATAGGATTATCTCAATGGGCTGCTGCGACGCACCTGGCTTGATGCCAATTGAAGAAGCGATGGATAAGATGCTATCGCGAATCAAACCTATCCAAACGACACTTTCTCTTCCTCTTGCTGACGCTCTGGGTTTTGTGCTGGCTGAAGACATTTTATCGCCAATTCACGTGCCCCCTTTCGACAATTCAGCGATGGACGGTTATGCCATTCGTATTCAAGACCTAGAAGTGTCTACAGTGTTGCCTCTGGCAGGTAAATCCTTCGCAGGTCAGCCTTTTGAGGGTGAATGGCCGGCAGGCACTTGTGTTCGAATCATGACTGGCGCGAAAATTCCGGAAGGCTGTGATGCCGTTATCATGCAAGAAAATACGGAAGTGATCGACGCTGGTATTCAGTTCAACCAAACGGATGTGAAGCCGCAAAATAACATCCGCCCTACGGGTGACGACATCAAGCAAGGCGATATTGTATTGGCAAAAGGCGCGCGCCTGACACCGCGCGATATTCCAATGATTGCCTCTCTTGGTGTCAGCCATGTCACCGTCGTGCGTAAGCCAAAGGTGGCATTTTTCTCCACAGGTGATGAACTTAAACCATTGGGTGAGCCACTCAAGGCGGGTCAAATCTACGACAGTAATCGTTACGGTATTAAGCCGCTGATCGAAAACTTTGGTTGTGAAGCGATTGATCTTGGCATTATCCCTGATTGCCCAGAAACACTAAAAGCAACGTTTGAAAAAGCACAAACGCTTGCGGATGTGGTTGTAACGTCTGGCGGTGTCAGCGTTGGTGAAGCAGATTACACCAAAGACATTCTTGAAGAACTTGGCGAAATCGGTTTCTGGAAACTGGCAATCAAGCCGGGTAAGCCTTTCGCATTTGGCAAGTTAAGTACTGCTTGGTTCTGTGGGCTACCAGGTAACCCTGTATCTGCGGTGCTAACAATGTACGTACTTGTTCAACCAATGTTGGCTAAATTGGCAGGCCACACTGAATGGAAAGCACCTGAGTCTATCCCTGTGACGACTAAAACCGCATTTAAGAAAGCGCCGGGACGTACAGACTACCAACGCGGTATCTATACTCTAGAAAACGGTAAATTTGTCGTTGAAACCACTGGCAACCAAAGTTCAGGAGCCTTCCGCTCAATGAGTTTGGCAAACTGCTTTGTTGTGTTGGAACGTGAGCGTGGCCGTGTGGAAGTTGGCGAAACGGTTCAAATCCAACTGTTTAACTCAACGTTATACTAGGAACGTACCGTGGATATTCTTTCCGATCAGGAGATGCTGCGCTATAACCGCCAGATCATTCTTCGTCAGTTCGATTTCGAAGGGCAAGAAGCACTCAAACAAAGCTCGGTGCTTATTTTGGGTGCTGGCGGTTTGGGTTGCGCTTCTAGCCAATACCTTGCCACGGCTGGTGTTGGCAATATTACGTTTATCGATGACGATATTGTTGAACTCTCCAATTTACAACGCCAAGTATTGCACCACGACGCCGATATTGGCCGTAAAAAGGTTGACTCCGCGGCGGATGCGTTGCGGGAACTTAATCCTCATATCGAAGTAAATACCGTTGCTAAACGCCTTGACGACATTCAGCTTCAGGCTTTGATTGAACAACACACTGTGGTGGTCGATGCTTCAGATAACGTCGACACTCGCAATCAACTCAACCGACTCTGCTTTGCAACAAAAACACCGCTTATTTCTGGTGCAGCCATTCGTATGGAAGGCCAAGTGAGTGTGTTTACGTACGACGACCCAACTCAACCGTGCTATCAGTGTTTGAGCGCGCTATTCGGCAGCAGTGCATTAAGTTGCGTTGAAGCTGGCGTAATGGCGCCTGTTGTGGGTATTGTTGGCGCTGTACAAGCGATGGAAACCATCAAGGTGATTGCAAATTACGGCCAACCCAAAAAAGGGAAGATCCTCATTCTCGATGCGTTTAGCATGTCCTGGCGGGAAATGAATTTGATGAAAATGCCGACCTGCCCTGTTTGTGGCTAAGTAACGCTGTCAGCTTATCAATGAAGATTCTCAAAAAGCTCAACGTAACGTTGAGCTTTTTCTTATTCTGAGATTCATATTTCGAACCAAATAACTTACCGATATAAAATTCATTATAAACAGTAATTTAAAAACTGGCACATTCCTTTCATTGCATATCATACAAACCAATGAGAGGGCGAATCATGAAAAGGACATCACTATTACTTGGATCTCTGTTCGCAAGCGCATACGTAAGCGCAGCGCCATTCGACACTTGTCCGAGCAAAGCATATTTATTCCAATCGACCCCAGTGCAAGTTTACGGCGTTAATCTGGTTACCGGATCAACCAAGTTACTGACCGACGATGTGGGCTTAGCATCTGGTATTAACGGCGTCGGTTTCAACTTCACTGATCGATACATCTATGGTTACGATACAACCAACTTGAAAATCGTACGTTTAGGCCAGGACTTTCAAGCAGAAACTCTCAACGTACAAGGGCTTCCTAGCCATACGTTTTTTGTCGGTGACGTGTACAACCACGTATACTACTTGTATCGCAAAGGTAAAGGGCTGTTTTCCATTGATCTGTCGCCGTTAGATACGGACCCAAATGCTACCTTAATCCTGAATAAAATCACATCAAATGCAAGCGTGAGTTTAACCGATTTTGCGTTCCACCCTGGCGACGGTGCGCTCTATGGTATCGATAATGGGTCTGGCGTATTGTATAAATTCGATACAAAAACAGGCCAAGCAACCGCGATCGGCAATACAGGGGAAACGGGTACCTTTGGTGCAGGCTACTTTGATGTAAACGGAAACTACTACGTATCGCGTAATCAGGACGGCAAAATTTATCGCGTCGACTTATCAGAAAACAATGCAGCCAATATCGCTGCGGGCATTGTTCCTGCTGTAGAGTTTGTGTCTAACGGTCCAAGTTCCAGCCAAAATGACGGTGCCCGATGCGCGAACGCTCCTGTTATTGACGAAGACGAGCCAATTGACTTTGGTGATGCACCTGACACTTACGCTACCTTGCTCTCTTCTAACGGACCACGCCACGCTGTTGATGGTATAACTTGGCTTGGCACCATTGCGCCAGATGGTGATGCCGATGGACAAGTGGCTCCGTCTGGAGATAACAAAGTTGGTACAGCAGATGAAGATGGCGTCGGCTTTGTTACCGCACTCGACCCAGGGTTAAGTTCACTAGTGAACGTAACTGCATCGACATCCGGCTACTTGTCAGCTTGGTTTGACTGGAACCGAGATGGTGACTTTGCTGACGAAGGTGAGCAAGTATTCACTGATGAGTTACTCTCTGCAGGCAGCAATACGCTTCCATTTGTCGTCTCTGAACTGGCAACCGCAGGTCCTAGCTGGAGCCGATTCCGCTTTAGCCAACAAACTGGTCTGAACTTCGATGGCGGATCAACATCAGGTGAAGTAGAAGATTACCCAATCACAATCACTGAAAACGGCGTATCCGTACAGCACTTCCCAAGTGCCGATTCCTACGCAACGGTCGCGTATGAAGACAACTGGCCCTACACCGCTGACTACGACATGAATGACGTTGTAATTAAGTTCCGTATGACTGAAACACGTATGGCCGGCACGGTGGAAAATATCCAAATTAGCGGAGATCTGGCCGCCTATGGGGCTGGCTATAAAAATGGCTTTGCTATTCGTCTACCTGGCGTTTCGAAAGCAAGCATTGAAAACGGCTTAACAAAGCTAACGTTTAATGGCAAAGAACAACCGACCAACGGTCTAGAAGCGATATCAGAAGAAGCCATCTTCATTATCAGTGACGACCTCAGTCAGTATGCGCAAAGTCAATGTGCGTATTTTCGAACCCAAACGGGTTGTAATGATAACGTCGCGTTGTCTTTCACACTGACCATCTACTTTAAGGAAGGAGCCGACCGCTCAGCGCTACAGGCCATGCCTTATGACCCATTTATCTTTGCCACCCCCAATACATATCACGGCGATGGCATCACCTTTCAACCAGGTAGAAAATGGGAAGTACATTTGCCAGACCAAGCACCAACTGAGCAGTTTGATGACGCAAACCTATATGGCGTGGGCGTAGACGCAAGTGACCCGGCTCGAGGCGTGTACTTCAAAACAGCGAACAACCTCCCTTGGGCATTGCTTATCGTCGAAGAGTGGAATTGGCCGCTAGAGAAAGTTGACTTAGTTGACGCTTACCCAGAGTTTGCCACCTACGCCGAGTCTGGTGGGCGAGAAGGAGCAAACTGGCATACCCAACCTAAAGCAAACAAACGTTACATTCCATAGGAGAAACATCATGAAAAACTTAATCACAATCATCATGGGATTAGCGTTAACAGCCTGCGGCGGTGGCGGCGGTGGAGACAAAAGCAACGATAGCGCTACTCCACCTCCAGCTCAAACTACCGTTATTGTTGAAGAGCCAAGCATGCAAAATTTAGACGTACCAGATGGGTTCGATTATGACCCAAGGTTAGAAAGCTCACTTGCGGTAGATATTAGTGGTTACTCTTTACAGCGCGCACATCTGAGCATTTATAAGGAGTACCGTGAAGATGCGTCTGGAACCTACCAAGCGAAATATTCGAGCAATATTGCTTCTGCTGCGCTGACGAGTGGGAAAGCTAAATTAGACTTCTCCACCTCGGACAGCCAAGATAACCTGTTAGTCGAAATTTGGTTCTACGATGGCTCAGAACCTCTTCAAAAAGTCGTCTCAACCGGAAATACGACATGGCGCATGTAAGATGCTCTATTGGTGAGCATTGATACTCGGGACTGGCGCAAGCCACAGGTTTTAAGACAAAATCGCATCGTTCTTTGAACATGCGATTTTTTTGTTGTAAAACAAAATGATTACTTGAAACAATAGCAATGGAGCGCAAATTGGATAATCCCAAAACCTATATGTTGGTCTTCAGCGGTTTCATTGCCCTACTTGTGCTCTTGTTGCTCATTAAGCAGACGGATGAGAACACGGTTTCAGCCACCGTCATTAGCAACACTTTAACTCAGTCCCTTGATGGTCAACGTCGGTACCTCACTATTAATTCACCTGAGATAGAGCAACAACGAGTGACGGTTCCAGTGTCCGCATCTTGTCCAGTGGGCTCTATTGCGTTGTTCCACCAAGCATCCCGCTCAAGTTTTGACTCATCCCTTTCATTCATTCGCTGTGAGTAAAGATACTGTGCGGACTTCCCAAATCAGAAGGATTTAACCATGCAAGCATTGATCGATGCCAAAGAACTTCATGCTTTATTAGACCAACCAAATGTAAAACTTCTAGACGCGAGTATTCGTTTTCAAATTCCTTCCGAAGGGAAAAAGATCACCAATAAGTGGATTCCAGGCTCATTGCGTTTCGACTACGACAATGACTTTTGTCTGCCAGATACCAATCTCCCTCATATGATGCCAACAGAAGAAGGGTTTAATCACAGCGCTCAGAAACTTGGCCTGAACAACGAAGACCTTATTGTTGTTTATGACAACTCAGGAACACTCGCCTCTCCGCGCGCATGGTGGATGTTTAAGGCAATGGGACACAATAATGTCAAAGTGCTTAATGGTGGCCTCCCGGCTTGGATTGAGGCTGGACTGCCTGTCACGGATGCATTGTCAGAAGCTAAGCAGCTTGGAAACTTTACCGGGAAATTAAATAAACATGCTTTTTTGGACGCAAATGCAATATTAGAGTACTCAAACAATTGCAGTGCAAACATTGTTGACGCTCGCTCACGTGCACGTTTTTTAGGCGAGGTACCAGAGCCAAGGGAGGGACTGCGTTCTGGTCATATTCCTAATTCTGTTTGCCTCCCTTTCCAAACATTGTTGAATAATGGCTTTATAAAGGCAGACTCGGAATTGAAACAAGCATTTAGTGCACTAACGTTATATAATGATAAATCAATCATTTTCAGTTGTGGCTCAGGTGTAACGGCCTGTATTTTGCTGCTAGCAGCATACCAGTTAGGTTGGCGTGATTTATCGGTCTATGACGGGTCATGGACAGAATGGGGCGCAGACCACTCATTACCCATTACTCGCTAATCTAGGAGCTATCGAAGCGGCATGGTCAGGTTAAAGAAGAACATTTGGACACTATACATGGCGCTACTTACAATAAGCGCCGTGTTGTTCGTGTTGTTTGGCCGCTACCATTATGAGTCAACCCTGAATAAGTACAAAGATAAGCAGCTCCTACAATTGGAGCTGTTTGCCTCTTCTGTCGAATCACTTCTGAAAGGACAAGAATCGTTACTTGAAGTCATTGGTCATCAGTTGGTCGAGAGAAATGACTTTTCTCGTACAGCAGCAGTTCAAACTCGCCCAATGCTGGACAAACTGCTCAGTATCCATCCGGCGATTATTGGGTTCGGCCTAACTAACCCCGATGGAGACTACATCGCCGTAAGCTCCAATTTGATCTTGGCAAAGCTGCATAATCTAAAACAAGATCCACTGACTCGTGATACCTTTTTGGCAGCGCTCAACTCCGACCGAATGATTATAGGTCGAACGTATTTTATGCCAGCTCAAGATTCACTTGTGATTCCGATCCGAAAAGCAATTCCAAATAAAGATGGTGTTGTACAAGCAGTGATGACGGCTGGCTTTAATATGAATTCATCTTCGGTTTTTCGTAACGACATCCATGCCAATGAGCACAACCGGGTCACATTGATCCGCAGTGATGGCTACCTTACTTTTAGCTCGTCAGAAGATACAACCCTAGAAGATTACCTAAAACCTGCCAATGATTTAGATATAAAAGCCGTTATGGCTCAAATAACAAAAGATTCAGGCTGGGATATGGCGCAACTAAAAGAGCTCACACGAGCGCTAAATATTGTTGTCGACAATTCTCGCCTGAGTGAGTTAATCACATTGAGATACCTTCCTGATTATCATCTTTGGGCCTCTTCCTCGACAGATTTGAATTTTATTAAGCGCGGATTTTACGAACAGTTTGCACTGTACTCGATTGTTTTTCTTATCGTCCAAGGTGCTTTTTACGCTTTATTCCGCTCCATTGCGAACAATGAACATAAAACAAAACTACGTTTGCTCTATCAAGCGAACCACGATCATCTCACTGGATTACCAAACCGAGAGTACCTACGCGCAAACATTCGACATTGGCTTTCAGGGAAAGGGAATCCTTTTTCTTTGATGTTTATCGATATTGATAATTTCAAATCAGTCAACGACACACATGGTCATGACTTTGGCGACGAAGTTCTAAAACAAATATCTATCCGCTTAAACACCTTTGTTAACGATGGCCGATTAATCATCCGTGAAGCCAGTGACGAGTTTATTTTTCTAACAAATCGAATTGATGAAGTAAGCGTTAAAAGACTAGCGAGCGACTTAATAAAGGCGCTATCAGAACCCTACGAAGTCAATGACAGTCAGTTCCTGCTCAGTTGCAGTATTGGTATTGCCTGCTATCCACACCATGGTGAAACATTAGATGAACTGCTCCTGTCAGCCGATATTGCGATGTATCAAGCGAAAAAACAACGCAACGTATACAGCCTGTTCAATCAGCAGATGCAAGCTACACACCTGCGTAAAATGAAAATTGAGCAACGCCTGAGGCTCGCGATAGATAAGCAAGCGCTTCATATGGTTTATCAACCTCAGTTAAACCTAGAAGGCGATATTTATGGTGTCGAAGCGCTTATTCGTTGGAGTGATGATGAGCTCGGCTTAGTCCCACCAAGTGAATTTATTCCCGTCGCAGAAAGCACTGGGTTGATGGTTCGTATTGGTGAACAAATCATTGAAAATAGCCTGACGGATATGGCTAAACTGACTGGTAATATTGATACATCTATCCAGATGTCTATTAACATCTCGGTCAAACAGTTTGTTCACGCCAAATTCATTACTAATCTTATGAATGCTATTGAGAAACGCGGCATCGAATGTTCAAAGATTACCCTAGAGATCACCGAAAACCTGTTTATTGAAGATCTTGAAAAGTTCGCACCAATTTGCGAGCGCTTGCATGCTCTTGGCTTTAAAATCTCGCTCGATGATTTCGGGACTGGCTACTCTTCATTAAGCATGTTGCGTACGCTACCTATTGACGAGGTGAAGATTGACAAGAGCTTTGTCGATCACATTGAGGATGACAAAAAAGCGCTGAATATGGTTAAGAATATCATTTCTATCGGCAAAAACTTTGAAATGAAAGTACTGGCTGAAGGAGTAGAAACGCTGCAACAACTGAATGAGTTAAAAGCTTGCGGTTGTGATTTGATTCAGGGCTACTTCTACTCTAAACCTTTATCGCTTGAAGACTTGATCGCTTTTACGAAGCAGAACCAAAGCAAAGAAACCGTAGTTGAATAATTACGATCGCTTTGCTTAGAAGGTTTTATTTATTCATTTCTTGGTACATCACCTCCACCAATTCTCCTTTCGGATCGCCTGACAATTCCCAAGTAAAAATACCGCCTAAGTTCGCCTGTTTAGCCCAATTTGCTTTGGCTTTGATCGAGCGTTGATCTTCGTAAGAGATAAAGACTTTCTTTACAGGATGCCACAAGTAAGGCGCTTGAGATTGCTCATCATACTTGTACTCGTAGCCCTGCTCCGCTCCATAGTTCTTCACCAAATCCCAGAACATGAAATAGCCGTTCTCACCCGTACCAAACTGCGCTCCTTGCTCGGATACAAGATCTTGCGTTGGTAAACCACCCGAGAAGTCTTTGGTGCCTTGCCAGCCACGCCCGTAAAACGCAGCGCCAATCACCAGCTTCTCACTTGGAATACCGAGCTCAATCATCTGATTGATGAACACGTCTGCGCCCATGCCCCACCAGCTTCGCTCAGTCGCATGCAAGTTGGTAGTATGCCCGGTTTGCTGCCCCCAACCACCAAGGAAGTCATACGTCATCGCAAACATGTTAGTTAGGTACGGCTCCGCGGCTTTCCAATCGATACCTGCTGCTTTTGGACCAACGCCAACAGCAGTAGAGAGCTCGTATTCACGTTTGGTTTGATTTGTGAGTTCATCTAATTCTGCACGCATGGTTTTCACCAAATAGGTAAAGGCCTCACGCTCAGATACTTTTTGCTCATCAGAAAGCTTGGTGTCAGGGTTCCAAGGCGACGTTGTTAAACCGCCACCACCAGGGTATTCCCAATCCAGATCAATACCATCAAAGAAATCATATTGAGCAATCAACTTAACGGCAGTTTTTGAGAATTGATCCATCGCTTGTTTGTTTTTTGCCATAGCATGGAACGGTTCGGACATTGTCCAACCACCAAAAGAAGGGAGAATTTTGAGATCAGGATGTTGTTTCTTCATTTCAGCAAGTTGAGCGAAGTGGCCTTTGTATGGCACGTTAACGGAGACAGCTCCAAAGTTCTTTTCCAGTGCCGCTTCTGTATCGACAATGATCGCCGTATACGGATCTTTTCCTTCACATTGTTCGGCAACCAGTTTTTGTACCGTTTCAGAAGCACCGGCATGAGGGCCGCACATACTAAGAAACGCGTAAATCACATGCGTCAGCTTATCTGCGGGAATATCGTTCACCGTGTATGGGTTTTCTGCATTTGCGTACTGCCAATCCGCAAAGTAACCCGCTACGACTTTTTGCTCGGCGTGCGCCGCACCAGTTAGCCCCATAATCAGTGCAGCAAGAAGTGTCTTTTTCATTGTGTTCTCCAGAGTAGATGTACAAATTTAAAGCTACTCCTAGAGAATATTTTTAACTTGAAAACGAAATCAGGCTGCGAGTCATTTATAACTCCTCGCAGCCTGATTACATAAATTGCATATTATTTGTGCTAACTCTCAGATGCCGCGTTGCCGTGCATTTGCTCATCTAAGTTGAGTACCGTTAATGCGTTGCTGACGCTCGTGGCGATCACGTCTATCGCTCCGGTTCTTAATGCTCCAAGTAAGGCGAGCGGCTTGCTGTTCTCCGCTGCAATCGCGATGACTTCCGATATTGGGCGAAACTCTTCAATACCAAGGCCAATCACTCGGTCACTCATTACGGTGTTGGCAACATTACCGTGAATATCAAAGAAATCATAACCTGCAAAGTCCCCGACCACGCCTTGTTGAAGCCTCGACTGAACCACTTCATCAGGCGTAAACCAACCTAAGTCCACCATGTAGCTGTTTTCGCTCATGTCACCAATACCGACCAAAGCGACATCAGCTTTACGTGCTAGGTCGAGCGTTTGTTTCACGGTTGCATTTTGCATGAAAGCCAACTTCTGTTCTCTGTTCTCTGCATAAGCCGGCGCATAGAGAGTTTCGGACGTTCCACCGTACTTTTTCGCTAACTGACGACAAATGTGGTCGGCGTTATACATACCACCACGTGGGTGAATACCGCCGATACCACATACAAATTTACAGTCACGCGGCGTAATAACACCAATATGGTGAGCGACGGACGACACGTTGCGCCCTTGTCCGACCGTCACCACCATGCCGTTTTTAAGCGTGCTGGTGAGGTAATTGGACACCAATCCCGATACCTGTAGTCGTTGTGCTTCTTCATTCGGCTGATCAAGAGCAACAAGCGCGCGCTTAACGCCGAATCGCTCGATCAAACGTTGTTCAATCTTGGCGCTAAACACCGGGTGGTATTTAACGGTAATTTCAACGATGCCTTCATCACGCGCCTGCTTGAGCATTCGCCCGACCTTTGCGCGTGATATGGCAAATTTTCTCGATATCTCTTCCTGAGTCGCACCGTCTTGATAATACGCGACGGAAATCTCTGTCAACAAATCCGTGTTTTCAATGGAAATATCTTGATTAGAACTGCTCATGGTTTCTCTCGCCCTTTAAGAGGATCGATATTGTATGCAATAAGTGAGCATATGCTCATTGACTTAGCATATGTTCTTTATCAATTTAAACGCTACATTTGCTCATCGCAATAACATTTTCTCACTACAATTTTTTACCCTCACGTACAACGCTCAACCTTTGAACAATAAGGGCAAACGTTTATTTGGGTTAACCACTAAACACACAGTAAAAAAACGTTGATGAAGTTCACTATAAGTCGATTTCAGCGATTGACTTTCAGCATAGATAGGATAAATATGGACACATCATTTACTCAGCTATCGATCAAATGTTCATTGCATTTGTTCGGTAACGAAATTTTCCGTAGTTGGCTGAGCAGATGTCTCATTAAATGCGATGAGACGATTAGCTAACTCGCTTGCAAATGCACAAGCTGTGATAACAAAAATCACGCTTAAGCCCATTTAAATAGGATGATCGATTATGAGCAACAAGTTAGAGCAACTTCGTAAACTAACGACTGTAGTAGCAGACACTGGCGAAATTGATGCAATCAAAAAGTATCAACCAGAAGACGCAACAACTAACCCTTCTCTTATCCTGAAAGCCGCTCAAATCTCAGAGTACGCACCTCTAATCGATGCTTCAATCGAATATGCTAAAGCACAGAGCAACGACAAAGCTCAACAAGTTCAAGACACTTGTGACATGCTTGCAGTAAACATCGGTAAAGAAATCCTAAAAACTATCCCAGGTCGTATCTCTACAGAAGTTGATGCTCGCCTATCTTACGATATGGAAGGCAGCGTAGCGAAAGCACGCCAACTAGTGAAAATGTACAACGATGCTGGCATAACTAACGACCGCATCCTTATCAAACTGGCGTCTACTTGGGAAGGTATCCGCGCAGCTGAAATCCTAGAGAAAGAAGGCATCAACTGTAACCTAACGCTTCTATTCTCATTCGCTCAAGCGCGTGCTTGTGCAGAAGCTGGCGTATTCCTAATCTCTCCATTCGTTGGCCGTATTATGGACTGGTACAAAGCGAAAGAAGGCCGTGACTTCGAAGCTTCAGAAGATCCAGGCGTACTGTCTGTAACTAAGATCTACAACTACTACAAAGAGTACGGCTACAAAACGGTTGTTATGGGCGCGAGCTTCCGCAACATCGGTGAGATCCTAGAACTGGCTGGCTGTGACCGTCTAACTATCGCTCCTGCTCTACTTGCTGAGCTAGAAGCGGCAGAAGGCGAAGTGGTTGAGAAGTTGGTTGACTCTAAAGGCGCAGCTGAGCGTCCTGCACCAATGACTCACTCTGAGTTCCTATGGGAACACAATCAAGACCCAATGGCGGTTGAGAAACTGGCTGAAGGCATCCGCAACTTCGCCGTTGACCAAGGTAAACTAGAAGCGATGATCGAAGCTAAGCTTTAATTGCTTACCAAAAGCGAGTAGCCCGTCTACTCGCTTTTACCATCAGCGCTTATTCAAGATTTTCTATTTGAACTTGTTTCGACGAGTTCCCTCTATTTAAACCCTTATCGAGAAGTAATCACTATGGATCGTAAATACCTAGCAAATGCAATCCGTGCACTAAGCATGGATGGTGTTCAACAAGCTAACTCTGGTCACCCAGGTGCACCTATGGGCATGGCTGATATCGCTGAAGTTCTTTGGCGCTCTCACCTAAACCACAACCCATCAAACCCTGAGTGGGCAGACCGCGACCGTTTCGTACTGTCTAACGGTCACGGCTCAATGCTAATTTACTCTCTACTGCACTTGAGCGGTTACGAGCTATCTATCGATGATCTGAAAAACTTCCGTCAGCTTCACTCTAAGACTCCTGGTCACCCAGAGTACGGCTACGCGCCTGGTATCGAGACAACAACGGGTCCTCTAGGTCAAGGCATAACTAATGCGGTTGGTATGGCTCTAGCTGAGAAAGCACTAGCAGCACAGTTCAACAAAGAAGGCCACGACATCGTTGACCACTTCACTTACGTGTTCATGGGCGACGGCTGTCTGATGGAAGGTATCTCGCACGAGGCATGTTCTCTAGCTGGTACACTAGGTCTAGGCAAACTGATCGCATTCTGGGATGACAACGGCATCTCTATCGATGGTCACGTTGAAGGTTGGTTCTCTGACGATACACCTAAACGTTTCGAAGCGTATGGCTGGCACGTAATCCCAGCAGTAGACGGTCACGATTCTGAAGCGATCAACGCAGCAATCGAAGCGGCGAAAGCGGATCCTCGCCCTACACTTATCTGTACTAAGACAATCATCGGTTTTGGTTCACCAAACAAATCTGGTTCACACGATTGTCACGGTGCGCCACTAGGTGCAGAAGAAATCGCAGCAACACGCAAAGAACTAGGTTGGGAGCACGGTCCTTTTGAAATTCCGCAAGAAGTCTACGCAGAATGGTCAGCGAAAGAAACAGGCGCAGCTAAGGAAGCAGCGTGGAACGAGAAATTTGCAGCTTATGAAGCAGCGTACCCTGAGCTGGCAGCTGAATTTAAACGCCGCGTAAACGGTGAGCTTCCTGCACAGTGGGAAGAGAAAGCAAGCCAAATCATTGCCGATCTTCAAGCAAACCCAGCGAACATTGCATCACGTAAAGCATCTCAAAACGCTCTAGAAGCATTTGGTACTCTACTACCTGAGTTCATGGGCGGCTCTGCTGACCTAGCGCCTTCTAACCTAACCATGTGGTCTGGTTCTAAGTCTCTAGAAGCAAGCGACTTCTCTGGTAACTACATCCACTACGGTGTACGTGAATTCGGTATGACGGCGATCATGAACGGTATTGCGCTACACGGTGGTTTCGTTCCTTACGGCGCGACATTCCTAATGTTCATGGAATACGCTCGTAACGCAATGCGTATGGCGGCTCTGATGAAGATTCAGAACATCCAAGTGTACACGCACGATTCTATCGGTCTTGGCGAAGATGGCCCAACTCACCAACCGGTTGAGCAAATGGCATCGCTACGTCTAACGCCAAACATGAGCACATGGCGTCCATGTGACCAAGTTGAATCAGCAGTGGCTTGGAAACTAGCGATTGAACGTAAAGATGCACCAACTGCGCTTATCTTCTCTCGTCAAAACCTAGCGCAACAAGAGCGTGATGCTGAGCAAGTTGCGGACATCGCGAAAGGTGGTTACATCCTGAAAGATTGCGAAGGCAAGCCAGAGCTAATCCTTATCGCAACAGGTTCAGAAGTTGAGCTAGCAGTAGAAGCAGCAGCACAGCTAACTGCTGAAGGTAAGAAAGTACGCGTTGTTTCAATGCCATCAACAGATGCATTCGACAAACAAGACGCCGCTTACCGTGAAGCCGTTCTACCATCAGACGTAACAGCTCGTATCGCTATCGAAGCAGGTATTGCTGACTTCTGGTACAAGTACGTAGGCTTCGACGGTCGCATCATCGGTATGACTTCATTCGGTGAATCTGCACCTGCTGGTGAACTGTTCAAAATGTTCGGTTTCACTACTGAAAACGTAGTAAATACAGCAAAA
The DNA here is from genome assembly GCF_002105475.1 of Vibrio sp. ArtGut-C1. Lineage (NCBI taxonomy): Bacteria > Pseudomonadati > Pseudomonadota > Gammaproteobacteria > Vibrionales > Vibrionaceae > Vibrio > Vibrio sp. ArtGut-C1. The sequence continues at coordinate 74,641 of NZ_NCTH01000017.1, read as the reverse complement.
GAACTACTAGCGTAATTGCAGTAAAAAGATAATCAGTTTTCTCTATTGCGAATGTGAAAACTGAAAAGCCCCGCCAGCAATGGCGGGGCTTTCTTTTATCTGGCCCCTATTTGTGTAAACACAGCCAGAAAGTGAACACAACGACTTTCGTTACGGCTATTTGTCTTCAAATCGAAGCGCGAGCTGATAGAAATCTTGTACTTGCTCTTTCAACTGACGGCTGTTTTGCTCTACGGAGTGCGTTGCTGCCAAGTTTTGCTCTGCCGTAGAAGCAATAGAGTGAATATGCTGATTTACATCGCTGGAGAGCTTCAGCTGATTATTCGCCGCTTCCGCCACATCGACCATCAACCCACTCATGCTTTGCATCATCTGTTCAACCTCAGACAAACGAAGCGCGCTTTGCTCTGCAACCTGAGAACATGTATCCGTTTGCTCTTTGTTTGCCAGAATGTCTTTTTGCCAACTTTGTATCGTCGCCAACATAGCAGAGATAGACGCTTGGATTTGTTCAGTTGCATTGGATGTGCGACCAGAGAGCGCGCGCACCTCATCGGCAACAACAGCAAAACCACGACCTTGCTCACCCGCCCTCGCCGCTTCAATTGCCGCGTTAAGTGCCAGTAAATTGGTTTGTTCTGCGATCCCACCAATCTCTTCCATCAAATGATTCACTTTCTGCGCCTGATCACTCAGCTGATACGTCGTTTCCGTCGCTTTTTCAGCTTGAAGGCTCAACTGCGTTAGATTGGTGTGCGTTTGATCGATGGTTTCCTTCGCCATCAAGCATGACTTCAAGGTGTCATCAATTAGCATATGGGCATCATTGGTGCTAGAAGAGACTGAATTCGCCGAAGACTCCACCTCTTGAGTCGCATCACGTACGCGATGAATATCGGTGTTTTGCTGATTTAATGCAGCCGAAACTTCTGCTGTGGTTTGGCTCAACTCTTCAGCACAATGCTGCAAAGGCAATGCGGAGTCTGTCATTCTTCCTAACACGGTTCGAATTCTTGCGGATAGCATTTTGATATGGAAATCGGCAATCGAAAATGCCGTATTACCGGAATAGATCAAGCGACTCACGCTGTCGTATTGCTTTTGTAACTTTTTCAGTTGTTGAGGCGTATCAATTAATTCTTGGCGGAATAACAACGCTAGAACACTCGCAGGTAGTGCACTTGCAAGCCAAGCTAATGGACCTTCAATAGACAATGCATATGCGGCGGCAGGTGCGGTCAATGCGCCAAGTAGAATCGCATAGCGAATGGTTTCATTGAGTTTCAACGACCAAGTACGACCTGACTTCTCGGCGGCGCGCATACTCTTGTAGGCTTTCGTGGCTATATCAACCCACTCTCGCTTTGGCTTCACGCGCACAGATTGATAACCAACAACGTGGTTATTTTCATAAATAGGGGTGACATAGGCATCAACCCAATAGTAACCGCCCGACTTAGTGGCATTCTTAACCATGCCGCGCCAGGCTTTGCCTTGCTTAAGACGAGCCCACATATCGCCGAAAGCGGCTTTAGGCATGTCATTGTGGCGAACGATATTGTGGTTCTGACCGACGAGTTCTTCGTGAGTGTACTCAGCAACACGGCAAAAGGCTTCGTTACAATACGTAATAACACCTTGTAGGTTCGTTGTTGAGACGAGTTCCTCAGACTCCCTCACGAGAGTTTCTTGAGCTTTATGAGAAATATTGGCTGACATAGACGAAACTTCTGTAGTTTTTATTGATTTTCGGCAAGATATATACAGGATTTTTATTTTTATTACAAAAAGTTAGATAAAAAGTCTTATCAATTCGACATTTTTAGTGTGGGAATTCACATTATCAATAAAAATATAAAGAAGCAGTTGTGGAGTTGAGCTAATAAACAAAACCCGACACGTTATGCCGGGCCATGTATAGAAGATCTAATCAAGCAGTTTGGGATTCCGTTTCTTTGTTCGTTTTCAAAGCAAACATCACGATGACGAGTAACACAAAAGGAAGAACGTACAAATTAAGGTTTTGCCAACCTACGGTGGATTCAAGCCAGCCAGATAGTAATGCAGTGATAGTGACACAACTGAACACAAAGAATTCATTAAATGCTTGAGCTTTGCTCCTGTTTTTCGCTTCATAGCTTTGACTAAATAACCCAGTTGCCGCGATAAACATAAAGTTCCAACCAACGCCTAACAGAACTAAAGCAAGACTAAAGTGCCAAATGGACACTCCGTGTATGTTAATTCCAATGCAAGCAACAAATAGCAATCCACCGGCTAAAATCATATTCTTCGCGCCAAGCCGCTCTATCAAGCGTCCCGTGACAAACGCCGGTGCAAACATGCCCAGCACATGCCATTCGATCACTCCTGCCGCTTTGTCAAAATCAAAGCCACAACCAATCATCGCCAGAGGCGTTGCTGTCATTAAAATGTTCATCACCGCATACGCAACCATTGCGGCGATAACCGCTAGCATGAAATTAGGTCGACGGATAATATGCCCCACTTTATCCGCTTTAGTATGTAGAACTTGCGTGTGTGCTGGTGGAAAACGAATCGTTTGCAGCACGATCAACGCAGTTATATAAAGTCCAATAAGCACGGCAAAAGCACTAATGTACAAACCATCATCTGACCATTGCTGCGAATACACCGCCAAATTAGGGCCAAGTATCGCCGCTAGTACCCCTCCCGCCATAGATATCGAAATCGCCCTGTGTCTTGCCGACTCTTCACACACTTCAATAGCAGCAAATCTGTATAGCGTTCCGAAGCCAATACCAACACCAAGCAAAAAGGTAGAAACACAGAACAGATAGAAGTTCTGTTGACTTAACGCATACGTCGCTAGGCTGGCACCCAAAATGCCAATAACATTACCGAGACTAAACCCAAGTCGACGTCCCAACTTGCCCATAATTAGTGATGCTGGGATCGTCGCAGCCATCAGTCCTAAAAATTGCAGCGCAACGGGCAACGTAATAAAACTTGATGACGGCGCAAGTGTTTTGCCAATAAGGGCAATAACAGATATGAGTAAAATATTCCCTGTCATTAATAGGGCTTGGCAAAGGGATAATAGCCATACATTACGATTCAATTCCAAATTCCTTTTGGTTACAGCGCATACAGATAACATATAGGAAAGCAGAAACAATAGAAAGAGATGCGAGTAATTCTCAATAAAAAAGAGCCAGAAGCACAATGCCTCTGGCTCTTTAAAAAAGTTCTTTCTGTTGAGCTTATTTGTTACGGCGCGCTTTTACTGCATCTGAAAGCTGACGAAGTACGGTTTCCGTATCTTCCCAACCGATACATGCATCGGTAATCGACTGACCATAAGTGGCCGCTTTACCATCTACTAGGTCTTGGCGACCTTCAACTAAATGAGACTCAATCATCACACCAAAAATTGCTTCTTCGCCACCAGCGATTTGCTCTGATACGTCATCAGATACCAACATTTGACGTTTGAACTGCTTCGAGCTGTTAGCGTGGCTAAAATCAATCATCACTTTTTTCGGTAGCCCTGCGCCATCTAACTCGTTTTTAATTTGAGCAACATGCGCTGCACTGTAGTTTGGCTCTTTACCACCACGGAGAATGATATGGCAATCAGGATTGCCAGCGGTTTCTACGATCGCAGAATGACCGTATTTTGTTACTGATAAGAAGTGGTGAGAAGCACTTGCAGAACGAATCGCATCGCTCGCGATCTTAATGTTCCCGTCTGTACCATTTTTAAACCCAACAGGACAAGAAAGACCAGAAGCAAGCTCACGGTGAACCTGAGATTCTGTCGTACGAGCACCGATAGCCCCCCAACTAATCAGATCCGCCACGTACTGAGGCGTGATCATATCTAGGAACTCACTCGCGGTCGGCAAGCCCATATCGGTAAGATCAAGAAGAAGCTTACGTCCAATACGCAGACCATCATTCAGCTTGTAGGTATCATTTAGGTAAGGGTCGTTGATCAGACCTTTCCATCCTACCGTTGTACGCGGTTTCTCAAAATAAACTCGCATCACAACTTCTAGTTGTTCACCAAGTTCATCACGTAATACTTTTAGCTTTTTACCATATTCAACCGCAGCAGCAGGATCGTGAATGGAACACGGGCCAACAATTACAAGCAATCGGTCATCTTTTCCTTCAAGAATATTGTGAATGGCATTACGGCAATCGAAAGTGGTCGAAGAAGCGGTTTCAGTCGCTGGGAACTTCTCTAATACTGCTACAGGTGGCAATAACTCTTTTACTCTATTTATTCTTACATCATCAGTTTGAAACATTACTTCTACTTCCTGGTTTTTATTTCCGACCCAATTTTTTGCCAACTGAACTCATTGCAACATTGTTCACAAAGCGAGCAGCATCAAGGGCTCTGGTCATTTTCTGTCTAGCGTTTAAGTAACTTATCGGCTTAGGCGTAGACTTGCAATCAGTTTTTGCAAATAAATGCAAATAAAAACCACCTGTTAACCACCGCGCACAATGTAAAATAAAGTTTACGAAAAAAAGTTCAAAATAATCATCAATTTTCTTATGACCCTAAAAATCTTTACTACAATGTAAGAAATATCAGAAGTTTGTGAGGTGTTATTGGTTAGTAAATGTTGATCAAGTTCAAAGATATTGTTGCTTGATATGAAATGATTAGAATATTAAACTAATTTCTTATAAACGCTGGTTTTTTCTAATTTTTTGATAAAACGAAGTAGAAGTTAATATGCAATCAATACAAGGAAACATTATGAACAAAGTAGCAATTGCAGTAGCAGCAGTGGTAGCTGGTAGTAGCGCGCTTTTAAACTCTGCTCAAGCTGAAATGTATATCGGGGGCAAAGTAGGCATGACTACACTTGACGATGCTTGCTATCTAAATAGCCCTTGTGATGATGAAGCTTTTGGTGCTGGACTACATATCGGTTATGACTTCACCGATATCATCGGGCTAGAGTATGGTGTCGACTTCTTAGGCGATTACAAAGCTAACTTTAAGTCAGGGGCTAATACAGTTAATACGATCGACGGCAATTTAACGGCTTTAACTCTCGCACCTAAATTCAACTGGCACTTAAACGAATCTTGGAACTTATTCGCTAAGATCGGTGGTGCTTACATGATGTCTGATGACGAAAAAGATTTCGTTCCAACTGGCTCGCTAGGTGCTGAATACACTATCGACAGAAACTGGAGCGTACGCGCAGAATATCAACGCTATCAAGACCTGTCTGATGACGTATGGGACGACATGGACGCTAACTTCTTCGGTATCGGCTTTAACTACAAATTTGCGGCTGCGCCAGTGGTTGCGGCAGTTGTAACAGAAGAAGTGGTTGAGCCAGATCCAGAACCAGTGATGATGAGCAAAGTGCACAAAGAAGAGTACGGTACAGGTACGTTTGAATTCGACAGTGCTAAGCTAACAGACTCTGTTTCGGAGCGTCTAGACAACTTCGTATCATTCTTGAACGAATACCCTCAAGCTCAAGTAGAGATCACTGGCTACACGGATAGCTCTGGTCCTGCGACTTACAACCAAAAACTGTCTGAGCGTCGTGCTCAATCTGTTGCGGATTACCTAACTGCTGCAGGCATTGACTCAGATCGTTTAACTGTGAAAGGCATGGGTGAAGAAAACCCAGTTGCTGACAACAGCACTCGTGAAGGTCGTGAGAAAAACCGTCGCGTAGAGGTTGTGGTTCCTTCGTTTGAATACCAAGAGCTAGTTCAACCTGAATAAACATTTATGATACTTTATCTATGATGTTGTAACAGTTAATGGGGTGCGTTTGCACCCCATTTTGATCTCGCTTTATCGCTCTTTTTACTATGGTTTTGGAAAAAAGATTAACTCGTTATCTTGCACCATAACGCAATCCATACCCGCTGCATGCGCCGCTCGTTTACCTAGCTCGGTATCCTCGAATACAAGACATTGTGACGCTTCCAACCCAAGATGCTCGGCCGCCACCAAAAAGGTATCCGGAAAAGGCTTATGGTTCTCTACATCACTTGCTGTTACCACAACATCCAACTTGTCCAATAAACCGGAGTGGCTCAATAAGCGCATGGCACTTTCTCGTTGACTGCCAGTCCCGACCGCTATTTTCTTGTGGCCTAAATATTCTTCTAACACGATATTAGTGCACGGAATAACGTCACCGTGCAGCTCCATAGCAGCGAACGTTTCCATTTTAAATGTAGCGACGGTTTTAGGATCTAATGAAAGCTCATGCACACGGTTTAGCTCCTCAACAATTTTAAAGCTCGGCATACCTCCTAAACTGTGAAACCACTCCTGACAAAACGGAAAATCAAAGCGATCTGCGGTTGCTTGCCAAGCAGCCAAATGGGCTGGCATGGTATCTATTAAAGTACCATCCATATCAAATATGAATCCCTCATAGGGCCTAAAATCAATCGTGCTCATGTCTTTTCTTCTATTTGTACATCTGTGATGTTAATTTATCAGCTCTTTCAATCGTCCTTACCGGCATTTACTTATCATGCTCAAAATTTCGAACTCCGTCACAATTCAAGAGTGGGAAATTCAATTATCCCCAATTAGAGCTCAAGGAAATGGTGGCCAGAACGTTAACAAGGTAGCGTCCGCTATACATTTACGCTTTGATATCCGACATTCCAGCTTACCTGACTTCTACAAAGAACGATTACTTGCTCTTTCTGACAGTCGTATAACTAAAGATGGCGTGATCATCATCAAAGCGCAACAATTTCGCACGCAAGAACAAAATAAGGAAGACGCCCTGAATCGGCTTCAAGCTTTAATTAAAGCTGCCGCCTTACAGGAGAAGAAGCGTATTAAAACGAAACCAACCCGTGCTTCTCAACGCCGAAGACTTGATACCAAGAACAAGCATGGAGCGAAAAAGCAGCAACGTAAGAAAGTGCTGTATTAATGCATGTCGTTTTCTCGACATGTTAGTTGAACAACGTTTGCTAGCCCTTGGGAAATCTCATTGGATTTCTCTTTTTAGTTACTTATTCAGGAAACAACAATATGACTATTAGGCAAAAACTCTACTTCCTCGGAGTTATCGCCATTTTAGGCATCGTGGCCCTTTTGGGTACGTCATCCCATTTCGCCAATAAGAGCAATGAACTTAACCACGCCATCAAACTCGTTGGCGATCTAGAAATACGTTTACTCAACTTACGCAGAAACGAGAAAGATTTCTTACTGCGTAGTAATGACAAATACCTAAACAAATTTGATGCGAATGTTGATAAGTTTCTAAATACAGAAAGAGAGCTTGCGAGCATACTCACGAGCAATGAATTACCTTCCAGTCAACGATTCAAACAAGACCTCCTTGCATACCAAAAGGGCTTTCAGAATCTGGTCAGTGCTTACCAACTCTACGGACTTGATGCAAAGAGTGGCCTTCTTGCTGCTTACGAGCAAGCACTGTTAGAAGCCAAGCAACGCTCCGACCACCAGCAATTGCTGGCGTTGGTTCGTTTTGACTCTGCGGTCAAATCAGGTCAATTCAATAGTGATTTGCTTGTTGGGCTATATGCTCCGGAGCTCACCAAAACAGGTAAGCTAGTAGCGACACAAAAACAAGTTGTAGGAGTCGCTTACGACCAAGGCCTACTTGGTGAAACTCGCGCATTATCTCATGCCGTAGAAGAACAATTTGAAACCTTTTCGACAGCCCTTAGCTCTGCTGCTGCAAAGCGTGATGAACAAATGTCGACCATCAAGCAAGTCATTACTGCTCTGATCTTAGGTGTTATTTTCGCATTGATTTGGCAGATCTCTCGCTCAATCAATACACGAGTAAACAGCTTGCTTGGCACCATTCGAAGCATTAGCGAAACAAACAACATGGGACTGCGCTCTGACTTGAAAGGCAAAGATGAGCTATTTGATATCAGCCACCACCTCAATGATCTGTTGGATAAGCTTGAGCAGTTAATTAGTGGCACCCAAGAAAAATCTGCGCAGTTAACGGCCAGTACCGATAATATGCATCGTGAGCTAGAAGGAGTTATGGAGCAGTTCCATACTCAAACGGACCACACTGCATCGATGGCTACTGCGGTTCAGCAAATGGTGGCAACGATAGGCGAAATATCGGAAAGCACGTCGGTTGCGGTAGAGGGTGTACATCAAGCCGCGAATAATGCCGAACAAGGCCGAAGTGTTGTTGAAACTACTGTAACCAACATTGGTCAATTGACCAGTATTTTATCGAACAGTCAGCAGTCGATTGGCTCGTTGAACCAACATGTAGATAAAATTGGTGGTGCGGTGAACATCATCCAAGAAATTGCGGAACAAACTAACTTACTGGCTCTCAATGCAGCAATTGAAGCCGCGCGAGCGGGCGAACAAGGTCGTGGCTTCGCCGTTGTTGCCGATGAAGTACGTGCCCTAGCTAGCCGAACTCATCAATCTACCGAGGAAATCACGCGAGTTGTTGTTGATATTCAAGCTCAAATGTCGACGGTCGTGGCGGATATTGATCAATGTAACGATCAAGGACAACAAACGCTTAATGCCTCTGAAAAACTTGACTCTAGCCTGCAGCAGATCATCACTGACATGCATGCAATTCAAGGCAATTCGGAGCGCATTGCTTCTGCGATTGAAGAGCAAGGTATCGTGATGAACCAAGTTAGTGGCTCAATCACCGAGCTTAACGCGATATCTGAAAACAACATGCAATCCGCTCAGGAATGCTTGCACGAAGTGAACTCTGTTTCTGCTCAAGCTCATGATATGGACGAAGCAGTTGCACAATTTAAAACCGCGCTAAAATAACCTTCCCTACAAATAAAAAGCCCGAGGCAATCATTGCTTCGGGCTTTTTTCGACTTTAACTTCGTGCTCTACTGTGCACAGCGGGTGTGATTACTCATCATCAAGAGGAACCAGCTTGGTGTTGCCGCCATGAACTTTCTCACGCTGTCTTTGCACCAGAGCGTAGAAGCCTGGGATCAAGAATGTACCTGCTAGAAGCACACACAATAGACCACCAATCAGCGACACGCCGAGCGAGTTTTGGCTCACGTGCCCTGCACCTGCGGCGAAGATCAGCGGGAAGATACCCAGGATAAACGACCAAGATGTCATATTCACAGCGCGGAAACGTAACGTGCCTCCTTTAACCGCTGCACTATCGATATCAGCATCTTTTTCTTCACGTTCTTGCTTGGCGAACTCCACAATCAAAATTGCGTTTTTCGCCGCCAAGGCTATGAGCAAGACAAGGCCAATTTGCGCATACAAGTTAAGTGGTGTCCCAGTCAGGTTCAACGCTAAGAAGGAGCCTAACGTTGCTACTGGCACCACCAAAATGATGGCTAATGGAATACTCCAGCTCTCATATTGTGCCACCATGAATAAGTAAATGAAGATCAAAGCCAGTGCAAACGCATAAATGGCTTGGTTACCCGCAAGTACTTCCTGATAAGCCATACCTGTCCATTCGTACGTGTAGCCCTGCGGAAGGACCTCTGCAGCAACGCGTTCCATTGCGGCAATCGCATCACCACTAGAGTAGCCCGGAGCTGGTTGGCCTTGAATGATAGCACTGCGGTACATGTTGTAACGCCATGCCACATCAGGCTCGAACACTTGCTCGTAGCTCACTAGCGTACTTAGCGGAACCATATCGCCGTTCGAAGAACGAACATGGAAACGCTCTAGATCTTCCATGCTGCTACGGTGCTGGCTATCAGCTTGCATGGTTACGCGGAAGTTCTTACCAAACATGGTGAAGTCATTCACATAAAGCGAACCTAAGTTGCCTTGCAAGGTTTGGAAAATAGACGACAGTGAAATACCCAACTGCTGTGCTTTCTCACGGTCGATATCAACGTAGTAGTGCGGGACATTCGCGCGGAACGTACTAAACGTGTAGGCAATTTCAGGGGCTTGGTTGGCCGCTTGGATCATTTCTCCCATGACCATCGACAAATCGGTACGGCTTCGCCCTAGCGTATCTTCAAGCACAAACTCAAAACCAGACGCAGCGCCCATACCAGGGACCGCCGGTGGCCCCATCGCAAACACAACCGCTTGAGGCAACTCTGTTGCAGCACGACCGTTAATACGCGCCGCGATGGCATTGGCAGAGTGTTTCCCTTGCAACGAGTTACGAATATCCCAGTCATGCAGTTTGATAAACACAGATGCACCGTTTGATGCCGCTGCGCCTGTCATAAACGAGTAACCGTTCGCAACCGTCACGCCATCCACACCAGGTTCTTCACCAATCATGTTCATTAAATCATTGGTGACTTCTTCAGTACGAGATAAAGATGCTGAATCTGGTAGCTGAACGTTAACCAGCAAAATGCCTTTATCTTCTTGAGGAACAAACGCTGTTGAGGTGGTTTTCGCAAAGAAAGTGACCGCCGCGATAGCGACTATAAAGAACGTCACGAGTAGCAAAGATTTCTTCACCAAGAAACCAGCGACCTGACCATAACGCGTTGTGATACGCTCTAAGCCTCGGTTGAAAGCCTGGAACCAGTTAGCCGTGTTGCCCCCACCCTGCTTCAATACCAAAGAACAAAGTGCTGGAGACAGCGTCAATGCGTTAATGGATGAGATCACAACCGAAATACAGATGGTCAAAGCGAACTGGCGATACATGATACCAGTGATACCCGGCAGCATCGCGACTGGTATGAATACCGCAAGTAGAACCAAGGTCGACGTGATGATTGGGCCCGTTACTTCTTTCATCGCTAGCAATGTCGCTTTACGCGGTGAAATGGTTGGGTCTTTCGCCATGGTGGTATCGACGTTTTCGATTACCAGAATCGCATCGTCCACCACGATACCAATCGCGAGGATCAAGCCAAACAAAGTGACCGTATTGATGGTGAAGCCCGTCGCCTGCATGATGGCAAACGTACCAATCAGAGAAACGGGGATCGCAACAACAGGAATCAACGTTGCGCGCGCGCTACCCAAGAACAAGTAAGTTACAGCAATCACCAATAGAATCGCTTCAATCAGCGTTTTGACTACCCCTTTGATCGATTCAGATACGAACACGGTTGTATCGTAGCTGGTCTCATACGCCATGCCCTCAGGGAAGTTTTTACTCAAGTCCTCAAGCAGCTCCATGACGGCCTGACCACTTTCTAACGCGTTCGCATCCGATTGAAGAGACAATGCAACAATTGACGCGTCCTGACCACGGAATTTACCGTTACCATCGTAGAACTTTTTACCTAGTTCGACACGAGCGACATCTTTCAGATAAACCGTGGAACCATTTGGATTAGCTCGAAGGACAACGTTCTCAAACTCGCTCACGCTTTCCAAGCGACCTTTGGTCACAAGGTTAAACTGAACTTCTTGAGGATTGTTGTATGGTGCTGCACCAACACGCCCTGCCGCAACTTGAACGTTTTGTTCAGCCAAAGCGGCGTATACGTCTGACGTGGTTAGCTTAAGGTTGGCCATTTTTTCCGGATCTAACCAAACACGCATTGCGTATTCGCCACCACCAATCACGTTAACTTCACTAATGCCTTTCGCACGAGCCAGCTGATCTTTTACATTCAAGTTAATGTAGTTAATCAAGAACTGATCATCGTATTTGCCATCAGGTGAATAGAAGTTAAGTACCATCAGCAAGTCAGGTGAGCGTTTTTTCACCGTCACACCAACCATGCGCACTTCTTGAGGCAGTTTTGACTCGATCTGTGATACACGGTTTTGCACGTTTACTTGCGCCATATCTGGATCGGTCCCGACATCGAACGTGACGTTTAGGCTGTATGAGCCATCGTTCGCGCTCTTTGAAGACATGTAGATCATGTCCTCAACGCCATTGACCGAGGTCTCTATGGGGTCCGCAATGGCCTGCTCGACAACTTCCGCACTCGCACCGGTGTAGTATGCCGAAACGCTGACTGATGGCGGACTTATCTGTGGGTACTCCGCCACTGGCAAAATCGCCAGTGAGATCGCGCCTGCTAGCGTTAATATGATCGAAATAACCAGCGCGAATTTAGGTCTCTGAATAAAGAAACGACTTAACATAGTGCCCCCTACTGCTTATCTTCAGCAGGTGTTTGAATGCGCACTTCTACACCATTACGCACACGCTGTAGGCCCTGTGTAATAACCGTATCTTCCTGTTCGAGGCCTTCTCGAATGATAATGCCTTGTTCAACCTGAGGTCCAAGCTCGACGTTACGACGCTCTGCCACACTTCCCTCAGCCATCACCATCACAAAGTCACCTTCTAAGTCAGTCTGTACGGCACGTCGTGGGATAACAATAACGTCTTTCGTGTTCTTGTCTCTCAAGTTCACTTTGATGTGCTGACCAGGAAGTAACTTCTGATCCGGGTTTGGAACTAGCGCACGCATAGCAATCGTACCCGTTTTGGTGTCAATACGATTACCTAAGAAATCGAGCTTACCGAGATGCTCAAAAAATTGGCCATTTTCCAGCTCAAGCTGAACTTCAACTCTGTTTGATTCTGCTGAGCCGTCGCCTTTGACTTGATCCATACCCATGGCTAAACGCTCGCGCTCACTCACACTAAATGAAGTATGCACTGGGTCTAAGCTCACCAATGTCGTCAGCACGCCAGATGAAGGGGAAACAAGATCACCGGTACTCACTTTGGTATCGCTAATACGACCGCTGAACGGAGCTCGGATTTGAGTATAAGAAAGGTTAACTTCAGCAAGCTTAAGCTGAGCGTTTGCTGCTTCTAGCTCGGCTTTCGCACCAAGAAGTGCCGCAGTTAAGGCGTCAAACTCAGATTGAGAGATACTACCGCGAGGCAACAAGTTTTTACCTCGGGTGTGGTCTAGTTCCGCTTTTTTTAGCGCGGCTTTTGCTTGTGCAAGTGCCGCTTTAGCGCTCGCGACTTGTGCTTCAAAAGAAGATGGCTCGATAGAATAAAGAAGCTGCCCTTTTTCTACCATTTGCCCCTCTTCAAAGTGACGAGCTTTTAAATAGCCAGAAATCTGCGCGGTAATATTGGTATCTTCTACTGCTTCAATGCGACCGATATAAGACTTGCTCGGTTGGTAGTCGATAACCGTGACATCCTGAGTCACTACGAGAGGCGCTTGGCCTTCCCTTTGGGCATTATTAGCTTCCCCGCATCCAGCGAGGATTGCTGTAGCCGCCATTAGTGCGACAAGTGGTTTCTTTTGCATGTATTTACCGTCTTTATAGAACAGGATATTGTTGAATTCCCATCAACCTTACTCCTTGCTGCAACTGAAAACTTCACTCAAAAGCCCCCAAAATGTTACTAAATGTAAACATGAGAAACAAAAAGAAAATAAAGTAATTTAGTTAACAGTGATATTTAATGAACAACATACAAACAGCTCAATCATAACTATTTGATATATACTCTCAGGCATCGTGCATTTAGAGGCGCTAGGAAACGCGAATTAAGATATCGTATAAAGACGGAAGTGAGATTCGGTGCTCAAGATAAGAACGTTTTATGGTTAAAAAGACAAAAAATGACGCCTTCATACTCAAGACCCCGATTTTGACTATTTTTTTAATATAAATGGGTTATCATTCAATTAATTCAACGCCTTCGACAGAGAGGATGACTATGATTTCTAAATGGGCAAAACGCTTTTACCAGATGGCAGAACTAGTAGCGTCTTGGAGTAAGGACCCATCAACACAAGTCGGTGCAGTTATCACTAAACAGAATCGCATTGTATCTGTTGGATTTAATGGCTACCCGCACGGTGTTTCTGACAGTGTCGATACCGATGAACGCGAGTTGAAATATCTAAAAACACTGCATGCAGAAGAGAACGCAATTTTGTTCTCAAAACGTGATTTAGACGGATGTGATATTTGGGTGACGCATTTTCCATGTCCTAACTGCGCGGCAAAGATCATTCAAACAGGGATCTCACACGTACACTGCCCTGAGCAGTCTGAAGACTTTTTATCTCGCTGGGGAGATAAAATCCAAGTCAGCCAAGACATGTTCGATCAAGCGGGTGTGAAAGTCGACTGGCTACCACTAGAAGACATTGAAATTGAAGACAAAGACGTACGTTAATGTTTCGTTTTTGAATTTAAAAATAGCCCAGATGACTCTGGGCTATTTTTCCCCATTCAATCGAGAAGAACCGCTCGACCTGGTCTGTTAACCGTGTTTTTTCGCGGTGATTTCAGCAATTTTGACGATGACAAGCACTGACTTCTCCATCATTTCAACCGAAATAAACTCATGAATCCCATGGAAGTTAAAACCACCAGTGAAGATATTCGGGCACGGCAACCCCATAAAAGATAAACGAGCGCCATCTGTACCACCACGAATAGGTTTTATAATCGGCTCCACATCACACGCTTCCATCGCTTGCTTCGCTAGCTCAATGATATGCGGGTAAGGCTCAACCATTTCTCTCATATTGTAATAGCTGTCTGTTATTTTCAGTTCTACAGAACCATGGCGTAAGCCCGCGTTCATGTCATCAACGAGTTTCTGCATAAAGGCTTTTCGCTCTTCAAGGCCCTGACGATCAAAGTCTCGGATAATGTAACCAAGCTCGCTTCGCGCCACGCCCATTTCTGCCGATTTTAAATGGAAGAACCCTTCGTAGCCTTCGGTTGTTTCCGGAGTTTGATCTTGGGGCATTTGAACTTGAAATTTCGCAGCCAAGTTCATCGCATTGACCATTTTGCCTTTTGCGGTACCTGGATGAACGCTAACACCATGAAAAATCACATCGGCGTTTGCCGCATTAAAGTTTTCGTATTCCAGTTCACCTTGCGGGCCACCATCAATAGTGTATGCCCATTTCGCGCCAAACTTTTCAACATCAAATAAATCTGCGCCCCGGCCAATCTCTTCATCTGGTGTAAAGCCGATACAAATGTCGCCGTGTGGAATGTCTGGATTTTCTAGTAACAGCGCGACTGCAGAGAGAATCTCAGCAATACCAGCTTTGTTATCCGCGCCAAGTAATGTAGTGCCATCGGTAGTGATAAGATTGTGGCCATGTAGATGATGTAAATCTGGATATTGCACCGGAGATAGCACTTCATCCCCCAACCCTAGCGCAATATCGCCGCCTTGGTAATCTTCAATAAATTGCGGTTTTACGTTTTTTCCTGAGGCGTCAGGCGCGGTATCCATATGGGCAATAAAGCCTATAGGCGGCACCTCATAATCAACGTTAGCTGGCAGTCTAGCCATCAAGTAGCCATTTTTATCTAATGTCACATCACTTAAGCCAAGTTCAATCATCTCTTTCTTAAGCAACTCAGCAAACACAAGCTGACCAGGCGAGCTTGGGCAAAGCGTAACATGTGGATTTGATTGGGTATCGAACGTGACGTAGCGAAGAAATCTTTCAACTAAATGTTTCATATTTATTCTCATTGTTTTTATACGATGAGGCTTTATCAACCATCAATAAGCTGACCTTACCTCATCAAACCTCAAGCTATGTTACGCTCTTAGCTCAATAAGAATTTGCTTTGAATCATTTTTTCATAAGAAAGGCTACGGCACATCCCCTCGTCAATTGAAGCATGAATCTAATCTAATAATTCCTCAGCTAGTACTCGCCACTCTTTTACCTTACCGCGAAAATGACGCCATTGTTTATCGGTCATAGATTGAGAAATATCTAATGTCAGTTGATCGACCAGCACAAAGTTAGAATCAATATTTTTAGAAAGCTGCTCACTGTAATAGCTCTCTGGCTCGAACAACAGGCGCATAAATATATCCTGATAAGTGACAGCATTGGATTTGTTGTAGAACAGATATTCGAGCTCTTGATATATCGTTGCTCGATAACCTCTCCATAAAGGGCTGTTAAGAGTGACTTGCTGAGAAAACGTTTGAGCTAATTGGCGCTGACTTTCTGATAGACTTCCCAACCACTCTTCCATCCATTCTTCTGTGTTATCTAGAATAATTTCACGTATTTCATCTTCCGTTTTATCCGCATATTTTGCGTTTCGCTCTTGATAATGCTCTTGTACATTACTCAGAAATTCCCGTTCTTGATCTTTCGTTAACTGTAAACTCAAAGCAAAAAGGTCTGGTGCCGCTTTGCTTACCACTCTATCGTAATGCGCTCGCATTCTATCTCGATTTTCCTGCAAATAATTTAGGGTGATATCGCTCGCTTTTAATCTCTCAAGCTCTTTTAAATGATCGATATATAACGGTAACTCTTCTTTCTTATGCCATTCTGCTAACAATAATAAGCGTTCTTCGACCAAGACTTCTTGTTCACCTTGCAGAGAAACATAATCCTCTATGTAATCGATAACGAACCAATCGATATTGCTGTATAGAAACTTCTTCGTACATCCGGCAAGAAGAAATACGAAACAAAATAGAAGGCCATAGCGAAGCACCTTATTAGATACACCCTGTAATTTAGTCACTTATTCGTATTCCCTTTTCTATTGATTAAGTTCTATACTCAACTTGTATCACTTAATATTGCGGCAAACTTACACCAGTGTGACAAATATTGATTGCCACCTTAATAATATATAGAGTTTGAAATTAACTTTTTGATCACAGCTATCCGCAAAAAAGTGAGTTAGAGCGCAATTATCGGCTAAAAAATGCACCGAACGACGCTCCCTATAACGGCATATAATTTGCATGGATGTTTTTTGGATGGTTTATGGAGGCGAAGTATGGCAGCCGCTGAGCAACTTGATACCAGTGTAGAATATGAGATTCGATATTTTGAACAGGGGAAAATGCACTGCATGAGAGTCATTGCTGAAAGCAAAAAAGTGGCTTATCAGTACTATTTAGAGTGCGGTAAGCACAACAGTGACTTGTACTCTATTCGCCCAGACAAATAAAAAAACCGCCTTTAAGGCGGTTTTTTTATTATTAAAATCACGCTAAGCTATTGATCCCATTGACGGTTTGGGATTGTTCTTCAACAGTATTATTTGATGTCGCCAAAGCGCTCAAGATAAAGAACGGTTGCCGCAGTACGAGAAGGAACTTGAAGCTTTTTAAGTAAACTCTTCATATGCACTTTAACCGTGGATTCAGAAATAAAAAGACGGTCGGCAATCTGCTTGTTGCGGAAACCTCTTGCCACCTCTCTTAAGATCTGCGTTTCGCGATCCGTCAACGTATCAAAAACGTCCTCTTGTCCTGAACGCTCACTCAAATACTTAGAAACTTCTTGGCTGTAAGCTTTGTCGCCTTGATGCGCTTGTTTTAGCAACTCAACCAGCTCATCAGGCTCGGTATCTTTCAATAAATAGCCATCTGCGCCACTTCGAACTATTGCTTCTATGTCAGCAGGACTATCCGATACGGTTAAGATAACAATTCGAGCTTCACAACCATCAGCACGTAGCGCTTGTAAGGTATCGAGGCCTGACATGCCTTTCATATTGAGATCAAGAAGTACAAGATCCAGTTCCAGCTCATGCGCTTTCGCTACCGCATCTGCGCCATTACTTGCTTCTGCAACGACTTCAAACTCAGGCTCAAAGCTTAAAAGTTGGTGAATACCTCGTCGCATGAGTGGATGATCATCCACCAGCATTACTTTACACACTGTCACTGTTTACTTCCTTACTATGTTGGAATTCTAGTTTTACGGTACAGCCTTTGTTGATCGATGCTTCAATGTGAAGATCGGCATGTAGCCTAGCGGCTCGCTCTTGCATGATACTCATACCGTAATGATTTAATTTTTCGTCTTGATGTTCAAAGCCTATTCCATCATCGGTAACGGTTACTGTGACTTTTCCATCATTATCAAGACATTGAATGTGAATATTATCTGCTTGCGCATGCTTGATGGCATTAATTGCCGCTTCTCTTATCAACTGTAGTAAATGAACCTGCTGGTGTGCATCCAGTTCAGTTGAAGAAAGTCTATTTTTTAACGTAATGTCAGCGACGGTTTGTTCGTTGAGCGTTTCGACCATATCTTGCAATGCTTGGCCAAAACTGCCCTCTTTAATCGTAAGACGAAACGTCGTCAGTAATTCGCGTAGTTGGGTATAAGCAGCAGATAAGCCCGTATCCAACTCGGCAATGACTTGATTCGCCTGAGCTATCGCTTTTTCATCAGGCAAATTCTTTACGCTTCTCTTTAATAAAGCGACCTGAATTTTTAAATAGGAGAGTGCTTGAGCTAATGAATCATGCAGTTCCCGAGCAATGGTGGCTCGCTCTTCCATCAGTAGGATTTGTTCTGCTTGGCGTTGGGCTCGATTGTAATACACGGCACGCGATAAAATCTGCACAAAGTTGTCAATCAGTGCCTCATTCGGACAAGGTAACCCGGCCTTCCAATACAAATAGCCTAAGTGCTCACCGTCCAACGTTAGAGCCTTACTGTGGCAATCTTCATCACAGTCGTGGCAGCACTCTTCCCCTTCCATCAATATCCAGCTCGGTTCTCCCAATTGCTCTATTTCAAGTTTGACTGCTTTAATGCCTTCAAGACTTGCAATATGTTGTAATATGGCTTGGAAGTTATCCTGATTAATACGCGAAGCCGTTAACTCTTTCGACGAGTCATACAATACTTCTAAAGACTGATTCGCATGCTGTAATTTACGCGTTTTTTCATCAACCGCTTGTTCTAGCCCTCGGTATAACTTACCAAGGTCCGTCGCCATCCGATTAAAGGTTCGAGTCAGGATCCCCATTTCATTATCGCTGGATACATCAAGCGATATATTAAATGAGCGATTCTTAATTTGCTCGCTAGCAAAAACTAAAGCACGCAAAGGCCGTACAACTTCGAGGCGCACAAAATGGACAACAAACATACTGACACAAAGGATACCGCCTAACCCTAACCCGCCAATCCAAGCTAAGTTAATCAGCTTTTGCTCCGAAAAGCTTTGCAGCTTAAATACAAACTCATCGATCTGCTTTACAAAACCAGCCACTAGGAGTTGGTACTCCGCCGGGTTGTCTCCTCTCAACACCGACTTGAGCTCATGCCATCTCATAATAAGACGGTAGTAATCATGAGTAATGTCTTCTGGCACTGACCAATGCTGGAGCGCTTTCATAGAAGGTGAGTATATCGAATGTTCAAATGCGTCAATATGTGAAGAGTAATCAACAGATTTAATCTGAATATCATGTGCCAAACGATAACTTTGCATTCGCATTGAGCCAGCAACATTGACGGCTTCTGCATCATTCAAGCTTGACGCTAATGTAAAAATTGCAAAACCAGTCGTAGCAACTGAAAGCAGCAAAATAAGAAGCATCGCGGAAGCAATCGTGCGCGTCACTGACTTTTTCACATTTTTAAACAATCTGAGTTCCTCGCCCATTAACAACCCTATTTGTACGTGCAATGAACCCATTACCTTTCAACTTTATCAATATGTGATCACCTGCGACGGAATTTATTGATCCAAAACAATATTGCATCCCATTTACCTCCTAAGAGGTATTTATACAAATATGTCGAAAACTACAATTTCGTTAGTTTAAATGACAGTTTATTAATGAAAATTGTGGACTATGCTTAGTTTGGGTTCCAAGTTTCGAGGTGACTAAGTGGTAGACCTTTCCAGAAGAAGACTCTTTGCAAGAAAAGCGCACCCCGACAACGCCGTACGTTTGCCTTGGTTAACCAAGCCAGAACAGTTTACGGACGATTGCACTCGCTGCGGTAAATGCATTGAGGCCTGCGAAACAAAGATTATAACTAAAAGTGATGGCGGATTCCCTTCGGTCGATTTTTCTATTGATGAATGCACATTTTGTTATCAGTGTGCAGACGCCTGTCCTGAGCCCCTTTTCTTGCCAAAAACAGAGCAACCTTGGCAAGCGAAAGCAAGCATCAACGATAGCTGCTTAGCAAAACAAAATGTCGAATGCCGAAGCTGTGGGGATATGTGCGACCCGATGGCAATTCAGTTCAAATTAGAGCTGGGGAAAGTAGCACAACCCAATTTAGACCTTGATGAGTGTAACGGCTGCGGCGCCTGTGTTTCAGTGTGCCCGACTTCATCCATCAATGTGAGCAATATAACAGCCTAAGCCGTATGTCGTCGGCCAAAGGCAATAAATGAGAGAGCTATATGTCACTAAATGAAGTGCATATTTCAAGTTTGGTAGTACATGTACTGCCGGAACATCTGGACGAAATCAAACAACAGATCGAAGCACATGAAAATGCGGAAATCTATGGTGACAGTCCAGAAGGCAAGATTATCGTCGTGCTTGAAACCGAGAACCAAGGTTTTATCACTGACACTATCGATGCCATTAACAATTTACCGAATGTCTTGAGCACGGTATTGGTTTATCACCAAATCGAAACTGGGCTTGAAGAAACGGATGAAGAAGACACTGGAACACAACATTCCCAAATCGAGGGTGAAGTATGAAAATGACAAGACGTGCGTTTGTGAAAGCAAACGCGGCTGCATCAGCTGCTGCTGTCGCAGGTGTGACACTACCAGCATCTGCAGCCAACCTGATTGCAAGCTCTGATCAAACCAAAATCACATGGGACAAAGCACCTTGTCGTTTCTGTGGTACAGGCTGTTCTGTTCTTGTTGGTACTCAAAATGGCAAAGTGGTAGCAACACAGGGTGACCCAGAAGCACCAGTAAACAAAGGCCTAAACTGTATTAAAGGCTATTTCCTTTCTAAGATCATGTACGGTCAAGACCGCCTGACTCAGCCGATGCTGAGAATGAAAGATGGCAAATTCCACAAAGACGGTGAATTTACACCTATCTCTTGGGATGACGCTTTCGACATCATGGCTGAGAAATGGAAAGCTTCCCTCGAGAAAAAAGGTCCAACAAGCGTAGGTATGTTTGGCTCAGGCCAATGGACAGTAATGGAAGGCTACGCTGCGTCAAAGCTAATGAAAGCGGGCTTCCGTTCAAACAACATTGATCCAAACGCTCGTCACTGTATGGCTTCTGCTGTAGTTGGCTTTATGCGCGCATTCGGTATCGATGAGCCAATGGGTTGTTACGATGACTTTGAGAACGCAGACGCATTCGTTCTGTGGGGCTCGAACATGGCAGAGATGCACCCTGTTCTATGGACTCGTATTACTGACCGTCGCCTAAGTCACCCTCACGTTAAAGTGAACGTGCTTTCTACTTACTACCACCGTTCATTTGAGTTGGCAGATCACGGCTACATTTTTAATCCACAGTCTGACCTAGCGATTGCTAACTTCATCGCGAACTACATCATCGAAAACGATGCGGTAAACTGGGACTTCGTAAACAAGCACACTAACTTCACTCAAGCAGATACCGACATCGGTTACGGCCTACGTGACGATGATCCGCTACAAAAAGCAGCGAAGAATCCTAACTCAGGCAAGCTAACGTCTATCTCTTTCGAAGAGTACAAAAAGTCTGTTGCACCTTACACAGCTGAGAAAGCCTCTGAAATCTCTGGTGTTGAAAAAGAGAAGCTTATCGAGCTTGCGAAGCAATACGCCAATCCAAATACGAAAGTAATGTCACTTTGGACAATGGGTATGAACCAACATACTCGTGGCGTGTGGATGAATAACTTGGTTTACAACATCCACCTACTAACAGGTAAAATCTCGACTCCGGGCAACAGCCCATTCTCACTAACGGGTCAACCATCAGCATGTGGTACCGCTCGTGAGGTTGGTACGTTTGCTCACCGCCTACCTGCGGACATGGTGGTTGCTAACCCGAAACACCGTAAGATTGCAGAAGAGATCTGGAAACTGCCAGAAGGTACGATTCCACCAAAACCTGGCTTCCACGCCGTATTACAAGACCGTATGCTGAATGACGGCGTTCTGAACTGTTACTGGGTTCAATGTAACAACAACATGCAAGCGGGTCCAAACATCAACACTGAACGTCTTCCAGGTTACCGCAACCCTGAAAACTTCATCGTTGTGTCTGACCCATACCCAACAGCGACAGCGCAAGCAGCAGACCTTATTCTTCCAACAGCAATGTGGATTGAGAAAGAAGGTGCTTACGGTAACGCAGAGCGTCGTACTCAGGCTTGGTACCAACAAGTGGGCACGGTCGGTCAGGCAAAATCTGACCTATGGCAGCTAATGGAGTTCTCGAAACGCTTCAAAATGGAAGAAGTGTGGCCTGAAGAGCTACTAGCGAAAGCGCCTCAGTACCGTGGTAAAACCATGTACGACGTACTATACCGCAATGGTAATGTCGACAAGTTCCCTATCGAAGAAGCTCGCGAATTGAATGACGATGCCCACCACTTCGGTTTCTATGTTCAAAAAGGTCTGTTTGAGGAATACGCAACGTTTGGCCGCGGTCACGGGCATGATTTAGCACCATACGACCGTTACCATGAAGTGCGTGGTCTACGTTGGCCAGTTGTTGATGGTAAGGAAACACAATGGCGCTTTAAAGAAGGTTCTGATCCATACGCAAAAGAAGGTTCTGGTTGGGATTTCTACGGCAATGCTGACGGCAAGGCGAAGATTATCTCTGCACCATATGAAGCGCCACCAGAAGTGCCAAACGATGAGTTTGATATGTGGCTATGTACTGGCCGTGTTCTTGAACATTGGCACACAGGCACCATGACTCGTCGTGTACCTGAGCTATACAAAGCAGTACCAGACGCAGTGTGTTACATGCATCCTGAAGACGCAAAAGCGCGTAACGTTCGTCGTGGTGAAGAAGTACTCATGGCAAACAAACGCGGCGAAGTACGCGTTCGTGTTGAAACTCGCGGTCGTAACCGTCCGCCAAAAGGTTTGGTATTCGTACCGTTCTTTGATGCACGTATTTTGATTAACAAGCTCATCCTAGATGCGACTGACCCACTGTCTAAACAGACAGACTTTAAGAAGTGTCCAGTCAAAATCACTAAGATTGCTTAACCTTCAGATACCGAATGCTACGGCCGTCACTATGGCGGCCTAATAAAGAATTTAAGCCATAAAGGCGGAGATGAAATGATGAAAAAATTACTTGTCGCACTTTTATCTGTAGGTGCTTTAGTGACAGGCATTGCGCAAGCTGAGTTAGATAATCCAGGTGGCATTGGTGGTCTAGAGTCTCTACGTGGAATGTCTCAATTGGAAGACACACGCCCAGCAGATGAGTTCAAAGACTTCCCTAAAGACCAGATTGTTGAAGATAGCTTTGTTTATCAACCACCGTTGATCCCACACAGCATCCGTCACTACGAAGTATCGTTAAATGCTAACAAGTGTCTTGCGTGCCACAGCTGGAAAAATGCAAAAGAGTCAGGCGCGACTAAAATTAGCGTAACGCACTATGTAAACCGAGAAGATGCTGTATTGGCGGATATGTCTCCTCGTCGTTACTTCTGTTTGCAATGCCACGTGCCACAAACTAATGCTAAGCCACTAGTTGAAAACAAGTTCGAGGCAGTTGATTCGCTTCAGTAATTGAAACGCGAGTACGAAGAGGTTATTTATGAAAATACTTAAAGCGTTTTGGAAAAGACTGAAGAACCCAAGTAAAGCTGCCGCTGGTGTGGTTTTGTTCTTAGGTTTTGCTGGCGGTCTTTTATTTTGGGGCGCATTCAACACAGGTATGGAGGCAACCAACACAGAAGAGTTCTGTTCTGGCTGTCACGCACCAATCGTTGCTGAAATTCAAGAAACAATTCACTACTCTAACCGTTCTGGTGTTCGTGCCATCTGCTCAGACTGTCACGTTCCTCATGAATGGACAGATAAGATCGTTCGTAAAGTACAAGCATCCAAAGAGCTATTCGCTCACTATGTTCTGCGTACTATCGATACACCAGAGAAGTTCCAAGAGCGTCGAGGACACCTTGCTGAGCGAGAGTGGGCGCGAATGAAAAAGAATGACTCTCTTGAGTGTCGTAACTGTCACGAGTTTGATTACATGGATTACTCTCAACAAGGCTCACGAGCAGCGGAGCAGCACTCTACTGCGCTAGCTTCTGGAGAGAAAACCTGCGTAGATTGTCACAAAGGCATCGCGCACAAACTACCGGACATGAGCGGCGTTGAAGGCTGGCACTAAGGAGACTTACCATGAGTACTTTAGAATCTGTAATTTGGCATATCCTTGGCTATAGCGCCATGCCTGTGATTATTCTTTCCGGCTTTGTGGCAGTAGCAGCAATCTCTCTCTGGCTGCTGTCATTTGGTAAGGATAAAGAGGTGTAACGTAACGCACTTCTACCCGTCAACTTGCCTATTTGTTGACACTAAGCGCTGAGTATCTACTCGGCGCTTTTTTATTCACCGTCACTTTCGGCCCAAAATCTCCTCAACCGATACATATATTCAATCGGTATAATAAGGTAACCAGTAACGACCAAAAAAAGCGACCATAAAGGTCGCTAAAATTTACTGCTATAGGGAGTTGTTTAAGATTCTTTTACTGGCAGAACCTGCTTGACGTATTGCCCTGGTGCTTCATCGATTGCTGGGTGGTCTTCCGAGCCAATAGGGAATGGTTCGACTTGCTCTTTTGGATTGAATTGAAGTAGCCATTCATTCCAATGTGTCCACCACGACCCCTCTTTGTGCTCGGCATTATTCAACCATTCGTCAGCCGAATCATCCAAAGTATCGTTCAACCAATAACCATACTTATTTTTCGCTGGAGGGTTCACAATACCCGCAATATGACCCGACTCACCGAGAACAAACGTTTTGTTGCCACCAGTGTTCAGGGCACCACGATAAGTTCCCTGCCATAACGCTATATGGTCTTCTTTCGTTGATACAAAATAGCTAGGAATTTTGATCTTATTTAGATCAATCCATACCCCACCAATTTTGACGCCTTTGTCTTGCACCAGCTTGTTCTCTAAATAGAGCTCACGAAGCAAGAAGTTATGAGAGGCGGCACTCACGTTGGTGCTATCACTGTTCCAGTACAACAAGTCAAAATCGACTGGGCTGTTGCCCTTCAAGTAGTTGTCGACATAGTAGTTCCAGTACAAACTGTTTTCGCGCAGTAAGCTGAATGTGACACTTAATGAACGACCGTCCATATACCCTTTTGCGTTGTTTTGCGCCTCAATTGCACTCACAATGGTGTCATTGATGTACGCGCCAACTTCGCCTGGCTGAGAAAAGTCGAGCAATGTGGTGAAGAAAGTCGCTGATTTAATACGCTTCTTCATACGTTTTGCCGCATAGTACGCAACCGTGCTCGCCAGAACCGTACCACCGATACAGTAACCAGCCGCGTTGATTTGCTCTTGGCCCGTTATATCTTCAATTGCGGCGACGGCTTTGACGACGCCTTCTGTCACATAGTCACCAAACTCTACATGCGCTTGTGCCTTGCCTGGGTTGCGCCAAGACATCATAAATACGCTATGTCCCTGCTCTAGCAACCATCGAACCATTGAGTTCTTCGCTGTTAAGTCAAGGATGTAGTATTTATTAATGAAAGGAGGAACGATGAGCAGTGGCGTCGCATTCACTTTCTCTGTTAGAGGTCGATATTGAATCAACTCAAACAATTCGTTTTGAAAAACCACATCGCCCGGAGTGGTCGCCACGTCATCACCCACGCGGAACGCATTGTTGTTCGTCATACGAATTTTCAAAATGTCCGCACTGGACTCAACGTCTTCTTTTAACTGCTCTAAGCCAGCCAGCAGGTTTTGACCGTTTTGCTCAAGTGTCAGTTTCAAGAGTTCTGGATTCGTCGCGATGAAATTCGAAGGGGAAAGTGCATTGATGGCTTGACGAGAAAAGAAAAGTATTCGCTCTTTAGATTTTTCATCCAAACCTTCGAGTGACTCAATTGTATCTAAATAAGTCTTGCTGAATAACAGGTAGGATTGCTTAATGAAGCTATACATCACCTCATTTTGCCACGCTTCATTAGAAAAACGCTTGTCCCCTTTTTCTGCTTCAATGACCTGTTTTTGGTTACCCGCCAACGCGACATTCTGCCAAATTTGTAGCTGCTGTTCCCACCATTCTGCTTGCAGTTTTAAGATCGCAGCAGGTTGATTTACAGCTTGTTCGAAGAGTTTGGCAGTGTCTTCCAAGTTCACTTCTTGCATGGCCTTATTTAAAGGAGAGTTCACGACTGCCTTGTTCACTTCGAAATCATGCCACCACTGTTGATTGGTTTGTTGAAGCTGTACAAGATAGTCCGAAAAGAAGTGCTGAAACATAGTCTTACTCCTATATTCGGAAAAAACAACGCCGCCCAAATTAGGGTCTAGAGACCCTAAGGCGGCGAGAATCGGACAAATTACGCTGGAGTAACAGTCTTTAGATTTTCCGAAGTCATTTTCTCAACGTCTTCTTTGAACTCTTTTGCAATAGCTTGAAGCTTGTTGCTGTCGTCCATCATTTGTTGAGAAAGCTTAGTAAGAACGCTTAGTTGCTGGCTGTTGAAAGCAGTCAATGACGTTACGTCTTTGATTTCTGATGCCGCTTTCATTTGGTTCAGACCCACTTCGCTGTAAGTACGAATTGCATTCAGTTGAAGCTCAGTCAACACTTCTACGTTTTTTGTCACTAGCTTGTTGAACTTCAAGTAAGGTTCTAGATTTTTTTCAGTTTGATCGCTAAAGGTTTTGAAGAAATCTGTGTACATGGTTTATCTCCTAGAGAAAGAATTAAAAATGTCCGTTTAAATAATTACTTAACTGCTTTTATAACCACAGCCGTCCCCATGCCGCCGCCCACACAAAGTGATGCGACACCATATTGACCATTTTGCTTATGAAGCTCGTGAACAAGCGTCACTAAGATTCGGTTGCCCGATGCACCAAGTGGGTGACCTAACGCGATAGCACCACCATTAAAGTTCGCTTTATCTTGAATCGCGTTAACGGGAACTTGGTTGGTTTCCGCCAACTGATGAATCACGCCAAGTGCTTGCGCGGCAAATGCTTCGTTTAACTCGTAAACGTCAATGTCGTTTACCGTTAATTCTGCTTTTGCTAGTGCTTTATTGACTGACTCCACTGGACCTAGACCCATGATTTTCGGATCAAGTCCCGATTGCGCATAGCTTACGATCTCAGCAATAGCCGTGAGTCCATGTGCTTTAACTGCGCTCTCAGACGCGACGATAACTGCACTCGCACCATCGTTAATACCTGATGCATTCCCCGCAGTCACAGTGCCTTCACGGTCAAAAGCAGGGCGCAGCTTGCTTAACGCTTCCATAGTCGCATTAGCCTTTGGGTATTCGTCGGTATCGAATAGCACCGTTTCACGGCGTTGCTTTACTTCTACAGGCACAATTTCGTCTTTGAATTTGCCCGCTTCGATTGCCGCCACCGCTTTCTGTTGGCTAGACAGCGCATACTCGTCTTGCTGTTGACGGGTTAGGCCGATTTCTTTTGCAACGTTTTCTGCCGTCACACCCATGTGATATTGGTTATAAACGTCGGTTAAACCGTCTGCTACGAGCAGGTCTTTCAGCTCTAGGTTGCCCATTTTATTGCCATCACGAATACTACTTGGCGCGGCAAACGGTATCTGAGACATGACCTCAACACCTGCTGCAACAACAATCTCTGTATCGCCACTACGGATATGTGAAACTGCATCCATGACCGTTTTCATGCCACTGCCGCAAACCATGTTTACGCCATACGCAGGAACCGCGTCCGGAATCCCAGCGAACAATGCCGCCTGACGACCAACCCCCATGCCTTGGCCTGCGCCAACAACGTTGCCAACAATCACTTCGTCAATCTTGTCACCAGCCAACTTTGCCGCTTCTAACGCACCTTTAATCGCTACAGCTGCCAAGTTGCCAGCAGAGGTATTTTTCAGGCTGCCACCAAAGGCACCAATTGGAGTGCGCTTCGCTGCTACGATAAACACTTTTTCCATCATCTTATCTCCTTAGTGCATGTATAGGCCGCCGTTCACCGACAAAGTCTCACCGGTGATATAGGCTCCGGCATCGCTGACCAAGAAGCTGACTGATGCTGCAATTTCTTCTGGTGTAGCAAGGCGTTTCATTGGGATTTGATTCGTGATGGATTCCAATACTTCTGGCTTCATTTGCTCAACCATTGGCGTACCTGTGTACCCCGGAGCGATAACATTGACCGTCACACCCGAGCGAGCACCTTCATACGCCAACGCTTTAGAGAAACCTATCATCCCAGCTTTCGCCGCCGAGTAGTTTGCTTGACCAAACTGCCCTTTTAAGCCATTGACTGAGGAGATGTTAATGACACGACCACCGCCTTTTTCGCACATCGCAGCGAACAGAGGTTGCGTAACGTTGAATAGACTATTGAGGTTGGTATTAATGACATCATTCCAAGCTTGCGCAGTCATCTTTTTAAACACGCCATCACGTGTGATACCTGCGTTGTTGATAACGACATCAATGGTCCCTTCTTCCTCAAGCAATTGCGCTAACTTTGCTGCACACTCTGCAGTGTTTGTTACGTCCAACTCAAAAAGGCGAACCTGATCTTTGGTAAACCCTTTACTGTTGAACCACTCCAACGCACATTCATAGTTGCCTGTGAAATACGTAGCGATTACACGGTAACCATCATTCACTAATTGAGAGGAAATAGCAGAACCAATTCCGCCTTTTGATCCGGTGATCAAAGCGACTTTCTTCATCGAAGACTCCATTCTTAACGGCATTTAAAAAAGCAAACTAAATACACTGATGAAATAAATCACCAACTGACGTGTTTATTTATTCTTTTGGCTATCAATCCTGTGATGCCTTTTATTTTAAGTTAAACCAGAAATATTACATTTCAAATAAAAAACTAATCCATTTGCATAAGATTGATTTAGATCTCATTAAGCATGAAATGTTATAAAATGGTTAACCATTTATAAGTCATTGTTTTAAATAAAATAAAGTTAAACACAAGCTTATCAGAACATAAATTTAAGCATTATTTATCAATAAGTTACATACCGAACAATGGACGTTACATCATCTCATGATTTCAGATACAACTCTCATGCTGAGAGTTGTTATCTATAAATACGATTAGAATAATAATTCAAATATCAATATAAGCAATTGTCAGTAATATCATTTAATTACTAACTTAAATGATATTACTGACAGTATAAACTTAATTTTATATTTATAGTTTCACTTATGAAAATTGGTATATTTAGAATGAAAAAATAGAAGAAAACGTCTCGTTTTGGTGCAGTTCGCACTATTATGACGCAGCAATTAAAAAATAATTTCAGTTTTATTTTAAATATCCAAATAACATCAATTAACTAGCATTTAACGTATCGAATCACTTTTAATCTATTGAAGTACCGGTACGGTGCAATATTCGATAGTGCCATCTCCTAAAGCAATCATCTAGATTCTTTAACCCAAGTAAATTGATGTTATATCCAAATGACGTCAAGATGCAGAAATCGTGTCAGTGACATGCTCCGCAAGGCGAGTTGCCTTATCCCACAGCCTTTGTTAACGATTTTTGATTTAGAACCACTAGATCTTCAAATCGTTGCCGTGCCTGTGAGCCAAGTCATTCTCGCTGAACCTAAGCACCTTGAGGTTATTTGGGGATATTTGGGGATAGTATCCTTTATCAATTTGCACTATCTTTGTGGCTTCCATCAAATCACTTAGTTATCAACAAACATGAATCTTGCATTGCTCAGTATGTTCATCCCTACCTTCTTTTTTGTCTCAATTACACCAGGAATGTGCATGACGCTCGCCTTAACGCTAGGAATGAGTATCGGTTATCGCCGCACATTATGGATGATGATTGGTGAACTCGTCGGTGTCGCGCTGGTTTCAGTCTCGGCCGTATTAGGGATCGCAGCGATCATGCTCAACTATCCTTGGATGTTTATCGCACTAAAGTTTATTGGTGGCGGCTACTTACTCTATCTTGGTGTAGAAATGTGGCGATCTCGAGGTAAGTTAGCAATAAATGTCGATAATTTGGAGACACCCAGAAGTGGCAATGTCGCGCTCATCATGCAAGGCTTCGTTACCGCTATCGCAAACCCAAAAGGCTGGGCATTTATGATTTCTCTGCTGCCGCCTTTTATCGATCAAAATGCGGCTCTTGCTCCACAGCTGATCGTGCTTGTCTCCATCATTCTTCTTTTTGAGTTCATTTGTATGTCTCTGTATGCCACGGGTGGTAAAGGACTGAAACGCGTGTTGGGTCAATCAAAGAATGTGCGCCTGATGAACCGTATCGCGGGCACTTTAATGATGGGGGTTGGTGTTTGGCTATTACTGAGCTAAAGCAACGCTGAAATGATGAAAAATATCCTAAGAAAAATTACGCGAAACATAAGTGAAGTATTAGATTTTCAGGCCCGGGTTTGGGTCGTAAACGTTTATGCTGGAGAACACAAAGGCGAATCTTACGTTGTAAACGAAGACAGCTTTTCCGAGCCATTGCAATGGATGAAAAAGAAAGGTTATCACACATCCATGCTGCGCCTGGTTGAATCGATGAAGCGCTCTCAAATCATTGAGTTCGATTTAGGTCACGTCAAACACCGCCTGATGCGTGTGAAATAGCACAAAGTAAAACGCCACTCAAACTGAGTGGCGCAAGCACTTTTTACCTTCAGCACCTCGCCTTACGGCGCGGTATCAATCTCGACAGGTAAGTAGTGCTTCGGTTCTAGTTTGAACAGTTCAGGTAATACGGTACCAATGGAAATGGAAGACCATGTACCTGATAGCACACCAATAAACATCGCGGTTGAGAAACCCGCTAGCGGTGCTCCCCCCATAATCCATAGTGCACCAACAGTAATCAGTGTTGTGCCTGATGTCACCATCGTTCTAGAGAACGTCGCGATGACAGCCTGGTCATTGATGTCTTCCATTTTCCAACTTTGTTTCGCGATCAGTAGCTCACGAATTCGATCTGAAATGATGATCGAATCATTCAATGAGTAGCCTAAAATTGCCAATACGGCAGCAAAAACCGTTAAGTTGAATTCCATTTGGGTAACGGCGAAGAAGCCGAGGACGACAATTACGTCATGAGCCAGAGCAAATACAGAGCCACTCGCTAAGCGCCACTCAAAACGGAAACACAAGTAACCAAGGATGCTCAGCACACAAATCAATAGTGCTAAACCGCCTTGGTCAAACAAATCCTGACCAACTTGAGCACCAACAATACTGTTGCTGACGACATCAACTTGATGTGAAACTGGCTTTAATACCTCTTCCACACTCGGCAGAGTTTGTCCTTCTTCTGGGGCGGAGTAGCGAATAAGCCAACGACCATCTTCACCTGTGCGGGTGACAGAGGTTGATTCACCAAGTTTTGGTTGTAGTGCATCAAGCAGATCGTGGTTGGTTAACGACTTATCGACTTTCACTTCTGTCACCATACCACCAGTAAAATCCAAGCCTAGGTTCAACCCTTTAAAGCCCAGAGCACCAAGTGCGATCACCGTCAAAACGATAGAAACTAGCGTAGTAAAGTGGCGAATTTTACGAATATTTTGTTTTAGCATTTCGACCATGATTAAACCCTCACATCACGACGGGCATCTCGGCCCCAAATTAAATTGATCATTGCTCGAGAGGCAAATACGCCTGTAAACATACTGGTTAACAAACCTAATCCGAGTGTTAAGGCAAAGCCTTGGATTGGACCGTTACCGATGGCGTATAAAATCACGGCGGTGATCATGGTAGTAATGTTGGCATCAAGAATGGTCGAGAACGCGCTATCAAAGCCCAGATCAATCGCTTGAGCGAAACTGCGGCCTTCACGCATTTTGTCCTTAATACGTTCGAAGATAATAACGTTGGTGTCCACTGCCATACCAACGGTTAACACCAACCCTGCAATACCTGGAAGCGTTAGCACCGCACCTGGTAACAAGGCAATTAAGCCAAGCAAACAAAGCATGTTGGCACAAAGCGCCACGTTCGCCACCCAACCTAAGCGGCGGTACCAAAGGGCCATAAAGGTCAGTGTTAAACCCATACCCAAAGCAAGTGCCGCAAAGCCATTTTCAATGTTTTCAGCTCCCAAAGAAGCACCAATAGTGCGCTCTTCTACGATAGTAACCGGGGCAGTTAACGACCCCGCACGAAGTAATAGCGCTAACTGCTGCGCTTCGTCCATGCTGCCAGCGCCGGTAATACGGAATTGGCTACCAAGTTGAGATTGAATAGTCGCAACGCTGATAACGCGCTCGCTGCGCTCTGTTACGCCACGATCGTTTGTCTTGTATTCGCGATAAACCGTCGCCATTGGCTTGCCAATATGCGTTGCAGAGAAATCACTCATCTTTTTACCGCCCGCGTGGTCAAGCGAGATGTTAACTTCTGACATACCCATATTGTCGACGCCTGCACGAGCGTTAACAATGTGCTCACCCGTTAGGACTGGTCGTTTCTCTAGAACAACAGTTCGGCCATCGTTATCTTTCAGTACAAGATCTTGGCCGCTTCGCGCTTGGCCTGCATCTTTCACTTCGTAGAATGCCAAACTCGCAGTGGCACCAATAACGTTTTTCGCTTGTGCTGGGTCTTGTACACCTGGGAGCTCAATACGAATGCTGTCTTTACCCTGACGCTGAACTAATGCTTCCGTAATACCTAGCTCTTCAATACGACCACGCATAATCTTCAAGTTTTGTTGTAATGTCGTTGATTGGAACTCTTGAATATTCTGCTCACTTGGCTCAAGAACAAAACCGCGAGACGAGCTTTTCACCACCCAACCTGGATAGTTTTGACGCAAGAATTTGTTTACTTCAGCTAGGGCGGTATCACTCTCACTGTTTACCGCAATGCGGTTACCACTTTCTGCGCGAATTTGTACACCACGCACGCGCTGATCTCGCAGGCTTGCTTTGATCTCATCGATCAAAGCATTACGTTGCTCCTCAAATGCTTTATTTACGTCGACATTCAAGAGGAACTGTACCCCACCGCGAAGGTCAAGACCGAGTTTGATTGGGCTAAAGCCCATCTCATTCAGCCACTCTGGAGCAACAGACACATATGAGAAGGTAATGCTGTCTTCTTTATTTAGCTCATTGTTTAGTAACGCACGAGCTTTGCTTTGCGCATTTTCATCATCGAATACAATGGTCGTTTTGCCATCTTTTTCGATGATTTTGTCTGCTGAGATGTGATTGGTTTTCAGTAGTTGATTCAACTGAACAACCGACATTTCACTGCTGTTTTGGTTTGAAAACGTCAGCTGGATCGATGGTTGCTCACCGAACCAAGTCGGAATCGCGCTTAACGTTAAGATAATGACCGTGGTGATTAATACGACATATTTCCAAGCTGAATAGTGATTCATCAGCTTTCTGTTCTTTTGCTGCTTTGGTGTTTTTTTCATGTAAACATCATCCCTTCACTACGAAGTGAAGCTTTTAATAACAAGGCTTAACACACGACAGATGCCCCCAGAAAAAAATTCAGGGTATGAAATGCTCAGGACGGTTACGCCCTGTTGAATACAATCGTCGTGTTAAGAGTGCACAATGGTGCAAATAGATGGTGTTTAGGCAGAAAATTGACTATTGAGTGCGACGTACATTGCGTTGGTCTCTTTCCAACCAGAAATGCGATGATCGCTTGTGAAATGATAAAAAGTGTACTGGTTTTGACGCCAATTGATATCCATCAGGCTGTAGGCATAACCTGCGTCAGCATAGAAAGGCGTGTTTAGGTCACCAACAACGTCAACATGCTCATCATCAAGGCCTTCACGTAAGTGAGAAACCCAACGTTGAGTGTTAAATAGGGCTAGCGTATCGAGTCTTGCATGACCTTCAGAAATCGGAGACTGCGTCGTTTCTTCTGAGACTTCAGAAAAATCGATTGAGGTATTTGCAAAAGCAATACTCGCAACAAATGGTTGCAGCTTAGAAAAGTAAGGTAAATGAGCTTTCTGATCGATTTGCGCAGCAAAAACATGCGCTGGTAGCAATACCATCGCAAGCAGCATAAAAAGCAATTTTTTCAAGCAAATCTGAGACATAAGAACTCACTAAAAACAAAACGAGTCGAGTTTTTTCACTCGACTCGATGATAGTATTCCTATTAATTATGGTTCACAACTAAAAAGTTATAAATCTCTAGAGGCTTTAAACTAAAGGCGCTCTGTTAGCGGTAAAAGATATCGCCTTTATCGACATCTAAATAGATTTTGTTCTCTTGCTCCAAACCACCACAATAAATGAAGTACACATTGCGCTTGTCATAAGTAACCGAACGAACCCAGCCACCGAGCTCTTCAAAATCACTCGGATCACAGGTTTCATCGTCTAACAATTGCTGTGTTTTCTTGCGGAAGATGTCCAAGTGGACTTTTAAATCATCCGACTTCTGCAAATATCCATCCAGTATTTCCAAACGCTCTTGTTCTTTAATAACTGGCTCTGCATCAGATAATCCTTCGGAATTCAACCACTCAGCTTTTTCTTCACCGCCCTCTTCATAAACAAGGTAACCAGAGATTCGATACCAACCATCCACTTTTTCTAACACCGATACTTTTTCTCCCTTATAGAGCGTATCGACAACCAAAGCATTAACATTTGGCTTATTGTAAACATTGATTCGACGCTCAATGACATAGTATTCGGTCACTTCAGGGGGGGCGGTTTCTAAATCCAGAATCGGTTTGGATATTTCTTCTTCCACTGGCGCTTGCTCCACTTGCGCAGCTTTTGGCGCTTCAGGTTCATCTTTTTGCATAAAGAAGAGATAGTATCCAGCACCCGCCCCACCGAGCAACAGTATGACAATCAATGCGATGAGAATTTTCTTCATGTACTTTTCCTTTTCATTCTTTGTTCTTATCTCACCGGCAACACGCATGTCGCGGAAATTTGGGTATATACTCAAAAGGGTCGGTCAACTAACGCGAGCAATAATGATCAACAAACTCAATTGGATACTGTTGCTTCTTCTGTTCCCCATTATGGGGCACGCCAATATTCAATGTAAACCATCGTCGTGGAATGACAATCTTACCCAATTCAATCGTTTAGAGTCCAATTACAATAAGCATGTTGAGGTATTCAATGCACTTTTAGCCGAACATAAGCAGCGTCAGTTATTGTCCCAAACCTTTTCCCTACATGAACTCGTGTTACTTTGGCGCGCCCGCTCGAACCAAAATGCGTTCAAAACTCAATTAAAAGCCTCCATTCAATATAAAGAAGAACTCACGACTAAAGCTAATGAGTTGAATAAATTGAGCACACAATCTCAATGGTTAGCAAATGGATGGAAGAAACTTGCCCAAAAGTGCCGTGAGTCAAACGAAACTGCCAATCAAATCACTGCGGAGTGGTATAATACCAACGCTTTGCAACTTGCCGAGGATTACAAACGCCTTTCTTCACAGTACCAAGCACTAGCGCAACTCTATGATAAAGAAGCGAGATCGCTTCAATACGCTCAAGATGTTTCGAGGTAAAAATCGAGCCCGTTTTGAAAAGACGATGTCGGGTTTTCACTCCAATATTGGACGTTATTCGTGCTTTAATTCCCTCTTTTAGTGATCCCAACGTTATATGTAAAAAATGGGACTGTTCCCTTTTACAAACTTGACTAAACCATGACCAAGAGAGGCAACTTATAGAGACATACGTCACAATAATGCTTTACTTATGGCCAATTTTTGGTTAATTTACCCATTAATAAAATTTAATAAAAAGTCACATTTGGCTGGAGATGATGCTACAACCATGGTTATCAATCGATTAAGTAACAGGGACTGTCCTAATGCTACCAAAGCCAAGTTTTTGTCAGTAGTTAGGCACGTAAAAGAGTTTGGTTCAATCAGCGATTTGGACCTTTGTAAAATCTTCGGAGAAACAATTTGGAGTGATGGGAGGGAATACCATTCAGCTGCGTTCTCATTCAAGGTTGATAGATACACAGGTAACTGTGAAATCTCACAATACAAGCACCAATAAGGCTTAAGAATTTATAAGGCGGAGTCAGGAAACTGATTCCGCTTTTTTGATCATCGCAATCGTAAAGTCATGATCGGAATAACCCTCAATCAATTGTGCGTCTGGACATAGCCATCGGCAATAGCGTAACACTCCAACTTTATTATGCGATGCGAGCATTCTCATGCTCGGCAGCTTTTCTTCATCCAATAAGTTAAACACGCACCCTTTCTCTGCGGCCCGGTACATTTTCTCGATCATCTCAATGGTATGATTTGGATTCGCGGATTGATAATTCAATGATCCAGAAGCAAAGACATAATCACTACGGGGCAATACCAACGTTGAAAAGTCACCACATACGAACTCACTTTGAGTACGAAAGTCCCGCTTTCTGGCCTCAGAGATAAACTGTTTTTGCTGATCAATGCCAATATAACTTTGGGGGCGCAGATTGTTGAACTCAATAAACGCTAATAAGTCTCCGTAGCCGCACCCAATATCTAAAAGACTTGAACCGTCTAACGTTAACCCACGGCACAAGGCTTCAAATCGACTGATTTGGCTGTACTTATCTCTCCATCCCAGCGTT
Organism: Vibrio sp. ArtGut-C1; assembly: GCF_002105475.1. Classification (NCBI taxonomy): domain Bacteria; kingdom Pseudomonadati; phylum Pseudomonadota; class Gammaproteobacteria; order Vibrionales; family Vibrionaceae; genus Vibrio; species Vibrio sp. ArtGut-C1. The sequence goes on along the minus strand of NZ_NCTH01000017.1, from coordinate 38,199 downwards.
CGCGCTCTGTCTGTACCGAACTGTCGGTATCGCTTTCGGTGATAGTGAGCAATCTTAAGTCTATCGAGAAATTTCATCTTTCTTATGCATAAATCGGCAAGCTTCCATTTCCTTTCACTTGTCTAATCGCCAAGTGCGTATGGATATCTTTTACGTTTTCTAATCGTTGTAGCTTTCTTGTGAATGTTTCATAGCCAGCGAGATCTTTGCTGACCACTTCTAACAAATAATCATAAGCCCCTGATACAACATGGCACGAGATCACTTCGTCCATTTCAACAACAGCATGTTCAAATTCATCAATCGAAGAAGCTTGGTGGTTGTTCAAACTGACTTCAACAAATACGGTCATCGCAATACCCACCGTGTCTCTGGACACAATGGCTCGATAACCGCTAATTACGCCCTCCTGCTCTAAACGCTTAATGCGTCTTGCACAAGGTGATGCCGATAATCCTACTTTGTCAGCGAGCTCTGCCGTAGTCAGGGTTGCATCCTTCTGCATCAAGTTGATCAGTTGCCTGTCAATTTTGTCCACTTTTCCTTCCATGCCAATAATCACTAATAATTGACATTTATACGCGCTTTATCACCAACATCAAGCTTAATTACGTCAAATTTTGCCTCCCTTTGGCACGAGTTTTATTCAACAATTAACACATCATTTACAAATGGACATGCCGACAATGATCTTGGGATACGCAGCTATATTAACGACCTTACTGCTTTGGTCTGGTTTCTTTATTTCTTTAAAAGGGGGCGCAATTTCTAGTTTGCAGCCAGCCGATATCGCGTTAGTTCGCTTTCTAATCCCAAGTTTAATTCTATTACCATTTGTGATTAAGCATAAGCAGGCGCTTCGCGTCGTGCCTAAACGCTACCTAACTGGTGTTGTGGTAGGGAGTGGCCTGCCCTACCTGCTGGTCGTCGGCACAGCTATGCACTTCGCTCCCGTGGCGCACGGCAGTGCATTAGTACCTGGCACTTTGCCATTGTTTGTTTCTGCTATCGCGGTGTTGTGCTATCAACAGTCGCTGAGTGCTCACCGCTTAATCGGGCTTTCTACGGTGCTGTTAGGGATTTTCGTATTCCTTCTTTCTAATAGCGGTGCAGAGTACAACTGGTCTCAATTACAAGGCCACATCTTGTTTCTAACCGGTAGCATTATGTGGGCTGTTTTCACCATCAGTGCTCGTGTTGCTAACCTTAATGCGCATGTCTGTGCTGGATTCGTTGCAATCGCGTCTTTGGCACTGCTCATCATTGCGGTTGGCTTCGGATGGGTAGATAGTTACCTAGCGATAACGCCGATCAGTCAGTGGCCGTGGGAAGAATTATTTGGCCACGCGATGTTGCAAGGTGTCGGCGCAGGCTTAATCGCCTCTTTTACCTTTATCTATGCAATCCGAATTATTGGCGCCGAAGCCAGTGCTGCTTTTGGGTCATTAACTCCAGTCGTAGCGACACTTCTTGCCGTTCCAATTTTTGGTGAACAACCAGATTCACTGACTTGGTTAGCGCTGATGCTGGTAACCTGCGGCAGTATTGTGGCAAGCCAAATCTTTATGAAAGATGGAATGAGCCAAACTTATCGCCCACCACTTCACAGATAGCGATAATTTTACAAAAACTTTTGTCCTACTATCTTGAATAACAAAATGGCGTTTTGATAGCCTCGATTTAACCAATAATTAAAACGCCAATGTAATGCCTGCCACTCATACTAAAGATGAACTGCATAGATTCCTCAAACCGGGAATGAAACTTTCGACTAATTTCGAGTTTGGGCCTAAGGACCATTATACGTATTCCACCACCTATCTTGGGATGAAAGAGAACGCGTATTTGATTCTTGATATACCGATGCGTTTGCTTGAAGAGCAAGTGATGAGAAAACTCCCAAACGCCGATGTCATCGTGCGTGGTGTATCAGATACGGAGTTAGGCCATGTCATTGCATTTAAATCCAGTGTTCTAACAACTGCGGTTCGTCCTTCGCCCCTTTTATTTATTCGAATTCCAGGAACATTTGCAACCAAACCAGTCCGGGAACACGAACGATATAAGCTGCAAATGGATTGTAAGATTGTTCATGCGGGGAATGTTTACGACGGTAGCCTTATCGACTTCTCACTGGCAGGTATTGGTATCTCAACCTTTATAGAGCCTGAATTCAACGTTGGTGAAAGTGTCACTATTGACTCTTCTCTAAGTCACTATATCGGAGAAGAAAACCGGTGTGTCATTGCCAACATTAAGAAGTTGGTGAAAGGCTGGGTAATAGGAATTAAGTTTGAAAGCCCAATAGCGATGAGTCACGAGCTAAAAACAGAGTTACTGGAGCAGTCCTTTCTAACCAGTAACGTCTGAACTTACTGCTGGCTAAAGCGCGTCACCTCAAAGCTGTTGAGCACTCTGTGCACCGCATAGGTCACGAGCAGAGTGACAACAATAGCAAACAAAATACTACTCACGCGATACAGCGCGCTGAACATTAAATCGCCATCCGGAGTAAGGTATTGGCCAAATAAAATACCTAATGTAGTTAATCCGCCAAACCCAGCTCCTGACCCACTAGACTCTTTTACATGCATATAGCTGAACATCATCGCGCCAATCCACAGCAATGGGACGATAAACAGCAAGGTATCCGACCAATCGTATAGTACGAGCTGCCCAGCAATACCAAAGGTTACCCCCATCAAGGTCCCCATTGCTCTTTTGCGCGCATACCCTAAAGCACCGTTCCAATGCATAGGAAACAATAAAAGCAAGGTTGTCGCCTGAGCGGACATAGAATCACTGAGGTCAAATAGCTGGAATACCAAGAAAGACATTGTAGCGATACTCGCCCCCATAAGGGCTTCATGCCGCATGCGGTGACTCTGTTTAGGCTGAGATGGTTTTGCCGGTGGCTGACGAGGCTCTGCATCAGGGATCAAAAATGTCACGACGTAGGCCACGATCACTGAAATAACATTCGCTTGTAGGTTGCTGAATACCAGATCATTTAAGTCGGTTGTTGGATAACTTGCAAAATGCAGCATGATGCTCAAGCTCAGCACGCTATTTGCCCCAAACAGGAATAAGCTCCCTTTTGACATACAGGCGAACTTATACAAAAACAACCCGAAGGCGATGATCGTCATCATGCCAGGATGTCCACCAAATAGCCCACCAAGAATACCGACCTCTAATCCGCATACGACCGCTGAAAAAATCAGCTGTCGTGCGGCATGCAGGCTCATGACTGGTACCATTCCAAGTAACAACATCGGTGTTACGGTAAAAAATACGCCATAATTCCAGCCAAAGACCTTACATAAGGTGAAGCCAATGGTCGCGCCAGTTGCAATGCGCAAACACTGACGGAAGTCGTTTTCCGACATGGGATGATCCCATAACTTCATATCGCCTCCCCGTTAATAAATGTAATGAAGAAGACTCAAAAATCGGATCTGACATCTCGCTAACCAGCCAGATAACGAGTTTTCTGGCAACAGTTGCACAGTCGCACGTGCCCCGGCCGGAAATGCGCGCTGTTGAGGTTCATCGATAGCTAAATGTAAACGTAAACGCTGCGCGTCTCTCACCCAACGGTTTGAGTCTGTCGGTGTCGCTAAGCGGCCATCTGCATCAAACTGGCCTGAGCTTACCCCTGCATCCACACTCGTAATACGAGCTTCAAATACGTCACCTGGCAAACTATCAAAGGCCACTAACGCCCGACTGTTCTGATTGAAGTGTCGCAGACTCTTTTCACGAAAGTCGGCAATAATATCCACGTCATCCGAGACTAAAGCCACAAGAGGCGTACCAGCTGCCGCATAGGCACCCGTTTCCAGCTGCAAGTTAGCGACAACGCCATCATGTTCAGCAATTACTTGAGTGTATGACAGATTAAGTTCCGCTTGTTTTAGCTGGTTTTGTGCCACGCGGATATTTACATTCGTTGCACCTAAATCGCCTCGGTTTACTTCCAACTCTTTTAAACGAGCGCGCGCGGCCAGTAAGTTTGCTCTGGCTGCCGTTGCACTACTTTGTGCGTCGTCACGCTGTTGTTGCGAGGTGCCATTGCGATGAAACAATGTATCAAGACGCTTGGCTTCGCGAACTTTTTGCTCGGCGACAATTTTGCTTGCTTCAACGTCCGCTTTTGCCGCTGCAATAGAGGCATCAAGCTGTTCATTATTTTGAATCACACGCTCAAGGTTAAGTTGAGCCTTTTCTACGGCGAGCTGATAAGGCTGTGGATCAATCTGGAATAGTAGATCGCCTTGGCTTATTTCTTGGTTGTTGGCAACATAAAGATGCGTAATCTGTCCACTCACACGGGGAGCTACTTTAGTTACCACTCGCGTTGCCATTGCCTGAGGCGTCAGTGGCATGGCGAGATCTGCGACTAGAAAATAGGCAAAGACAAGGACAAACGCGACGCAAGAATACTTGATCCAACGTGCGAATTTTTGATCTGGAGTCATAGGCGTTTACTTCTCTTTTAATTCGGGTTTCTGACTTATTCGCTAAGTGAATCAAGTGCATTGTGAGCAATCTGATCGAGGATCAATGAAAGCTTTTGAAGCTCTTGGTCATTGATTTCTGTCAGTAGCTTGCTCCGTACTTGAAGAATTCGAGTCTCCATTTGCTTGAGTAGGGTTTTACCTTCTTCTGTAAGGCTAACAATGCGTGCTCGCTTGTCATGCTCACTGCAATGGCGAGTGATCAGAGATTGCTCTTCTAATAGCTTTAATGTGCGCATCAGCGATGCCAACTCAATCTCAAGCGCTTCAGCCAAATGCTTCTGACTGACGTTGTCGCCCATTCGATAAAGTTTCCATAACGCAGTCCAACGCGGGTACGTCAGGTTTAAAGGCTCCAACTCGCGATCTGCAACCATTTTCCACAAACGGGCAACACGAGATAACTTTTCAGCCAGAGAAAGGTCGCGCAAACTGTTGATGTCTTGAATCATAAGATCTACTCAATTACTTAGCTTGCTAAGTAATATAAAATAGTTAGCACGCTAAGTAAATAAGTTTTTGTGATTTAAATCACATCGAATGTGCCATTGGGGAACCAAGTTTGCGTAACGCAACGTAGTACTTGGGTTGAATAGTAGTGATATACGACACTAAAGGTGATATCAGCACTCCTGGCTTATCAACAAGTGAAGCATTGAGATACAAAAAAGCACAACCCTAAGTTATGGCGTTGTGCTTTTCGGTTTAGTGAGCGATTGAATTATCAATTAAGGCTCATAGCGAATGAGTTCATCACGTTCGTTCAATTAAGAATCGCTGCTTGAAGTCAACAAAGGCTTCATGCAGCGCATTTTCTTTAATCGGTTTGAGCAATACGTAATTCGCGCCCGCCTCCATAAACGCATCACTGGTTTCTTTCGCCGTATCGGCAGTACAAGCATAAATTGGCGTGCCTAACTTCAGCTTCTGTCGGATCTCTTTGGTTGTTTCAATTCCTCCAAGATGCGGCAGTTGGTTGTCCATCAAAATCAAATCGTAAGTATGATCTTTTAAGAACTCCATCGCTTCCAATCCATCTTTTGCCCAATCAACCTGCATTTTGTACTTGTTACAAAATGCTTTGAGAATGAAAGCATTAGTATGGTTATCTTCTACCAACAGTACTTTTAGACTCTCTGCGAATAACTCACCAGGTTTAACTCTCAAGCTTGAATCAAGAGGGGTGAGCACTCGCTCACGATCTTTCACTGGCATTGTAATAACAAAGGTCGTGCCTAAACCTTTTTGACTACGTACTTGAACGTCACCTTCCAGCATATCGACGAGGCTTTTCACAATGGTCAGTCCCAAACCACTGCCACCGTATTCTCGAGTGGTCGTTGCTTCCTCTTGAACGAAAGGCTCGAACATTTGGTCAAGCTTATCGGGCTCTATGCCGATGCCCGTATCCGTAATTTCCACTACCAACACACTATTTTCAGCGCCGTAGAACTGCTCCAGTTCAGCATGCAGGCGTACGCTGCCCGAGGGGGTAAACTTAACTGAGTTACTGACTAAGTTGAATAAAATTTGGTTCAGGCGAACTTGGTCAGTAAAGATTTCAACATTGGGATCAATCTTGTTTTCAATGACGAGGTTAACGCCTTTATTTTCGCAAATTGGACGATAAATGTTTTCTAACGTTCGAATCGTGTCAGTGAACGAAAACGGGTGCTTTTGAATATTAAACTTACCCTGCTCAATCTTCGAAAAATCCAAAATATCATTCAAAACAGCAAGTAAGTGCTCACCACTATGTCGAAGTACGTCAATTTGGTTATTCTGTTCTTCCGTTTCGACCGAGTCTTTTAATAATTGAGCAACTCCTAGAATGCCATTGATTGGCGTTCGGATTTCATGGCTCATTTTAGCCAGAAAATCGGCACGTGCTTGGGCGGATTTTTCTGCCTCTTTACGTGCCAAGTTACTTTGTTTTTCCGCTTCAATAAGCGTCGTAATATCCTGACCTTGAACAATGATACCGCTGATATCACCGTCAACTCGAATCGGCGATAAGTTCCAGCGATATACCTTGTCTCCAATTGGTACATTGACGCCAGTTAACGTGGCTCCTTGAGCTGCCATTCGCAGGTGCGGCATCAACTTTTCTTTGAAGCCTTTAAACACTGGGTGCATGGTTTCAATGTCGTTTTCCATGACCAATTCTTTGCGGGCTGCCGGATTAATTTGGATGAGTACGCCAGACTCTGACCACACCATAATCGGCGATAACGCAAAGTTAAACAGATCTCGGAATGAACGCTTTTGCGCTTCCAGCTCTTCAAAGGTGTTTTCTAGTGTCGAACCAATATGATCGAACTCCTCGATATCCGACCCGCCAAACCGTTCGAACCCTTTTTCTTCACGAGCCGAACGAGTATATGCCATCAACGAGCCAAGCTCTTCGACGACTCGATTCTCAATCCACTCTTTGGTCATCAACGCAATCATCACCATCCCGATAACTGAAGCCAACATCGCCAAAAGGTGCTGGATTTGCAGTGTCACAACACTCTGATTGTCTTGCACGGTTAGTAAACACAAATCCGTCGTGGCAGCATTGACTTCGATAGGGGTTTTAATGATCAACAACTGGTCGAGCTTTTGCTGAGACTCTCGCCGCTTCAGAACATCAAATATCTTGTACGCTTCATCTCCGACTAGTGAGCTAGCTAGTGGCGTATCGTTGGCCACCAAAACAACATTATCAACGTTTCCTTCGTTTTTTAGTCTTTCCATCAACCCGAAGTTGTTATCTAGAACAACAACATTGTAAGAATACCCCATCACTTCACCGGTTTTAGGTTGTAAAACCGGTACACGACGCAGTAACAGGTGGCGAGTTCCCATTGGGGTATGTGAAGGAAGGTAATACCAATTGTTGCTAAAAGTCACTTGGCTCGCGAGATCATTGAGAATCAAGTTATTGATGCCATAGAAATGCGCATTCCCATCGTCCCAAATAATGCCTTGATGATCGGTGAGAAAGCGAAATTCTGGCGTATGGGAAGGATCACTCTGGTCAATACTCATGAAAAAGTAATTGAGAGCTTCTTCATCCCGTTCTGTATAAAAATCTAAAACAACATCACTCTTCGAGTTACTGTTGTGATGAATCTGAATCGCAGCAAAATGGCTATCAAAAATATTAAGAATCAGCGCTGACGTCTGTTGCTTAGTTCTGTCGACTTCCTGCCAAATAATTTGCTTCGAGAAGTAATAACTCTGAACGAAGATACCTAAAATGATCGGAGCAAGTACGAGAATGATTATTTTCGTAATAAGCGTCGACAATGAGCGACGCTTTCTTGTTTTTGATGTAGTTGTCATCAATTGTCTGAGTATCTAAATGCGCGTTTTCTTAATGCTTCAATTCTTTCTGGAGAATCAGATTTCGTGACGACTTCAAAATCACCAGAATAAACGGTTGGAACGGGTTTCCCTTCAAGATCCCACTTAATAGCTTCTGCCATTGCAATGCCAGTATCATCGTTCATACGCATAACAGTAACGTCTAACTCCCCTTTCGAAAGCGCTTCTAATTCTGCAGAGCCGCCACCCCAGCCGTTGATCATGACATCATCACGCCCTAATTCTTTCAGCGCATCAACAGCACCTAGCGCCACATCTGTAGAACACGCATAAATAAAATCGACGTCAGGGTATTTTTCCAAACTCGCTTTTGCTGCTTCATACCCAGACTGCTTTGTCGCTTTAGTATAGTAAGCAGATTGTAGTTCAAAGTTGTTATCACGGTTGACTTGATTGATAAAGGTATTGCCTCTGATATCGCTGATATACCCTTCTGAAAAGTAGAGCACACTATAATGGCTCTGTTTTGGAAAACGCTTACCAAACTCCACGGCAAGCTCACGACTGCCTTCAGCATGATCAAAACCAACATAAAGGAACGGTTGGTGATCCTCCCAATCTCTTACCGGTGTAGTGATATTTTGTAAGATCAACTTGGTTTTCTTCGAGTCTAAGACGTGTTCAACAAACTTACGATGCCTAGTGGTATCGAGAGTGAAAATCAGATAATCGGAGTTGCTCTTCAGCGCTTCCATTAAAGACAAACTTTGTTGCTTAATATCTGCGTTGGGACGGGTAAATACTTGATTAAGTTGATAGTCGATATCGAGTTTATCTAAACGCTGTTCAAATGCGTCGATATTTCGAATCCAATAATCCGAAATCTGTTGACCTGGATAAACCACAGAAATTTTTAACGGACGTTTTTTGTCTCTTTCAACCGGAACAGGAGTCTCTCGCACGGCGTCAGCCAACGCATTCGTTAACTGCTTCTGTTCTGGAAACTGGTCTAAAAATTCTTGATATGCCCAATACCCATTGAGGACTTGAGTGGCTTGCGCTATCGGCGCGACAGTGGCCATTGACATCAGGGAGAATACTAACGCTTTTTTCATCTACTGCTCTTTTAGCTTTTTATGAGCCTTTTTCAGCTCTATTCGTTACCTAGCCGAGTCATCCTTTACTCTTGTAATCTACCTTCCTCTGAGTACCTGTTTCAATAATAAATTGGTTCTTAGTCTGAGTTGGAACGAATAAACGTTTATTGTGTACCTAATTGCAAGGTCACAAAATATCATTTCTCCTTTTCATACTCTGAGTGTTTAAACAGAACACCAACCCATTATGCGTCAGTTTGTTCTTACATGGTACTCCAAAACTAAAAAGAAACCGCCTCTGTGGACGGTTTCTTTGTTATTCGGCATGTCGCGAACGCTTATTTCGATAAAGCCATTTCTAACATCATCTGCTGATTTTCATCAACGACAATACTTGCTTTTGACGTAACAAGCAGCTCTTTCTTAGCTTTTGTTAGTTGCTTAATATAATACTCAGCCCGCATGGCAAGTGTCTTTGAATCAAAATCCGAAGACCACTCCAATACCAAGGGACCTTTTCCCTTTAAAGCTTTCGCTCCTTTGCCCGTTTGGTGCTGATTGAATCTTCGCTCAACATTGTTTGTGACACCGCAATACAGCGCATTGCGGTTATTTCGTATCAAATAGACACTCCAACGCTGCGCTGTATTTTCAATCATGAAAGTAGTGACTCGACCTTAGCTTTAAGTTCATCGAGCTCTTCTTTAAGCTGAGCAACTTCGAGCTCTAGCTGGCTGACTCGATCAGAATTAGAGCCAGCCGCTGACACTGGCGCTGGCGCTGCAAGCTCAGAGACGTCAACGTCGCCACAGAACAAATGCATATAGCGTGACTCTCGCTTTCCGGCTTCACGCGGTAACTTGACCACTAATGGCCCTTTGTCTTCGCTTGCTAAGTGCTCCAGAACCGTTTCAACTTCTTTTACATCATGAAATGTCGCGAGACGATTGGTACGAGTGCGAATTTCCCCAGGCGTTTGAGCACCACGCAAAAGCATACAGCACACGATTCCCTTCTCTTGTTCTGTCAGTTTTAAATCACCAAACTCCGTATTACAGAAACGGTGCTGATACTTGCTAACACGGCTGTTAAACGCACTTTCGTCACTGACGAGCCTACGCTCAATTAGAGCATCAACGGCATCGAGAACGTCTGACTCAGAGAGCGACATTACGGGATCACGGTTGCTTTTTTGATTACACGCGTTGGTTAATGCGTTTAGGCTGAGGGGGTAAAGATCTGGGGTGGTAACTTCTTTTTCGATCAAGCAACCAATGACTCGTGCTTCAATTGCCGTTAGCTCAACTTTCATAATGCATTTCCTTATTATTTTTGCATTTGACTTGGTACCTAAATCGCTTCGAAATCATGCATCATACATTGGCAAAGAGATGCAAGAAGCGTTAACGATTCAGGTGTCGGTGTCAGGCTAAAGCATAGCGCAAGACCTGGCACCCTTTGCGAATCGGGTCAGGTATCAATGCTCCGAGAGAATTGGCACTTTCGTCAAATTGCCATCTTGATCAACCATCATTATTTTTGAACGATTCAGCTCAACTTCGATGATTTCGAGTTGCTCGCGAGCGTTGATATACGCTGTTTTTAACTTTTCAGCCACAGAGCGAGTGGCTTGCTCATTATCTTGACTACTTACTTGCTCCGCAGTGTTCCCAGAGTCCATATCAAGTTCATCATTTTGCATTCAATGGTGTTGATAATATAGTGAAGGCCACGTTATGACAATGAATCGATGGATTCTACGATGTTGACCAAAACTCGATTAAAGAAGCGTGATTATGTGGACACATCGCAATTGGTTGAGAAATGTTCAACTCTGCATTGTGATTGATCTAAAGACTGTTATGCCACTGGATGTTGTGCTTTAATCGAGGGAGATATTCATAAAATTAGGAAAGAGAACTATGAGTAGCGTATTTGAAATCGTTAACCAAGCTCGTCGTAAAAACAAACTAAAACGTGAGCTGCTTGATAACGAAAAGAAAGTTCGTGATAACCGCAAACGTGTTGACCTTCTAGAAAACCTTCTAGATTACATCAAACCAGAAATGACTCACGATGAAATCGTCGCAATCATCAAAAATATGAAAGCAGACTACGAAGATCGTGTTGATGACCACATCATCAAAAGTGCAGAAATCTCTAAAGCACGTCGTGACATCAGCCGTCGTATTCGCGAACTGACTGAAGAAGACAAGCAAACTAGCGGCAAAAAATAAACGCTTAAGCTAGATTTTCCAACCCCGAGTAAGGCTACCTTACTCGGGGTTTATTTTTGTCTCTAAACTAAGCGCCGTGTACAATCAATCCAACTCTTATTCCTAACGCATTCAGCTTTCTATGTCCTCAACTACGACAAGTACACAACCAACACTTGCAAAACAATTATTTACGATGACTTGGCCAATGCTATTTGGCGTTCTATCTTTAATGAGCTTTCAGCTTGTAGATAGTGCATTTATCGGTCAGCTCGGCGTTTTACCTTTGGCCGCTCAAGGTTTTACTCTTCCGTTGCAAATGGTCATTATCGGCATTCAAGTCGGTTTAGGTATCGCCACGACCGCTGTCATTTCTAAAGCGCTTGGTGCGAATGAAAGTCGTTATGCCAAACAGCTCGGTGGCTTAGTTTTGATGATTGGCTCAATCGGTGTAGCCGTTTTTGGAGGGCTAATTTGGCTTTTGCGCTACCCCATTTTATCTCTATTAAGTGCTCCAGAGTCTGTGATGCCGATTATCGACAGCTACTGGCCTTGGTGGCTGCTAAGTTCATGGACTGGCGCGGTTTTATATTTTTACTACAGTATTTGCCGGGCTAACGGCAACACCATGTTGCCTGGCACAATGATGATGGTAACCAGCGGCGTGAACCTTGTGCTCGATCCACTATTTATTTTCACGTTTGACTTGGGTATTAACGGAGCAGCAATAGCAACCATCGTTGCTTTTGGGTTTGGTATTTTAGTCGTCGCGCCTCGCGTGAAGAAGAACCACTGGGCAACAACGCAGTGGCAAGACCTCAACGTAGCTAAAAGTGTTGCGTCTATCGGTAACATCATGGGACCTGCGATGATCAGCCAACTGCTGCCTCCGTTGTCGTCCATGTTAGCAACAAAGTTATTGGCAAGCTTCGGGACCGCCGCAGTCGCCGCTTGGGCGCTCGGTTCACGCTACGAATTCTTTGCTATCGTTTCGGTGTTAGCGCTGACAATGTCTATGCCCCCAATGGTCGGGCGCTTACTTGGCGCAAAGAACTACCAAGATATCCAATCGCTAGTCAGTATTGCCGTAAAATTCATTCTGGGCTTTCAACTTTTGATCGCAGCCATTACGTTTGCCGTCGCAAACCCACTTGCACTACTGATGACCAGTGATGTTCAAGTAGAGCAAGTATTAGAAATGCATTTGCTGATTGTTCCTGTCAGCTTAGGTTCACTAGGTGTATGTATGTTGATGGTTTCTCTTTGCAATGCATTAGGTAAGTCTTACACCGCGCTCACCATTTCAGCGCTACGCTTGTTTGTCTTTTTCCTTCCTTGCTTATGGGTTGGCGCTCAAATGGGGGGAATCCGAGGTCTACTTTTAGGCGCTTGTATCGGCAACATTCTGGCGGGCATTTCCGCTTACCTAACCTATCGACAAACCATACGTAAACTCGCTAGCGCTCAAGCAAACGCATAACAATGCATGGTTAAAATAAAGCCCCTTTGATTGGGGCTTTATCGTCTTGAAATGTTATCGATTTAGGCGAGTTTTAATTCATTGAAGAGCTCAAATAGCTGATTCGATTTATAAGGCTTAGGTAAATAAGCATCCATACCTGCAGCAAAACAGTTGTGAATGTCTTCTTCCAAAACACTCGCGGTGAGCGCAATAATGGTCGTTTTCTCACGCCCGGCTTTCTTTTCCCAACGACGAATTTCTTTCGTCGCGGTCAGTCCATCCATCACCGGCATCATACAATCCATTAAAATTGCATCGAATTCTTCTCCCTTTGTGATGACTTCCAACGCTTCTTGTCCATTGCTTGTTATCAAATAGTCATACCCTGCTTTATCCAGAAAGAAACTCGCGATTTTCTGATTCATCAAGTTATCCTCCGCGATTAAGATCCTCCTGTGAGAGCGCGATGTTCGATATTCAGACTTTGGAACACCATTAGTGACAGCGTCACTTGATATGGTTTTTTCTACCTTCGCTAAATCGTCAATGACATGCTTAAATCGATTGCCAAGAAAAGGCAATGTGAGTACAGCATGTACTCTTTCTGCATTGTCGTAGGGAGTGGATAGATGATGCTGACAAATAATCACACGACGAAGATCATATTTGAGTGACAATTCATCTAAGGCTTCATCCGTATTGGAGTCGTCACTATGGCACAGAAATATGACATCAAAGTCATCGTTTATTGCTTTTACTTCATTAACATTATTCGCACCAAAGAGATTGATTTTCGCTAATCGACACTCTTTCAAAAGTTGATCAGCGTAATCGTAATTTGTGCAGATCAAGAGCCCTTTATTTATCACGTCCGAGCGCCAGCCAAACACCGGAATAACGTCAACCTCAATAGAGAATTCAAAGCATGTGCCCACTCCTTTTGTGGATGTCGCTATAAGCTGCCCTCCCATCATGGATACCAGTTGACGACAAATTGCCAATCCCAGCCCCGTTCCACCGAACTGCCTCGACACCCCTTCATCTTCCTGAGTAAAGGGTTCAAAAATCGTCGTTAACTTATCTTGTTCAATGCCTATCCCGGTATCTTCGACTTTAAACATCAGCGTTCCGCGCTCGTTCTCAGGTAACTCGTCATAACTGACATCAACACGTATATGACCGCTTTCGGTAAACTTGACCGCATTCGATACCAGATTCGTGATGACCTGCTTGATGCGATGATCATCAACCATCACTCGAGTTGGAATGTTTTCAGCTAAGTTAATCCCCAGCTCTAGCTGTTTAGATGTGGCTTTGGATTGAAATAAAACCATCGACTGGTACACCACCTCTCGGATATCGGCCTCGACTAGCGACAACTCCAGTCGACCAGATTCGATTTTAGAAAGATCCAAAATATCGTTAAGCAAGGTAAGTAATGTTTGAGATGAAGAGTCAATGTCATCAACGACTTCTTGTTGATGGGAAGATAACTCGCTTTGAGAGAGTATCTCCGTCATGCCCATAATACCGTTTAGGGGGGTACGTATTTCATGCGACATGTTGGCAAGAAATACTGATTTAGCGCGATTAGCAGACACTGCTGACTCTTTAGCATGGAGTATTTCGTCTGTTTGTCTCTGCTTTTCTTCAACCACTCGATTCACTTGCTGAGCGAAAATCGTCAGTTCATCACTGCCATCGACTTTGACTTTCGTCTGTTTCTCTTCATCGTTGATCAGCGCCGTTAAGGTATGAATAATCGCATCTAGTTTGCTATTAACCCGAAACCAAGTGCCAAAGCCAAGCCAAGCCAAGCCAAGCCAGCAAAGCATGACGATAACCAAAATAACGCCAGAGGTAATCATCGCAATATTGGTCTTTTGTTCATGAACTTGTGTTAGGAGCGATTGCTCTGTTTGTTTCGTGAACCCATCAATGAGTACTTGCAAGCGTTGCACACGGAAATCGAGTTCTCTCAAATACGCTTCATAGTCACTACGTGACATGTCCCCTGACATTAATCGCCCACGAGATGCCAAATTTCTCTGATATCTGGGCGACGTAAACAAGCCTAGCAGTTTATCAACTTGATCGTATGACCCTCCTAAATTTAAAAACGCATCCAAATTTTGCTGCTGTCGATCAATAGCCTGAAAAAACAGACTCTGACTCAACCGACTCTTAGGATCTTGAACTAGGCGATGCGTCAACCAGGCTTCTTTCTGTGTCCAAAAAGACAGCTGAGCAAGGTAAGCAATAAAATTCTGCATTCGAATACCGTCCTCACTGCCATACCACTGATGATTTTGTAGCAAAGAGCGCGACATATTTTGAAGCAGTTGAAATGCCCAATCGCCAAGGTCATCCATCTCGTCCAACCTACCGGATAATACCCCTAGCATGGCCTCTTTCAGCTCATCAGCATATTCCGCGGTATTGGGGTTACTGACGAATTTTTGATGCATGGAAGAAATAACACCGTCTTGTTCTTCTATATTAAGTGCGGCTGATGCTTGAAGCGTAGGCTGGCGGCGTGCTTTCTCTATGGAGTATATAAAGTGAGAGGCTTGGGATATCAACTGGAAACCTTGGATATTGATTACCGTTTGATTGAGACGGCTTACGCGCAACGCATTGTCAGAAAACTGCTGAACTGCAAAAACCACTATCACCACCGTGGGTAATAGTGCGAGGAGTGCTAAGCGTGTTTTTATTGATAATCTCAACATCCATCAGCCCAATGGTTGATCTCATCCGATTATTTAATACTAGACTAGTTTCTAGCATTGAAAGGCATATACGACATGGTTACTTTAAAACAACATTCACCTACCAAAACCATGGTCATTCCGCTTATTTCGCCATCGGTCAATGAAATGGTAATTGTGACTCGAATCATACTTTTTGATCTTCAAGCTGAGTACAAACAGTGAAGTTTCACTCATACCTAAGATGCACATCACTTTTCATAAAATTCCAAACCATATGTTCACCTATTTCGTTGCCTTATCGAGACAAATCACACAAAAATGCAAACGAATTCACAGTGACAACAAAACTAATTTGAAAACACACATTATCATCGCGAAAAAAGTGGATGACTTTTTAAATGTCAATACGTGAAAACCACCGCTTTAGTCACATTAATTCACCACTAACACGACCTTAACTAGTGTTTTACACTGGATTTAATTTTCCTAGCAGAATAAGGGCTCCGACCTTAGAATCCGCACACATAACTATTACAACCCGATTACATAACCCACCACACTCTTGCACGCTGCCGAAGAGGCAACAGCAGAGAGTATGGTTAGCCCCCAAAACGTGAAAGGTCTAATACAACAATGAGTCCAGAGAAATATCTCCAAGACTGGCAAACTAGCCAAACGATTGCTGAATCTATTTCCCCTCTAATTGGTAAGCTATATCGTCAAAAAGGAATCGAAGTGGTTCTGTTTGGTAAAACGCTTATCAATGCTACTACTATAGACATTCTCAAAACTCATCGCGTTGCAAGACGTTATACAGGCAGCCCACTCTCACTTGAGCACACAATGCCTATCATTCAAGCGCTATGTGAAATGAGCATTTCTTCGTGTCGTGTCGATGTTGGCCAATTGGCAACTAAGTACTGGAATGAGCATGACGATACTGCGTCTCTAAATGATTTCCTTATCACTGCACTTGATGGCGCACGCGATGCAGACTCTTCATTGAAAGCGCGTGATGTAGTTCTTTACGGTTTTGGTCGCATTGGTCGACTACTAACTCGCCTTCTGATCGAGAAAAGTGGCCCAGGTTACCCACTACGACTACGAGCGATTGTGGTTCGTGGCGGTAAAAAAGGCGATTTAGAGAAGCGTGCTAGCTTACTGCGTCGTGACTCAGTCCATGGTCAGTTCAACGGTAGCATCGTGATCGATGAGGAACGTAAAGCTCTGATCGTTAACGGTAACTACATCCAAATCATCTACGCAAACAATCCAAGCGAAGTAGACTACTCTGCTTACGGTATTAACAACGCGCTTGTTGTTGATAACACAGGTGTTTGGCGTGATTCTGAAGGCCTAAGCCAACACTTAGCGTGTCAAGGTGCAGAGAAAGTGCTGCTAACGGCACCAGGTAAAGGCGATATTAAAAACGTTGTATTCGGTGTAAATGAATCAGTTATTCAAGAAAATGACACCATCATCTCTGCAGCGAGCTGTACCACAAACGCAATCACGCCGGTTCTTAAAGCGCTGAATGATAAATATGGTGTCCTTTCTGGTCACATCGAAACCGTGCACTCATACACAAACGACCAAAACTTGATCGACAACTTCCACTCTGGTGACCGCCGTGGACGTAGTGCTTCTCTGAACATGGTTCTAACTTCAACTGGCGCAGCTAAAGCAGTAGCAAAAGCACTGCCAGAGCTAGCTGGTAAGCTAACAGGTAACGCAATTCGCGTACCGACACCAAACGTTTCGATGGCAGTCGCTAACCTAAACTTAGGTGAAGACGTAGACCGTGATTCACTGAACGATTACTTGCGTGAAATGGCGTTGAACTCTGAGCTTTCGGCACAGATTGACTACACCGATTCAACAGAAATTGTATCAACTGACTTAGTTGGTTCTCGCCATGCAGGCGTCGTGGATGGTCAAGCGACTATCGCACAAGACAAACGTTGCGTACTTTACATCTGGTACGACAACGAATTCGGTTACAGCTGCCAAGTTGTGCACTGTATGGAACAAATGATGGGTGTTCGTTACCAAACATTCCCTCGATAGGTGAACTTTGCTCCACAACGTTAACCACATAGCGTAACGGACAATATCTCATATTTGTTCTAAATAATAAGCGCGAAGCGCATTACTAATATTTTTCCCCGTTTATACGCCTGATCACCCTCAGGCGTTTTTTCATTTCGCTCATTTGACACTCTCCGGACAAAGTGAAGGCTATCATTCATGTTTTGTTCATGTTCACAGCATTAATCTGAACACATGAATTACAGAGAGGTCATGATTAT
This sequence comes from Vibrio sp. ArtGut-C1, assembly GCF_002105475.1. Taxonomy (NCBI): domain Bacteria; kingdom Pseudomonadati; phylum Pseudomonadota; class Gammaproteobacteria; order Vibrionales; family Vibrionaceae; genus Vibrio; species Vibrio sp. ArtGut-C1. Next base: position 20,569 of record NZ_NCTH01000017.1, on the reverse strand, counting down.
GAATCGGATTATTGTTACCGCACTGGCACTAATTACGGGCTTTTTTACATTAGTATTTAGCTTGATCATTGCGATTCCGTTGACCATCGCAGCATTGATTACAGGCAAGCGTATTGAGAAGCGCGTGAAGAAAATGCAGAAAGAAATGCATGAAGAGTATGAATTCAATACTGGTAAAGCCGATGCTATCGAAGGTGAGTTCGAAGAGGTTCGCCGATAAGTAAATAGAATTTATATAAGTTTCTCTCCCCCGACTGCTCCTGAGAAACTTCTTGCTTTCACCCTGTCTTTACAATGGCAGGGTGCTTTTTTTGAAAAGCACAACGTCAAATAAGCAACTAGCGGCTTATTGTTTTATCTTTGTGTTGTGAGAGGCTGTGTAGCCAGCCTCCCACAAATCACCATCAACACCAGAGTATGGGTTAGATTCTTTCGGGGTCCCATTTTGGCAAGCTTCTCTGCCTTCTCTCTTTATTTCTTCTATGTGATTTAAAACGAAGTCAAAGTGCTGAGGATCAACCTTTTGTAGTAGCGCGTACAAAAGCCCAAAACCAAGCATCGTGAATACAAACAGTTCAAAAAACACCCATATGCTCTTTGTTGAAAGAAATATCCAAGCAACGCTGCAAACACTGGTCAAAATTACTACTAGAGCTAGATTTACTATTCTTTGCATATTGCTCTCTCACCTTCTAAACGGTCATGAAGTCTCTACCCCTTTCATAGGATAAGTAAGAGGAAAGTCCGTTTTACCCAATAAAGCATTCTCGACTTAATATGCGACACTGTTAGTATTAACGTTAAGTGGCTCTCGTTCTAATTATAACAGTGCGTTGGAAAGCTGCGCTTACTACAAATGATAATGTGAACCAAAGTAACACTATTGATAGTATTAACTTTAGCTGCATTTAGCGTCAAGATTACGTAAATTATATGAGGGTTTACTGAGAGCAGAAAAAGGCAGCCGTCCGGGCTGCCTTTAATATTTTGTTGTCTTTGCAAACTTATACGGTTACGACCACTCGAAGTGCCAATAGCATGAGAACAATCCCTGACAAACGATCAATTAACACTGCTTTAGAACGAATTCTGTCCACCACTTTAGAGCTTGATAACACTAGGGTGATAAAGGTATACCAAAGCCCGTCCACAACAAATGGTGTAGCAACAATGATCATTTGATTGCTCAAATCATTACCTAGCGCTACAAACTGACTGAATAATGCGATAAAAAACAAAGCAATTTTAGGACTTAAAATCGAGATAAAAAAACCTTCTCGAGCAGACTGGCTTACCGTTGTTTCCTCGCCTGACTCCAACTTCGCCGCCACACCGCCTTTCGAACGCAGCGCATTGAACCCTAAATATGCAAGATATGCCGCGCCTGCAAGGCTGATCGTCTTGAACAACATCGGGCTTTGCTGCAAAACAACAGCGAGGCCAATCAGCGTGATAAAGGCATAAACGCCAATTCCAAAAGCGTGTGCCCAAGCCGTTGCCAAACCATTGATGCGTCCACCAGCCAAAGCATGTTTTGCCACAATTGCTAGGCTAGGCCCAGGTGACATAGCGCCGAGTAAACACACGGTAAAAAGTGATAACCAAACTGTTAGTGTCATAAATAACCTCTCTCCATTTGAATTCAATCTATCAATTGAAGAGCTATAATTTGAAATCAAAGTTTCGCATAAAAGTCATGATTTAAAATCATAACTTAATGGATGGAGTATTCCGATATTTTCATCACCGCGTGGATTTGCTCTCGCACCCACTGATGAGCTGGATCATTGTCGTATTTAGGATGCCACATCAGCCAATATTCATGGGTAGGTGTCTCAAAAGGAAGCGCTTTATGAACCAAAGGCCAGTGCTTGGCCAAATTATTTGCAATGTGCTCCGGAACTACCATTAAGTGCTCACTTGAGACCAAACGATTTACCGCCGCAGAGAAAAAAGGCACTTTAAAGGTAACATGACGCATCAACCCCCTGTCTTTTAGTGCCATATCGGTACTTGAGTCTTTGTCTCCCCCACCCGTCACTTGAATATGCGAATGACTGATGAGGTCCTCTATAGAAATCGAAGCCTTACCAGCTAAAGGGTGAGACGCCTTCATCAAACAAACTGACTTATCAGAACCAATATTGATGCTAGATACACCTTCAGGCTGAGTGGGATACATAGAAGAAGCAAGGTGGATTCCTAACTCGTGAAGCTTATCGATAAAATCTAGTTGCCACAGTCGATACGCCAAATCCAATTGTGGTGCTTGTTCACCCAAGTGAGAGGCAATATCGGGCAAAACGTATTGTGCCACGTAATCACTTGAGGCAATAACCAGCTCGCCTTGCCACAGTTGTGGCTCAAAAGGTTTGTCATCGAGTAAATGATCAAACTCAGCCAGTAACGCATCAAGCTTTGATTTTAATGCTATTGCTCGCGGGGTTGGTATCAGCTGATTACCTTGACGAATAAGCAGTGGGTCACCACACAGATCGCGCAATTGTGCAAGCTGTCGACTAACCGCAGACTGCGTAATGTGCAAACGTTCTGCAGTTCGGCTGACATGACACTCTTCTAAAAGTACATGCAAGGACCTAAGTAGATTCAAATTGATGTTGTTTAACATACCGGCTCAAGAAGGTTTTAATAAATAATGGCACCCATGATGCTTATTTCACAAACTGGTTGCCAGTCGTATTAAAGAACTCAGCTAAAACGGTATGAGTCATGAGGTGCCTTAGCTCTGGGTAACGTTGAATTTGATCTCTGATTTCGTTCAAACGAGTCATCGTAGGTACTTCGACAAAAACCATCATATCCGTTTCACCACTGATTGCATGGCACCATTTTACGCCATCGATTTTGTATAGTTCGTCGGCATATGATTCGCAATAATACGTGGATGTAGATTTATCGAACTTTAGAGCAAAATAAGCACAAATCGAGTCCCCGCCTGAAGAGGCAATTTCAGCGTGATACCCGAGAATCACTTTGTCATGTTCTAGCTTACGAATACGAGCCGTCACCGCAGAACGAGAAAGGTTCACTTTATCCGCAATTTCAGTCACCGACAGCCGAGCGTTGTGTCGGAGAAGATCCACAATCTTGTGATCAAACTTGTCCATATACTTACCAAGCTTTCCTTATTTTTCTCATTCTATACCGATTCTAACTGCATAAGAAACCAACATTTTGTTGGAAATATTTAAAACAACCGTCATATTGACGGTTCAGTAAATCATTTTGTTATTAAGATTTTGGATATGCTATTTGGTAAGCATGAGATGAGCACCGTTATCCATTCAAATAAAAGAGCGATAACGCATTGAAATCAAATACGCTTCTTATGCACTCAGCGCACTAGCGGGCTCATTAAACTCCAATAAATGAGATAATTAGAATCCACAAGCGTTTTCGTCATAAGCCCTACAACATTGGATGAATCAATTAGCATGGAACAGCTCAAAAAAGACATTTCACTCACATCCGGTATCGCCCAACTATCCACAACATTAATGGGAACGGGGCTTTTTATGATACCAGCCATTGCAGCAGGCATAGCGGGTCATTTTTCACTATGGGCCTGGATTTTATTATTCATCGCCATTTGTCCTATTGCGCTGACTTTTGCCCAGCTAGGCAAGCGATATCCCAACGCGGGCGGAACCGCATTTTTTGTGCGTAAAGCATTTAACGCCAAGCTGGAAAGTAGTGTAGCTTGGCTATTTGTTAGTGTCATTCCGGTAGGGGTTCCGGCCGCGATTGCACTCGCCGCAGGCTTTCTACAGCAAATATTGCCAGAGCCTATTAGCAATAATCTGTTTGCACAAATTCTAACGGTATTACTTCTTGTGTTCGTCAACTTGATGGGCACTAAGTCATCAGGTCATTTACAAACTCTTATTGCTTTGAGTGTCTTTGCGCTCGTTGGCACATTTTTATGGAAAGGTGACGTTAACAGCGCCGATCTCGTGATGCCAGCTATCACACAAGAGTCAATTTGGCCTATTACCGCAGCGCTAGGCGTGATGTTCTGGTGTTTTGTTGGCATAGAGGCTTTTGCTCATATGGGGGAAGAATTCAAAAACCCTCAAAGAGATTTCCCTATTGCCATTATTGTCGGTTGTTTTGTAGCGGGAGCTACGTACTGGGCTTGCTCTGTTGTTATTTTAAAGTTTGGTGCATATGGTAATGCTCAATTCGATAATGCATCGATTCCATGGTTGAGTGCTCAACTACTTGGCGATGGGGCCAAATGGATAATCAGTTTGATCGGATTCTCCGCTTGTTTCGCGAGCGTTAACTTATACACACAGAGCCTAGCGCGAATGGTCTGGGCTCAAGCTCGGGAACATCGTCCTTACAGCCCACTAGCCAAGATTTCGCGTCGTGGTGTCCCTTTCTCAGCCACCTTATTAGTTGGCGGCGTACTGCTAATATCTTGCGTGATAGGAACGCTATCGCAGCTCGATCTGGAGTTTTTCCTAAAACTAGCAAATAGTGTATTCGTTTTGGTTTACATGTTGGCGATGTTAGCCGCTTATAAATTGCTTCGTGGGTTTGGTAAAGCGCTTGCGGGACTTTCTCTACTGCTTTGTACCGGTGTTTTTATATGTTTAGGCTGGTCAATGTTTTATGCACTTGGCATTTTCACTCTACTTTTACTGCCTTGGAAACAGTGGCGACATAAACGACAAACACGCGCAGTTGAATAGTCACCGTTTCCCATGTCGAAAAATTTGGGCTAAACGTTGGATACCAGCGTCTATGTTCTCTAACGCGATATTGCCATAACCAAGCACGGCACCATACCAGTGACGTGCTTGGAAACCTGGATGTTCATAATAGCTCAAAGGTCGCAAGATGATCCCTTCATGCTCTGCCAGTTTTGTAAAACGCAGCTCATCTATACCGTTTTGCCATTTCAACGTAATATGAAGCCCCGCCGCTTGGCTAACGACGCAAACACTGTCGCCAAAATGCTGTTGAATGGATAAATGCATCTGTTCATGCTTAGTTTTGTACAGTCGACGCATTTTTCGAATATGACGTAATAACCCACCTTCAGTAATAAAATCTGCCAACGCTTCTTGAGTGTGCGTCGGTGAATCACCACTTAACGCATCTTTAACCACCAAACATTGCTCTACTAAACGTTCAGGAACCACAAGGTAGCCAAGCCGCAATCCGTTAAACATTACTTTACTGAAGGAACCCACATACAACACACGATCATCTCGACCCATTTGAGCTGCTAGCCCCTGTAAGCTGGTGTAGGGACGATGAGCAAACTGAAATTCGCTGTCATAATCGTCCTCGATGATCCAACTTGATTGCTCGACCGCCCAGTTGATGATCTTTCCTCTTTGCTCGGTATTGAGTGTGGTCCCCATCGGATATTGATTACTTGGTGTGATATACAGCGCATCGGCATCGCTTGAGGTCACCGCTTCCACATCAAAACCTAATTTCTCTCTTACGAACAAAGGCTCAAATTGATAGTTTTGGAACTGAATCAACTTCCGCATTTGCGCGTAACCTGGTTGCTCCATCAGAACCTTATCACCTTGTTTGAGCACTACCATCGTCGCAATTGACAACGCTTGCTGCGCCCCAGAGGTAATAATAATGCGCTCTGGGGAACAATTCACTGAACGACTTGATGCGAGGTAGTCAGCTAAAGCACAGCGCAATGCCCAACTACCCTGAATATCTTGATTCCCCAACAAGCAGGGGCGGGACATGTGGCGATTGAGTAACTTTTGCCACTGCGCCATCGGAAATGCGTCCAAATCCGGCACACCCGGTGCAAATGCGCGGTTGATGTCAAAGTTGGTTTTCGGTGATGAGTCTCTCTGAACTGAATTAGGTTCAGGCAAGTACTGCTCCGGCAGTTCTACGGCAACATAAAAGCCAGAACCTTTTTGGCTGTTCAAGTACCCTTCCGCCACTAACTGTTCGTAGGCAGAAATCACGGTATTCCTACTTAGATTAAGCGCCTGTGAAAGCTTCCGCGTAGAAGGCAACTTCCCATTCTTCACCCACAATCCTTGAACAATTTTCTTGCGAATAGCAAAAAACAACGCTTGCTGACGCGTTCCATCACTTTCTTTTAAATGTAGGTCACCGATATCAATCAAAGACAAACTGGATCCATCCATTAGTTAAAACTGGCTCTCTTTAAGCTACCAGTTAAACGCTACATTGCAATCAAAGAATGAGGATCAAGCGCTCGTAATCGTGAGCAAACAAGGAGAGAAAATGCTATCCAACACCAATAGAACGGAAATTAAGAAAGGCGCACATAAAGCAGTCTCTGATGTTAGCAAACTGCACGCCATCATAGATGAAAGCCTAATCGCTCATATTGCGATAACCAACGAGTCAGGCCCTGTGGTCATCCCCATGCTGGCATGGCGTGTCGATGATTACGTGTATATCCATGGTGCCAACAACAGTCGATTGTTACGCTCACTCAAACAAGGAGTGCAAACGTGCTTAACCTTTACTTTGTTTGATGGTTGGGTATTGGCTCGAAGTGCGTTTCACCACAGTGCGCACTATCGCAGTGCAGTGGTCTTTGGCCAGTTTGAGATGGTGGAGAATAACCAAGAAAAAGACAGGTTGCTGAATCACTTTATCGAACAGATCGCTCCAGGGAGAACAAAACAAGTCCGTTTGAGCAATGAAAAAGAGCTCAAAGCCACCATGCTGCTGCGTATCCCACTCACAGAGGCATCTGTGAAAATCAGCAATTTTGGCGTCAACGACGATGCGGAAGACATGGACATTCCTGTTTGGGCAGGTGTCCTACCCTACCGAACTGTCGTAGGTCCACTGCAAGCTTGTGAAGATTTGTATGAAGGTATCGCTGAACCAGACTACCGCAGTGCCTACTCTAATCGTTGGCAGGAATAAGCACCGTAAAACGTGCGCCGCCTAAGTGACTCTCGCCGACAGAAAGTTCCCAACCTAATTGCCTCGCTGCACTGGTAGCGATGGCAAGCCCTAAACCAAAGCCTTTCACGTCGGCGTTGCGGCTTTTGTCTAAACGCGAAAATGGCATAAATACTTCTTCTCGCATCGCTTCAGGGATGCCCGGACCATCGTCCTCAATATCGATGCTCCAGCAATCCGCTACCATTCGAATCGTCACCTCAACGCAGGATTCACCGTAACGCTTGGCGTTTTGCAGTAAATTATCGAGGACGAGGTTACCCAAAGTAGGCTGAAAGTGAATCAATTGGTTCGCGAGTTCATTTTCTGCTCTCAACATGGTGGACTCTAAGCCTAGGTAATTCATGCGGCTTTTACACCAAAGAGGCAGTTCCATGGTTTCAACAGAATCGCTCAAAGAATGGTTTTTCACACTCAAGCGAGACAGCATGACAATGTCGGACGTTAAATCCGTCACTACATCAACGTATCGTTCAATATCGTCATGTAACTCTGCCTGCATTTCACCACTCGTGCGCCGAGCTAAATCCGTCGCTAGCTGAATACGACTCAGCGGAGTGCGCACTTCATGAGGAATAGCTTGAGTAAAGATATGGGTTTGGCGTACTCGTCTCTCAATCTCTTCAGACATGTTGTTGAAGCCTTGGGCGAGCTCTTTCACGGGTTGCGAAAATTGCTTTAGATCGACTCGCGTATTCAACTCACCAGAACCAAATTGTTGTTGTGCAGCCGTTAGTTGTCGAATTTGGCGGTCAAGACGTCGTACAGGTATGTAAACCATAATGCCTAAACTGCACACAACAACCAAAAGTAGAGTCAGTATAAATACAATCTCAGAATCTTCATTCCAATCAACATCTGGGCTAAAGAAATCCGTTTTTTCTTTGAAAACTAAACTCTTCGAGGTGTTAGGTAAAGGGAATACCGCGGCATAGGTACTGCCATCAATAAGATAAACAGGTATCCCTTGTATTCGGTACAGCAGCTTACAATCTCGACAAGGCGGTGATCCGTCCCAGTTTTCAACCAATGTTAAATCAAAGATAAAGAAATCTTGCTTGCCGTTTTCGGTTAACTTCTTGTAGAGAGAATCCGGAGTGCCTCGTTGCTCAATGTATTGATCGACAAAATAAGCACCATCACTCAAAAAAACGCCGACTTCTGTTTTGCGCATGTACTCTTCCCCCATAAAGAGAAACAAAGCAACAGTCAGCGCAAGGCCAGTAACTAACCCCACATATAGACGAGTAAACAGGGAAAACATGCGTCATTTACCTGTCAGCATGTAGCCGTGGTGACGTATGGTCTTAATGGTAGCGGTATGGATATGAGCCTTAGAGAATTTCTTCCTTAGTGAGGATATACGCATATCAATCGAACGATCAGTAATACAGTATTCAATACCTCTGGCAAGACGGCAACATGATTCACGAGATACTGGCTTATCGACATTCAGCATCAGGAGCTCTAAAATCTCAAACTCAGAACTCGTCAAACCAATATCTTTTTGCAAATAAAATGCTTGGGAACGACGAAGACAAAGGCTAATGCCATATCGGCTCAGCTTTTCTTCTTCAACGGTATCAACTTGACGACGATAGCGACGCAACGCCGCTTCAATACGGGCGAGAAGGATGTTGCCTTTTATCGGTTTGGTAAGGTAATCATCAGCACCGAACTTAAATAAGCTCACCTCGCTCATTTCATCATCGGTTGCAGTCAAAACAATGATAATCCCATGATAAAATTTACGTGCCTCTTGGCATATTTCTGCGCCATTTTTTCCTGGTAACATCAAATCTAACAGCACTAGGTCCGGCTTGAGTTCCTTAATCGTTTCTAATGCATTTTGACCGTTGTCGATAACAGTTACTGTATAGCCTTCGGCTTCGAGGTACATTTTGGTTAATCGAGCAATCTCAGAGTCGTCTTCTACCAGTAAGATTGTATTGCCCACCATGAATCATTTACTCCACCAATATGATGGAGGGAGTATATCGCTCGTCCTATACTGCGCAACCCACTTAAATGATAATTTTAATAAAAAGCAGGCTTACATACGCTTACAAACTATACATATACGATAATCCTAATCATTCTACGCCCCTAAAACCATGCAATAACCTGATGTTTTATTCATTAGCAGAATATAGCTTCACATAAAAAATAAAGTTCGGAATAAAAATCTACTATATTTTTAAATATATCGAATGATAGTCCTTACCAAAAAACAATATCAATATATATGACTCGATTTGCTTATATAGACAGGACTTTATGTTGCTTCTAAGTTTCTTGCTCTAATAAAGTCTACGAGTAACATGAAATGAGATATTCCCAATTAACACCTTTAGCCATATTTTGCGCTATAAGTCTAACTGCTTGCGGCGGCAGTGAATCTAATTCGAAACCATCAACAACGACACCTCCAACACCACCAGCGCCAACATTGAGCACTGTCACAATCCCAACTGTCGTTTCTACAGAGCTTCCAACCAAGTTAAAAGTGGCTGCTGATGCGGGCTTCACCCACTATGTGAAAATCTCCCTTTCTGAAGCAAATAACAATGATACATTTCACATTGTGGCTGTTGATGACGGTGCGAATAATGAAAAAATCTTTCGTGCAGCCAAAATCATCCAACACCTTCTCACAAACCAACCAGACTCTAAGTACGGCGCTGACAAGTCTCGTATCGCTAAGACATTAGCCGAGCGTGATGCCACACTAATGCTGACCGAAAACGACGAACAGAATGATGAGATGCTAACCAAAATCTTCATCAACGAACTGATTCGCCAAGACAAACTGAACGATGCAGTGACAAACTCGGGCTTAGCACACTCTTTTGATACGAGTTCTCTAGAAAAGTTTGTTGTAAGCATGATGGTACTTAACGAAGAAGATATGGATACACTTGTCACATCTATCGTGGCAACATTAGTAAATAGTAAAGAAACACCAAACTGGCTAAGGAACAGCCAATCTCTGATGTATCGAGAACTGACAGTTGAAGGCGATTGCCATTACATGAGTAATTTTGCCGATTACTGTGCCAATCTTGGTAAAAAAGCCGAACGAGACGCCGCTTTTGAAGAAATTTTACACTTGGTCCAAGCGCAAGGTATTGCACCTAACACGGGGACTGCGGCACTGCAAAATGACATTCAAGCTCATGCGTTAAAAATCTATAACGATATTCAAGCGGGCAAACCGACGGTGTGGCGCCCAACTCAGTATGACTGGGACGATTGGAAATCGGACGACTTCGATCCTGAAAGTGTTAAACAAACGGGCCCTTCATATTCTCACGAATACTTTGCTGCCGCTTTTGAAGCTTACATGGGTGTAGCAAAAGCAAACGGACAAGGTTTAGATGGCTACCAAGCGTTAACACGTGAAGAAATGCAAACTCAAGATCCACAAGCCGTTGATTGGATCAGCGGCTTATTCCACGGATACTTGCAATACACCGCGAACATCGACTCTGCGGGCGTCAAACTTTACACAGAAAAGACAAATCCAGGCACAGTGCCTACCTTCCGTATGGCTCCCAACAAAGACGGCTTGATAGAAGCATACACCTACAAATCTCAGTGGCTGACAAGAGTGAAGATCATTGGCGACGACGCAATGAATGTGATCGGTAATGACCAAAACAATACCTTTGAAGGCAACAGCAAAGACAACAGCATTTATGGTGAAGGTGGTATCAACACCTATATCGTGCCACACAAACTGGCAGAATGTACTGTTATCAAAGCAAAGAGCGTTTCTGTTAAGTGCCCGAGTACAGGCACTGACGAATTGTACGACATTCAAAAGATCCAATTCACCGACCAAATCTTAGATGTAACCGAGCTATAAACGATGAAAAACATGAAGAAACTTACTCTATTCGCTCCCCTACTCCTTGTAGGTTGTGGTGGCCTAGCCGTCATGGATCGTACTGATGCCGTAAAAGCACAACCAGAAATGCTGATCAAAACCGACGGAGATTTTTGGGGGTTCGGTGCAGATGGCCATTTTGATTTTGCTGGTAAGTACAAGGGCAACTATTCACGCAGTGCTTCTAACTCAAGTTGGTTTAACCATATCTCTTTCAAAGAAGGTACGATGGGCGCAGAAGTTACTCGTATCGACAACGGGGAAACTTGGCTTTTGAACTGCACTGGAGGCGGTATGTCGGTTAACTACATGGGCGTCGATTTTGGTGGGAATGATCCTTACACCTGTGACATTACTCAAGATGGTAAAAAAGTCGGTGAGTTTGCGATGGAGCCAAAATCCGCTCTCATCGACATCAGCTTTGAGAAAAAAGAGACAGGCGTGGTGCGTATCGGCAGCACCCACTTTAATGTAGAAACCGTACATACTAGTCCAGACGCCATGATGGCGGTAGACATTCCATTGGGTTATAGCTTTAAGGAAGGCACACAAGAAATTGCCGCTGTACAGACGAACGGTACCATTGCGGTACAGATGCTCCCAGAACTTAGTGAACAAAAAAAGGATGTGATTGCCATCGGCGCTGTTGCAAGTGCACTAAGCTGGCGCCCTAAGAAATAGCCATTACATTAAACAACACCACACAAAAAAATAATAAAGCCCTCTACCTTGAGGGCTTTTATTGCTTGTTTTCATAAAGACAAGTGAAGCATTACTTTTCTAATCTTCCCGCATACTGCTTGGGCGTTAATCCACGATGCTTCTTAAACATACGATTGAAGCTCGCCACATTGGTGTAACCAAGGCGCATGGCTATGTCATCAATACTCACGCGCTTACTCAATAACCCAGCCGCAACATTACTCAATACATAGCCGGATACCATCGAGAAGTTGAGGCCTAATTTGTGCAAACGACGTTGAAACTGCTGTTCAGATAAATCAAGCAGAGAAGAAACGCGCTCTAACGTTGGCAATCCATAATGACTGCTGTAGTTCACCACTTCATAAATCACTTTCAACTCATCTTCTGGGTCGGGCATATTAAGCAAATCATCCAAATCGGAAAAACTCATCGCTAGACGGCTGTCCTCGCGATGGCTCACTTGGCGGGAAGCTAATCGGTCATCTCCCGGGATCCATATTTCTGTTTTTGGCTGACTCCATTCCACCTCGCAGCCGAAATATTCTCGGTATGGTTCAGTATTTTTTCTCGACCCTGAAACCTTCACGCGCAAAGGCTGATAGTCTTTACCAAGAAATTCGCGTAGCACTTTAATCATAAATACCGCACAGCGGATACTATCGTGCACCTTTACTGACGTTTCTATAAACGGATTGTGGTAAGTCCATTTGATGATTTTGCCCGACTGTTCGCCAGCAAAAAACGCCCCAGATTGTAAGTTACTCGCACCATAATTAACGCGTCGAATCGCGCTGGCTAAATCATTCCCAGAAAATAGCCAGCGTCCCACAGGCCCAAGCTTTTGCAGTTCAATACCTCGGCTGAGACTCAAAACCACATCTGGATCACTACTGGCTTGTTCAACACAACGATACCATTCTGCGACGGCTTTTAGCGGGATCAGTGTCATTGGGTTGTGAAATACCGACGACGGAATCCCCAGTTCATCCGAGCCCAAATTATATTTAGATAACGCGAGGTTATGCATGTTTAGAATGCCCATCGCGCGAATAAATCGAACCGTCTTCATTACCAATCACATCAAATTTAACCCTCTATTGATTGAATCTGTCACAAAGAAAGACCTAAATCAAATCCAGATCACAATACGCCAACCGTTTGATAGAGGAGTGTTTAATGAGTTTACTGAGTGTCCCATTTGTCGGAACTGGTGCAGATACAGCGTTACATGTTGTCGCTGCTGTCGTTTTAATCGCGAGTGTCGCGGGCGCGTGTTACGGCTTTTGGAAAATCCATGAGTTGCCAATTAATAAGGCGCACAGCAAAGACCATCATCAGATAGGGCTCATCACTGCGCTCACCTGGATTGGGTTTGTCTGGCACTGGGTTTGGGTGCTAGCTGTGATCTTTGCATTCGTTGATATGGAAAAAGCCATCATCAATCTGCGTGATACATGGAGAAGTAAACCGCAAACAGAAACACAGCCAAAAGAGGAAGCGTAATGTTAGAAGGTTTAGCGGTATGGGCTCTCTTCATCTATCTGCTGCGTTTGGTTGGCATGCCTTGGAACAAAGCAACCAAATCGTTCGCTTATCTTGGCGGTTTGAGTTGGCTAATGTTCGTATGGGTAGGTTTGATTAACTTCACCCCGATGGATTTATCCGGTGGTTCTGTCGTGCAGTCACCACACATCCAATTGCGTCCAGATTCAACCAATGTAAAAGGTAAAGTTGACCACATTTACATTACGCCGAATCAGCAAGTTAAAGAAGGTCAGCTCATTTATGAACTTGACCCAACGCAATACGAAATCGCATTAAATCAGGCGAACGTATCCGCCGATTCTGCACGAGTCGCATTAGCTACGGCAAAAGGCGACATCGAGATTGAAGAAGCGAATCATCAAGCATTGGTGCAAGATCTAGAAACATCAAAGAGCCAATTGGAAGCGGCGAAAGTTGACTACAAATTGCAGAAAAAGATGCTAGATCGTTATGTTGAGCAAAACCGAGTGGTGCAAAACACCATCACGGAAAGCGACATCGACAAACAATCGAGTGCGGTTGATATGGCACGTCACAACGTGTTAACCCTTGAGTCTCAAATTAAGAAGAAACAAGTCGATATTTCCCGTGCAAAACTGGCGATTCATAAAGCAGAGCTCGCAGTTGAAACGAAACAAGCCGAACTGCGCCAAGCTGAAGAGCAAATTGCAAAAGCGCAATGGGATTTGAACAGCACCAAAGTTCATGCCCCAACAGATGGCTTTGTCACCAACTTTATCCTGCGTGAAGGTCAGCGTGTTTCGATGATGCCACGTATTAATATGTACACCAACGAGAAGTACGTGCTGATGCGAGTCAACCACCAGGCGATTCGTAACATCAAACCGGGTCAACCTGCGGAATTCTCCTCGTCCGTTTACCCAGGCAAGATCTTCTCAGCGACCGTCGAAGGCATTGTTGAAGCAACAGGTGAGTCACAAGGTAATCTGCTGGGTTTCGATGATTCTGTGCGTGTCACCACTGGAAAGAATTTACAGAACAAACACCACTTTGTTCGTCTTAAGATTGATGAGCCAGAAGGCTACGACGTTCCTGTTGGCTCTGTTGGCCTCGCATGGGTCAGCGGTGAAAAACCGATAGGCTTCATGGCCTTCTTGGATGTGATTCGCGGGATCATCATTCGAATGAAGTCTCAGCTGTACTTCTTCTACTCCATCTAAACTCACAAACCGCCAGTTTCGCTGGCGGTTTTTTCATTTGTATCCAAACACATCCTTTTCCCGTATAACAATTAGTTAGTAAACAGCGGAGAAGATTCATGTCGGCAAAGGAAAGAAGCCTACCTACCCATCGTATCTCAAGGTTCAGCAAGTTCGCTTCACTTGCTACCCGTGTCGCAGGCAATGTGATTGCAGAAGGCACGAAACAAATCGCCAAAGGCAATAAACCAAAAGCGAAAGACCTATTGCTGACGCCGCAAAACATCGCGCGTTTAACCGACCAACTTGCTCACCTACGTGGCGCTGCAATGAAGCTTGGTCAAATGCTCTCAATGGATGCTGGTGATGTTTTAGAACCTGAACTTGCCGATATTCTTTCCCGTCTTCGTTCCGACGCAGACCCAATGCCTGCAAAACAACTCAACGCAGTAATGGAAAGTTCGCTTGGAACGAATTGGAAAGCTGAGTTTCTATCATTTAACTTCAAACCAATCGCCAGTGCATCAATAGGACAAGTGCACCAAGCCTACAGCGATGCGGGCGATAACCTAGCCGTCAAAGTGCAATATCCGGGCATACGGAAAAGTATTGATAGCGACGTCGATAATGTCGGTACACTGCTCAAGGTCGTTGGGTTGATTCCCGAGTCTGTCGACTACAAAGGATTGCTCGAAGAAGCGAAAAAGCAGCTACATGATGAAGCCGATTACGCACGAGAGGCGCAATTTGCCATTCGTTATCATGACGCTTTGAAGGAGCACCCTCATTTTGTCGTGCCGAAGATTCATACTGAAAGTTGCTCAGACTCCGTTCTCGCCATGGAGTTTATTGACGGCGTACCCATTGAACACATCGAACATTATGATCAAAGTACGCGAGATTTTGTCATGCACAGTTTGCTCGAATTGCTGTTCAGAGAGCTGTTCGAATTCAAGATGGTGCAAACCGACCCTAACTTCGCCAATTACTTGTACATTGAAAGTACTCGCCAAATCGGCTTGTTAGATTTCGGTGCAACTCGCGAATACAGCGAACGATTCAGTGCCGGCTATCGCAAAGCCTTTGCGTCCGTCATGAATAATGACGAACAAGGCTTGAATGACGCGCTTGAGCAAATTGGCTTCTTCAGCCAAACCATCTTACCTGATCAGCGCCAAGCGATTCTCGATTTAGTAAAAATGGCATGTGAACCCATGTTAGTTGATGAGCCATATGATTTTAAAGCCAGTGGCTTAGCGCAAAAACTTCGCGAAGCTGGCACTATTTTGAGCATGGAACAAGAGTACTGGCATACCCCACCTGCCGATGCCCTATTTTTACATCGTAAAATTGGTGGAATGTATTTGCTCGCAGCGAGAATTGGCGCAAAAGTGAACATTCGCCAATTGGTACAGCCATATCTCACTATCAACAGCGAATAGCCTATTGTTTTTCTGTTACTTTCAAGTACCTTGAGCAAGGTTAAGATGCATAGTTGTGCATCTCAATAACATGCCATACTTCCATAAAACAAATTAACTATCGGGGTACTCGGTGAGCAAGTTTCAAGATCTCTCCACTCTAATCCAGCAAATTGGCCAAGCCGAAGAAGCGGATCAAGTCGCAACGCTCAATGAATCTATTGAAGCGGGTCTCGAACCTGGCGCAGTCGCCCTAATTCTGGAAGCCTTTCCAATCGATGATCGTGTTCGCTTATGGCGAGCTTTGCCACTAGAACTGCATATCGACGTGTTAACGGAAATGCGTGCCGACGTACGTTTTTCTATCATCAATGCATTATCTGAAGTCGAGCTAAAACTCACCCTCGCTAAACTTGATAACTTATCGCTGATCGAATGGGCGGATTCGTTGCCTGAGTCGATCATCAACGAAGCGCTCGCGTTGATCGAAAAAGATGAGTTAGAGCTTTACGATCAGGCAAACGAATATGAAGATGAAGAACTCGGCCACTGGGCTGAGCGTAAAATCATCACCCTGCCCTTTAATATTACGATTGGAACGGCTAAGCAGTTAATGGAGCGCTATAGCTACGACACGCCTCAACAGGTCTACCTGATCAACCGTAATAAACAGTATCGAGGGACAGTCAATTACTACGAAATTTTACGTAGTGATCCTGATACTCGCTTGAAAACACTCGTTATTGAAGCGGTGACGGTGCTAGACAGTAAGATGATGCTTCCCGAAGCGGTAGAAGCATTAGAGCACAGCACGCTGCCCGCTCTGCCTGTGACTGATGCAGACCAAACTCTGATTGGTGAAGTCGATTGGCAATTTGCATTACGTACGCAACGTGAAATCTACGAAGCGCGCTTAATGGCCGGTACTGGTATGGATGAAGGCGATGACTTGTTTGCGCCAGTATTAAAAAGCTCACAAAAACGCGGCGTGTGGCTGGGCATCAATTTGCTGACTGCAATTTTAGCGTCTGTCACTATCGGGCTATTTGAAGACGTGATTGCTCAAGTGGTGGCTTTGGCCGTACTAATGCCAATTGTTGCATCGATGGGTGGCATTGCAGGCAGCCAAACGCTGACTCTAATGGTTCGTGCGATGGCGCTTAATCAGATTACCCCAGGTAACCGATTCAAATTCTTAAAAAATGAGCTGGGTATTGGCTCACTGAACGGCATTGCTTGGGCGCTAATCATCGGCGGGTTAGCCGGATTGTGGTTCCAATCGCCAGTTTTAGGTGGAACCATCGCGCTGGCCATTATCGTCAACATTATTACCGCTGCTTTATTTGGCGTATTGATACCCATTATTTTGGATAAGTTTAAATTGGACCCTGCTTTGGCTGGCTCGGTGATTCTAACAACAGTGACAGATGTGGTTGGTTTTTTCGCCTTTTTAGGGACGGCGAGTTTAGTCATGCTCTAAAAAGTCCACTGTTTATTAATCAATCATTAGCATAATAGAGTCAAATTGCATAACGCAGTTGCAAATTGCAAACAAACTCAAACTTTAAGCAACGCATGTCACAGAAACTACGTATTTTAGGGCATATTAAAGTTGGCACAGTAACTGCATTATATAAATCGACCCTTCTTAAGCCGAGGGTCACCTAGCCAACTGACGTTGTTAGTGAACTTGATTTTGTTCACATGTATATAAGCCAATCGCACTCTTTGCGGTTGGCTATTTTTTTATGTGGCTATTGCTCTCTTATCCTCTGACCGAGCTCGGTTGTACTTTTCTTGCCCACAACAGATTGTTTACTGTTTATAAAATTCAAATATTCGCCCACTAAACCATTAGAAATGCCAGCTTCAACAAAAACAAATCACCTACATAAAATAAAACCAAGAAAACACACCCCAAAAAAAGAACAAATGACGTCCAAACCAAAAATCTCATCATGAAATCGTTTTCTTTTCATAGAAATCGACTGAACAATCCAGAGTTATAGATAAATTTAATCCATAAAAACAAATAGCAATTCAAAACATTCATTTCACATAGAAAACCTGTCTATAAATCATAGAAAATACGTAAAAATAAACTTTTCACTTTTAGAACTTAAAAACCAAACAATTGTTATTAAAAGAAAAAACAGACACCAAAAATCAAGCAAACGTTTAAATTGCAATTTTATCATTGACTATTAAATTTACATCACGATAATACGCGCCGTTTGCCTGAAAACCAGGTGCTATAATTTAATATTTCAATGTGCGGAGGTAATAATGGCTGGAGACAATAACTACAGTCTTGGACCAGTTCCCAACACGGCCAGAAAAGGCGTGGCGTCACTAACCATGGTGATGTTAGGACTCACTTTTTTCTCCGCAAGTATGTGGACAGGGGGTTCTCTCGGTACTGGGCTCTCCTTTAATGATTTTTTCCTCGCTGTTCTCATCGGTAACCTAATCCTCGGTATTTACACTTCTTTCCTCGGTTACATCGGCGCTTCTACTGGTCTCTCTACTCACCTTCTTGCTCGTTTCTCTTTTGGTTCTAAAGGATCTTGGCTTCCTTCTGCTCTTCTTGGTGGTACTCAAGTTGGGTGGTTTGGAGTTGGTGTCGCGATGTTTGCGATTCCGGTGCATAAAGCAACGGGCATCGATACCAATACATTGATCCTCGTTTCCGGTTTGCTCATGACCGCGACCGTTTACTTTGGCATCTCAGCACTGATGGTGTTGTCAGCAATTGCCGTTCCTGCCATTGCGCTACTTGGCGGCTACTCTGTCATCGAGGCAGTAAATAGCGTTGGCGGTATTAGCGAACTACAACAGGTTCAACCAACCGAGCCACTCGATTTTTCAATAGCTCTCGCGATGGTTGTCGGCTCTTTTGTCAGTGCTGGTACATTAACGGCAGATTTCGTGCGCTTTGGCAAAAAGCCGCGCAGCGCTGTGATGATCACAATGGTGGCATTTTTCATCGGTAACTCGTTAATGTTTATCTTTGGCGCGGCAGGTGCGTCGGTGACTGGTCAATCAGACATATCTGAAGTGATGATTGCGCAAGGTTTATTGATTCCTGCCATCATCGTACTTGGGTTAAACATTTGGACGACTAACGACAACGCGCTCTACGCATCGGGTCTTGGATTTTCCAACATCACAGGCTTACCAAGTAAATACATCTCGATGGCGAACGGGCTTGTTGGCACACTTTGCGCTCTCTGGCTCTACAATAACTTTGTTGGCTGGCTGACCTTCCTATCGTTGGCAATTCCACCGATTGGCGGCGTGATCATCGCTGACTTCTTCACGAACCGTAAGCGCTACGCAAACTTTGAAGCCGCCCAGTTCCAAAGCGTAAACTGGGCTGGCATTATCGCTGTAGCGATTGGCGTTGGTGCGGGACACTTCCTTCCTGGCGTAGTACCGATTAACGCTGTACTTGGCGGCGCAATTAGCTTCCTAATTCTTAATCCTATTCTTAACAAAAAAGCACTGGCTATACAGCCAGCGTAAGGAACCATCATGACAACACTACTGATCAAAAACGTAACGCTAAAAGGACAAGAAGGTCTGCAGCAAATTTTGATTGAAGATGGTCAATTCAAGCGCATTGAAAGCAACGATGTGGAGCTTAATCATAACGGTGACACCATCGATGCTGAAGGCGGCATGGCGGTGGCGCCTTTCTGCGAGCCACACATTCACCTAGATACAACGCAAACCGCTGGCGAGCCAAGCTGGAACATCTCTGGCACATTGTTTGAGGGTATTGAACGTTGGGCTGAGCGCAAAGAAATGCTGTCGATTGAAGACGTGAAAACGCGCGCAAAACAAACCTTAAAATGGCAGATCGCAAACGGTGTACAACACGTTCGTACTCACGTCGATGTTTCAGACCCTACCCTAATTGCCCTAAAAGCGATGGTAGAAGTGCGTGAAGAGATGAAAGAGTGGGTAGATATCCAAGTCGTCGCCTTCCCGCAGGAAGGTATTCTCTCTTACCCAAATGGCAAAGAGCTGCTAGAAGAAGCCGTCAAATTAGGGGCGGACGTTATTGGCGCGATTCCACACTTTGAATTCACACGCGAATATGGCATTGAATCACTGCACTACGTATTCGAGTTAGCGCAAAAATACGACCGCCTGATCGACGTGCATTGTGATGAAATCGATGACGAACAATCTCGCTTCGTTGAAACACTGGCAGCATTAGCGCACAAGTTTGATATGGGGAATAAAGTCACGGCCAGTCACACCACAGCGATGGGTTCCTACAACGGTGCATACGCATCTCGCCTGTTCCGTTTATTACGCATGTCCGGTATCAACTTCGTGGCAAATCCATTGGTGAACATTCACTTACAAGGCCGTTTTGATGATTACCCAAAACGTCGCGGCGTAACACGAGTGAAAGAGATGCTGAATGCCAACATCAACGTCTGCTTTGGACACGATGATGTATTTGACCCTTGGTACCCACTAGGCACTGCAAACATGCTGCAAGTGCTGCATATGGGTCTGCACGTGTGTCAGTTGATGGGTTACGACCAAATCAACAACTCACTGGATCTGATCAGCACCAATTCAGCACGTACACTGAACATTCAAGACAAGCACGGCATTGAAACAGGTAAGCCAGGTAGTTTACTGATTCTTCCTGCAGAAAATGTTTTTGACGCAGTACGTCGCCAAGTGCCGGTTCGCTACTCTGTTCGTCACGGTAAAGTCATTGCAGAGACACAGCCTGCGACGACTCATATTCATCTTGAACAAGCAGAGCAAGTGGAGCTATGCTGATTTCTGGTGTATGGAAGAGAAGGGAAGTTGCGGTGTAATCTGTTGATGTAGTTCTCGCCAGAACAATTAACAGAAAGGTA
>NZ_NCTH01000016.1:0-106796 GCF_002105475.1 Vibrio sp. ArtGut-C1 | reverse complement strand
CGTTGGGAAAAGAAAATCGAAAACTACGAGGCCATGTTGCATTTTGCTTGTGGCCTCATTGTTTGGAATAAATCCCTTTTGGGATAGGTTCTTAAAGAAGCAGGGTTCATAGTTGTACCGCGTTGCATTGGGTATTCAGGTAACGTTTTAAAGAAGTCGCCAACAACGTCTTGAATTGGTACAAACAACCACATGTTGTCTGCCATCCAACGTAGGTACATTTGTGACTCGCTAGGACCTTTTTCAAATGGGTCAGCACGTAAGTGAATGATCTTAGGCCAGTTTGGTACAGATCGCACGGCGTCGCTTAGGTTTCCTTCCAGAGTTGCAAAGTGAAGTTTCCAGTCATTCCAGCGTACTGCGTTTAGTTCACCATTTGAGGTGAAGTAGAGCAGAGACTCACGTGGTCCTTTCTCTTCTTTTCCCTCGAAGTATGGCATGAAGTTGTAGCCGTCTATATGGACACGCCAGTCTTTACCATTTGCTTTGTAACCTTCAGCAAGCTTTTCTTTCACGTCAGGAACGCCAGCTGCCGCCAACAATGTTGGCAACCAGTCTTGATGAGCCATCATTTCGTTGATTTTCGTTCCTGGCTTAATGACACCTGGCCAACGCACAAGTTGAGGCACACGCATACCGCCTTCCCAAGTCGTGCCTTTCTCACCGTGGAATGGGGTTGCGCCCCCATCAGGCCAAGTCATGGTCTCTGCGCCGTTATCTGTTGTATAAATAACGATGGTGTTGTCAGCAACGCCTAACTCATCGAGTTTGTCGAGCAATACGCCGACTTGATCGTCATGCTCTAACATGCCATCAGCGTAAATGCTAACACCGGATTTACCTCGGTACTTTTCTTGTAATCGGGTCCACACGTGCATGCGCGTAGAGTTATGCCAGATGAAGAAAGGCTTATCTGCTTTAACAGCTTTCTCCATAAACGATAAAGTGCTTTCGAGGAACTCTTCGTCCGCGTGTTCCATGCGTTTACGCGTCATTGGGCCAGTATCTTCAATCTTACCGTCGGCATAAGATTTAATTACACCACGAGGACCATAGTTTTTACGGAACTCTGGGTCTTTAGGGTAATAGTAGGTTTCGGGCTCTTCTTCTGCATTAAGGTGGTACAAGTTACCAAAGAATTCATCAAAACCATGATTGGTAGGTAGGTGCTTATCTTGATCGCCCAAGTGGTTTTTACCGAACTGAGCTGTCATATAACCTTGGTCTTTTAGTAAGTCAGCAATAGTTGGTGCCCAATCTGGAATCCCATGGTCGGAACCCGGCATACCAATTGTCAGCAAGCCAGTGCGAAATGGTTCTTCGCCAGTAATGAATGCTGCTCGACCCGCAGTACAAGACTGTTGGCCGTAATGGTCTGTAAACAAAGCACCTTCGTTCGCGATACGATCGATGTTAGGGGTTTTGTAACGCATCATACCTTGGTTATATGCGCTGATGTTCCAGTAACCGACATCGTCACCGAAAATTGCGAGTATGTTGGGTTTGTCTGCCGCCATCGCTGCGCTGGACGTTGCTAACAGTCCGACGCCTACTGCGATTTTTCTCAATTGGTTTGCCATAAAAAACTCCAGATGGTTGAGAGTAACGAGAAGCACAAGTAAACCTTGTGCTTAGGTGCTGCATAAGTTAATGATGTGTATAGAAAAATCCTCTTATACTCTTTATAACCATAAGTTATTGAGGGTATTTAACTATTTGTTTCTAAAGAAAAATACTTGTCATTCTGATGGTTTGGGGAGGTTTTAAAAATAGAGATGGGTCACTAATGAATACCAGAGCAGGTTGCTGGTGAGACGAATAAAGTTTCAGCAAAAACACCGAGATACTCCCTAATCGGGGGACGAAGAATGGAGCACTCATTTTGAAAGCCTTTCACTTCTAATTATTTGTATAACCAAGGGGTTAGCGACTATATTGATTCAAGTTGCACCATCTAAATACTAAGGATAGTTATGAGTCAGTGGGCAGGTCGGTTTCGGTGTCTATTTCTGGGTATCGTCATGGTGAGTGGTTCGTTTTTTTCCCAGGCATCAGTGATAGAGAGTTCCCAAAATACCACGAAGCTTGGGTTGGAATATGTTGGCACGCAAACGTGCACGGAATGTCACCAACAAGAGGTGGAGGCTTGGAAGGGCTCTCATCACGATATGGCAATGAAACATGCAAACTCAGAATCTGTTCAAGGTGATTTTGATAACCGCACAGTGACGCATGATGGGCAACCCAACCGTTTTTTTAGACGAGGCGAGGAGTATTGGGTCAATATTCAAGGCCCTGATGGTCAATGGCATGATTATAAAATTAGCTACACATTTGGTTGGGAACCGTTACAGCAATATATGGTGGAGTTTGAAGACGGTCGTGTACAGCTCATTCCTTTTGCGTGGGATTCAAGGACGAAATCGGAAGGTGGTCAGCGCTGGTTTCACCTTTATCCAGAGACAGCAACGACAGATGAGTTTTACTGGACTAGCACTGGGCAAAATTGGAATTTCATGTGTGCAGACTGTCATTCGACCAATGTAAAGAAGAACTATGACGCAATCAAAAATACCTACAACACGTCTTGGTCCGAGATCAATGTTGGTTGTGAAGCGTGTCATGGCCCTGCAAGTGGACACATCGAGTTGGCGAAAAAATCCGCATCTACAGGAGGCTCTTTCGATACAGATAGTCACTATGGTTTTGACCGAAATTTATCTAAAGCGGTAACCGAGTGGGTATTTGAGAAGGGCCACAGAACGTTACAACCAAAAGCAATCGCAGAAACAAATCAAGTTCAGACGTGCGCACAATGTCACAGCCGTCGAACGCAGTTAAATGAGACTGGTGATCACATTCAAGGCTCATTTTTCGATAAATATCGGTTAAGCCTGATCACTCCA
Organism: Vibrio sp. ArtGut-C1; assembly: GCF_002105475.1. Lineage (NCBI taxonomy): Bacteria > Pseudomonadati > Pseudomonadota > Gammaproteobacteria > Vibrionales > Vibrionaceae > Vibrio > Vibrio sp. ArtGut-C1. The sequence goes on along the minus strand of NZ_NCTH01000016.1, from coordinate 103,890 downwards.
GAACTCTACTACCACGATGGCCAAATTTACGATGAAGACTATGTTTACGGTTCATTTCTTCAGTCTGAAATGGCTGAAAAAGGCGTAACATGCACCAATTGCCACGATCCTCATTCGGCAAAGCTAAACATCCCAGAAGAGGCGGTATGTTCACAATGTCATATTGCGTCAGAATATACCCCAGAAAACCACACCTTCCATGAAGCGGGATCCAAAGCGTCACAATGTACGACTTGTCACATGCCAGAAACGACTTATATGCAAGTCGATCCTCGTAGAGACCACAGTTGGCACGTACCTAGACCTGACTTGAGCAAACACATCGATACGCCCAATGTATGTACGTCTTGTCATGAGGATAAGAGTAACCAGTGGGCGGATGCGCAGATAGCCGAATGGTTTCCTCACTCTCAATACCGCAATCAACAACACTTTGCTGTCGCGTTTTATGCCGATGCAATTGGGCACAAAGGGGCGGCGAATGCTCTGGCTTACTCTGCTCAGGATTCATCATTAAAAGACATCATACGAGCTTCTGCATTAGAGCGAATGGGCGGCAATACTGACCAAAATACGACTGTTTCGCTCGCAAGGGCCGTTAAAAATGAGAATGAAATGATTCGGCTCGGCGCAGTCGCGGGCTCGTCTGGTTATGAGTTTCATGATCGATGGCGAATTTTAGAACCACTGCTGGATGATCCCGTACTTTCAGTGAGGGCGGAGGCGGCTTCGGTATTAGTGACCAGCTATGCGCAAATGACGCCGTTACAAAAAGATAGGATTCAACCATCGCTTGAAGAGTACATGGACATTCAAAAGTTTAACGCCGATCGTGGTTTTGGTAGAACCAATTTGGCAAATGTATACCGCAGCTTAGGCGAAATCGATAAGGCAATTGCGTTATACCAAGAAGCGATAAGTATCGAGCCTTATTTCGAAAATAGTTACGTGAATTTATCGGACCTGTATCGACGCCTTGGGAAAGAAAAAGCTGCGCTCTGGGTGTTACAACAAGGGATGAAAGCTCAGCCTAAATCCAGCTCATTACCTTACAGTGCCGGTCTTTCTTTGTTACGCCAAGGCAAGGAAGATGAGGCCAAAGCTCTACTTAAACATGCCGCAGAACTAGGAAAGACTAACGCTCACTACTGGTATGTTTATGGTCTAGCTTTGGAAAAAAGTGACGTTCTGGAAGCCAGTAAGGCATTGCAGACTGCGTTTAAAGTTGGTGGGAACCCTCAACATTTATATGCTCAATGCGAAGTTCTAGCGAGAAATCATAAAAAAGGCGCTGTCGCTTTTGCTTTCGATAGGTGTCTAAAAGAGCTGAGTAATTATGCTCCTAAGCAGGCTATTGATCAGCTGAAAGCACCTGTTACGAATCTGTAGAGATTAAACACCAATAGTAAAAAGTGGAGCCTTTATCGCGCCACTTTCTCTACTTAGTTTAGTCTACGTCTTTCGCTAGTCTAAGGCCCATGTCAGACATAATGACGGATTGGCTGGCAAAATCGCGGCGATAGTTTTCAGATTCGTCTGCGTCATAAGCAAAGCTGCCGCCACGTACAGACTTGTGTGCAAGGCTTTCTTTTTCCTCTTTTGCGTTTACCGGATTATCACTGGGCGCTGTTTTGTAATAACCTTCGTCAAAAGCATCAATCACAAACTCGCCTACGTTACCTGTCATATCGTACAACCCGAGCTCGTTTGGTTGCTTTTGACCTACCTTATGAGCCTTATTGTGCGAGTTATTCGCATACCAAGCCACATCGTCAATATTGTTTGATCCAGAAAAAGTGAAGCCTTTACTTAAAATTCCGCCTTTAGCGGCAAACTCCCATTCTGCTTCTGTTGGTAGACGGTAATGCTCTCCCGTTTTTTCATTCAATTTCTTAATGAAATAATTGGCTTGTTGCCAACTAATATTATTGACGGGTGTATTTGGATCTCGAAAGTAGCTCAGAGAGGAGCCAGTGACAGCTTCAAAAAGCGATTGAGTTACCTCAAATTTTGACAAATAGAATCCATCAACGTTAACAGTGCGAGCTGGGCCCTCTGACTTTTTGGCTGATGGATTATCTGCGCCCATCGTAAACTGCCACCTTCGACAAGAACCATATCTTGATCGATTTTCTGAGCGAGAGAGTTTGGTGGGGTTGTTGCACACCCATTAATTATCAGCGTGACCGATATGGCTGGACAAAGGAAATAATTTTACTTTTGGGATGCTTCATTCGGCAACTCCATCAACGACTTTGGTCAAAAAGTCTAGCAAGCAAAACCATAACAAACGGTTATACACACTATAACAAGCGCCGAGAATAATTGAACATTATCATCACACTAGGCGATTAACTCGATGATTAGGTTTGACATCATTGGGGACAGGTTAGCAACTAAGAAGGTGATGAATGCACATAACTCAAGGGCCGCAGTTCAACGGAAAAGCATCTAAGCGTTTACATGTGATGGCAAAGCCCATTGGTGCTGCTTGCAACATCGATTGCACTTATTGTTATTACTTAAGCAAACAAGATTTGTTGGAATATAAGCAGGGCTGCTCGCCAATAATGGATGACGAAACCTTAGAGAGCTATATCCGCCAATACATAGAAGGGCAGAACACACCTGAAATTATCTTCTCTTGGCAAGGTGGAGAGCCAACCATGCTGGGGTTGGATTACTTCAAGAGAATTGTTGAATTACAAGATCAATACCGCCCTCATGGTATTATGATCTCTAATGATCTTCAGACTAATGGCACGCTTCTTAATGATGAGTGGTGCGAGTTTCTAAAAGCGAACCACTTTCTTGTCGGTTTAAGTATCGATGGCCCTGAGATGATGCACAACGCTTACCGAACAAATCGAGCGGGAAGAGGCACATTTAAACAAGTGATGAACGCCGTTGAGCTATTACATAAGCATGAAGTGAAGTTTGCAACGCTCACGTGTGTGAACAACTTGACCAGCCGTAACCCATTGGAAGTGTATCGCTTCTTACGAGATGAAGTACGTTCCCCTCAAATGCAGTTTATTCCGATTGTTGAGCAGAAAACTTTCAGAATAATAGCGCCACAAACTTGGAAGCCCAATGAGCAACTAATGCAAGGTGATAAACGTCTGATTCCCGGCCACAAGGATTCGGTTGTCGAGCCATTTTGTGTGGCGGATGAAGCATGGGGTAACTTCCTTATCGCGATATTCAATGAGTGGGTCGTGCATGATATTGGTAACGTTTTTGTACAGTATTTTGAAGCGAGTTTGGAAACATGGATGGGAAGAAAAAACCCACTATGCACGCTAGGTGAAATCTGTGGCAAAGGTTTAGCAATGGAACCAAACGGTGATGTCTTTGCGTGTGACCACTATGTTTACCCGGAATACAAGATCGGAAATATTCACCACGAAAAACTCGATACTCTCGCTTATAGCCCTGACCAGCAGAAATTCGGGTTTGCTAAAAGTCGTACACTGCCTCAGCAGTGTGTTAATTGCGATTATCAGTTTGCATGTTTTGGAGAATGCCCTAAAAACCGCTTTATTCGCACCAGAAAAGGTGAGCCTGGCCTTAACTATCTATGTGCAGGTTGGAAGAAGTTTTTTGCGCATGTTGACAAATCAATGGCGTACATTTTACGGGCGATGGGCAACCCTGTGGTACACGGCAAATACAGTGATAAGGCTTTGCACCTGAAAGCGTCTAATCAACCTGTTTTTGACACTAAGTTCTAAGATTCAACTGGTCCAGTTTTATAAAAGTAAGGTCTAATCAATGCAAAAGATAACGCATTTTACGAAGTCACTTTTAACGTTCACGATGAGTGTAGCGTTAAGCCAAGGCGTTTGGGCTCAAGATAAACCTCTGCTCAATTCAGATAAAGTTTCACCCGTTGAGATAGCATCTCAAGAAGAACCTATGACGCCAGCACAGCAAGTCGAAAAGTTGTCTTATGATGCACAAAACAAAAAGTTGTCTTCAGAAAAGCGTATTGATGCTTTACGTGAACTGGCCAACTACCCCAGCCAAAACGCTTTGGTTGCCGTTGCTCGTGGTTTGAAAGATGCAGATGCTGGAATTCGTGAAGCGGCAATTGTAGGAGCTCAACCCTATATGATAGAGCATCGCTGGCGTCTGGTTTCCCCGTTGCTAAGTGATGACGATGCAATGGTTCGAATTACCGCAGCGATAAACTTGGTTCGAGATTACGCTAGTTTAAGTTCGGAGCAGCAACAGTCACTCGAAGGCGCGGTGACTGATTTAACATCCTACTTGTCGCAGAAAACTGACAACGTTTCTAGATTACTCCTTGCCGATGTATATCGTTGGCATCGAGAGTGGGACAAAGCGGCATTGATTTATCCAGAGCTAACCAAGCTGATGCCAAGTAACCCGCAAGTCTGGTTAAGCTATGCGGACAATTTTCGAGCGCAACAAAAAGATCGACAAGCTATCAAAGTACTTGATGAAGCAATCACACTTTTTCCTGATAACGCTGCTTTGCATTACTCGAAGTCGTTGGCGCTAGTAAGACTTAGTGAGAAGCATGATGCCGCTAGCGAAATTGAAAAGGCCGCTAATATGGCGAAGAACAACAGTTATTTTTGGTACTTGAATGGTGTTCTGCAAGAAGAGTTAAATCTTAAAAAATCTGTGCACGCTTTTGAAAAAGCTTATTTGATCTCTGGCGCGCCGGAGCAGCTTTATGCAGTGTGTGATATCTACATTCGGTACGATAACCCCAAGTCTGAACAGTGTTTAGCGGAACTTAAGAAAGTGGCTCCGGATTACGTGATTGATGAGCTTAATCAGAAAAAGGGACGTCAAAGTACTTCAGAGCAGGTTGACGCCAGCTAACTAAACACTTTATCAGTAAGCTTCTTTAATTAAAGTGCGTTTCTAGTTACAAGGTCACTTTCTGGTGTCGTTGCATATGTTGCTCTGAATTGCGCTTGTTAATCGTGAACTATACTTTCATTTGGATTTGCATCCCGTACCTCAATATAAGGAATTAAAATGGCTATAAAGTTAAAGGTGATTGTCCTTGCGACAAGTTTTGCTCTGTCTAGCTATAGCATTGCTGCTGATGTGCAAGATCCTCTGCCGTCATGGAACAACACCGGTGCGAAGCAAGCTATTGTGGCGTTTGTTACTAAAACGACGACTCAAGGCTCGGACGCTTATATTCCTGAAAGCCAAAGGATCGCTACGTTTGATAATGACGGGACGCTGTGGGCAGAAAAACCCGTTTATCTACAGCTGTTTTTTGCGATCGATAAAGTGAAAGAGATGTCCTCTGATCATCCTGATTGGAAAACAACAGAACCTTTTGCTTCGGCAATAAAAGGTGACTTGGAGGGGGTTGGCAAGCAAGGCCTTGAAGGTGTGATGCAGCTTGTTATGGCGACTCACTCTGGAATGTCGACTGATCAGTTCCATCAAGAAGTGAAGGAGTGGATGAAAACGGCCGTTCATCCTTCGACAGGAAAGCCATACACTGAAATGGTTTATCAACCGATGCTTGAGTTACTCGACTATTTGAGAGCAAATGACTACCAGACCTATATAATTTCTGGAGGTGGTATTGATTTCATGCGTGTTTGGGCACCAGAAGTATACGGGATCCCAACGCAAAATATCGTTGGGACGACATTAAAAGCGGAGTATCAGGTCGTTGATGGACAGCCAACTATTCAACGCTTGCCAGAAATTGATTTTGTGAATGATAAAGCGGTGAAGCCTGTCACGATCCAGAACTTCATTGGTAAGCGCCCGGTGATGGCATTTGGTAATTCTGACGGTGACTTACAAATGCTAGAGTGGACTAAAGCGGGGTCTGGCCCACGATTTTCAGCGGTTATCCATCACACGGATGACAAGCGTGAATGGGCGTATGATAAAGACTCTCACGTGGGGAAATTAGACAAATCATTTAAAGTGGGTGAAGAGCAAGGTTGGCTGTTTGTCGATATGAAACAAGATTGGAATCAAGTTTTTAAAGAAGCGATGAAAAAATAGCGACCCAGCCAACGTAAACACTACACCAAACATTTTGTGATAGGGGGTGATGAGCAAAACGCTCTTCATCTCCTCAACTTAACAATTCTGTTTGGTATCAGCATAAGCAAATATTGCGTGCGTCCGTATTGGTTATTTGATTGCTGTGTGGCATCATTGCTTAAAACCACTTAAGTGAATTTAAGTAATGACGCAAGAAGAGCGATTGATAGAACTCAGAGCCAAGCTAGAGCTACAAAACAAAATAACGTTATCGGAAGTTTGCGAGTATTTTGGCATTTCGCGAGATTCAGCGCGTCGAGACTTAGTCAAGTTGAGCCAACTACCGGGATTACAAAGAATCCGAGGTGGCGTTATGCTTGCCCCGATATCTTCCTCTACAGAGGCGTACTCTAATCGACCAATTAGTGACACTAAGCATCGCCTCGCTAAAGCGGCCGCTAAGCTTTTGGATGAGCGTGACCACCTTGTTATTGATACCAGTACTATCTTATCTCTGCTCCCACTTTACGTAGAAAAAGCACGCTGTGAAGAAGATAAGCTCAACGTGGTCACCAACAGTATTGACGTACTGCTCGCTGCTGAAAAAAGTGAATCAATGGACGTCCATTTCTTAGGTGGACACTTTGACCCCTACGCCAGAGCGATCTTGGGTGCACAAGCAGAACAGCAAATGAAGCAATATCATGTGAATAAGGCGTTTATTGGTGTGTGCGCGTTGTCATCCCGAGGGTTGACGACAAATAATGAGCTAGAAGCAACCATGAAACAAACTATGATAGAGCAAGCTCAACAAGTCATTGTCGTTTGTGAATCCCGCAAAATTGGAAGCGACAATTTTCACCATGTATGTGATTTGTCAAAGATCGACATCGTTATTACCGATCATGCTCCTCAATCAGATTTTCAACAACTTCTCGACCACAATGATATTGAATGTATTGTTGTTTCACCGAAATAAGGAATCTTAGTATGGCTTACGATCCCGTAAAGACCGCCGTGATTGGTTACGGATATTCAGCAAAAACTTTCCACTTACCCTTCATTAAAGCACTGCCAAACTTGACGTTGAGCGCAATAAGTTCTCGTCAACAGGAAGCGGTCCAAAATGATTGGCCAGATGCTCAGTGGTTTGCTGATGCCAATACTTTACTCGATGACAGTGACGCTGAGCTTGTGATCATCACTGCGCCAAATGACGTGCACTACGAGCTCGCAAAGCGCGCGTTGAACAATGGGAAACATGTCATTGTTGAAAAACCGTTTGTAACGCGCATAGAAGATGGGAATGAGTTGATCGCCTTAGCAGAAGAAAAAGGATTGGTTCTGAGCGTTTTTCATAATAGGCGTTGGGACGGCGACTTTCTCACCGTTAAATCGCTTATCGAACAAGGTAAGTTAGGTGGTGTGAGGTTGTTTGAGTCGCACTTTGATCGCTACCGTCCTGAAGTTCGTCAACGCTGGCGAGAGCAGGCTCAAGATGGCGGTGGTATTTTATTCGATCTTGCTCCCCATCTTCTCGATCAGGCCTTGGTGTTATTTGGTTTGCCAGATGCGATAGACGCACAGTGTCGAATGATGCGTCCGGGCGCGACGACGATTGATTACTACAACTTAGTGCTTCATTACCCAGACCATATTGTGCATTTACATTCAAACTTATACAGCCCAGAACCAAACCTGCGTTATAAAGTATTGGGTACTGAGGCTAAATATGAAAAGTTCGGATTAGATCCTCAAGAAGGTTACTTAAAAGAAGGCCGATTACCGGAGAACGATGCTTGGTCGGAAGAGGACGAGGCGTTATACGGTGTCCGCTACGACGAAGACGGTGCGCAAACCATCAAAACGGAGAGAGGTGCGTATCAAGCTTATTTTGTTGGTGTAGCAGATGCCATTCGTTTGGGTACTGATAACCCGGTTCCTGCCGTTCAAGCAGTACAGAATATCGCTCTGATTGAGATGGCATTGGAAAGCAGCAAAACGGGAAAAACGATTCAGGTGAAATCATGAGCTTAACGCTTGAGCTCGTCGCTCAACAAGAGCATGAGCTTCAATTGAAAGAGTTTAACCACCAAGTTGCGTGGTCTATTGGTTTAGCTTTAAAAGAAGCGGCGGAAGCCTGTGACGCGGCTGTGGCTATTGAGGTCTACGGTTTTGGACAAACGTTATTTCAATACGCGATGACAGGAACGTGCGCTGACCATTTGGATTGGGTTCGTAGAAAGCGAAACTCAGTATTGAGATATGGTCACAGCTCTTACTACCTCTCGCTGTACAATAAGCAAAAGCAGCGTGATTTTGAAAATCAGCCACATCTCGATGCGCGTGAGTATTGTGCTCATGGCGGCGCGTTCCCAATTCGAATCTTGGGTTCTGGTTTAATTGGTGTTGTCACGGTATCGGGTTTACCGCAGTTAGATGATCATCAGCTTGTTGTCGATGTATTAAAGACAATGGTAATGACCAGCACAGAGCTTGCTTAAAGTTGTGCGATATTACAGTGGCACGGCATTTATTTTGTGTCACTGAATTCTCTTATTAGCTCATTTTGTGTTCTATTATGTGAGAAAATATTTAACACTGCTCCCAACTTCCTACCTGAAAATTAAATCAATTTCATATAACCTATACGCTCATTCATACAAAAAGCCATCGAAGCTGGCAGTTGGCAAATGTCCTTTAGAAGAAAAGAAAAACTTAATCTTAGAAACCTTATTGTAATCCTGTGTGTTTTCAGTGTGCTTGTCACTTTGATCAATGCGTTTTATTCGATCTATCGAGTGCAACGAGATCTCATCATCAATAACACGTTAGAGTCCAACCGCGTTTATGCGCAAAAAATGTCAGAAATGACGGACTCTTTCATAGAAAGCTCAATGTCGCAGCTAAAATACAGTGCGAACTTGCTACAAGATAAGATGCACGATGCTCAGTTTCTTGACGAAGAGGCGGAGAGGCTGAGAAAGCAAACCAAATCATTCAACTCTGTGGTTGTCGTTAATGCGAAAGGCGTCATTATTTCTGTATCACCAGAGACACTTCAGGTGAAAGGTGTAAAGCTCGTTGGTGAAAGAAAACGTCAATCTTTAAATGCTCAAGCGCCCGTTGTCACTGAGCCATTCATCTCACCCGCAGGTAATTATCTGTTAACGATCTCATACCCTATATTTTCTCACTCCAATGAATATTTAGGCTATATCGGCGGTACTATCTATTTAGAGAAGGACAATATTCTTGCGGAATTACTTAGCCAGCATGCTTACAAAGATGGCTCTTTCCTTTACGTTGTGGACGAAAGCAATACGCTGATCTACCACCCAGATAAATCGCGGGTTGGCGAAGTGATCAACGATAATATGGCAATTAACGCCGTGACAATGGGTCAGCGTGGTAACAAAGAAATTGTGAACTCTCGCGGTGTTGAAATGCTTGCAGGGTATGCACCAGTTGAATCATCAGGGTGGGGAATTGTCGCTCAGCGCCCGAAATCAATGACGTTAATGGTGCTAGATGAGCAGATGTGGAGTGTATTTTTCAAATCGATTCCAATTGGTTTATTAACTCTGCTGTTAATCTGGTTCTTCTCTCTACTTATTTCAAGACCATTATGGCAACTGGCTGGCGCTGTTCGAGGAGTGGAAGAACACTCTTCATCCATCGATGATTTGAAGCTGGTTAAGTCTTGGTATTTTGAGGCCTCACATTTGAAGCTCAGTTTCCTCAAAGCGTTTGGTATCGTTTCAAAAACCATTGATAAGCTGCAACTGGATACGCTAACAGACGCGATGACTGGGTTGTTAAATCGACGCGGCTTAGACAAAGTTCTAGGCTTGTTTAAGCAAGAAAACACCGCTTTTTCTATTTTAGCTTTGGATATTGATCATTTTAAGAGCGTCAATGATAACTATGGTCATGATGTGGGTGACAATCTACTCAAAGAATTCGCTCAGTTGATGAAAGAGCAAGCCCGAGCGAATGATCATCTTTGCCGTTCCGGTGGGGAAGAGTTCATGATGTTCCTTGAAGCGACGGATGTTCATCACGCGGTTGATGTCGCAGAGCGGATTAGGCATAACGTAGAAAAACACGATTTCCTGGTCGTTGGTAAGGTAACGGTATCACTTGGAGTTTCTCACTGGAAAGGCAACGATATGCCAATTGAAGCGGTAATGAAAGACGCTGACAACGCTCTGTATAAAGCAAAGCGCAATGGAAGAAACAGAACCGAGTTAGGTGAAGACGCACAATAGGTATAGTGCTATGCGCTGAACGTAAAACGCGCCAGTTACCAAGCTTTTGTTTTACTCGTTGGCGTAGCCGCTACCAATTGCTCTAAATGGCAAGTCGAGTTCTAACTCCGGAATTTGCTTGCCCACCCAAGCCGGGAATGTATTGCTATTTGGTCCTGGAAACAACGTGTATTCTTCAGCCCAAGGGTATTGGTTGATAACGCTTTGTATTTTTGGGATAAGTTTATCGGCTTTTTCACCTTGTATTGAGAGTATTTTTTCTGGCTTCGCACCATACCAGTAGCGATCTGGTGTGCCCGTTTGGTATTGATACAGAGCGGGTTGTCCACGATTCACGCGCCACCCGACCACTTCATACACGGTATATTCGTTCGCATTTTCAGGCTTTATCGCAAACCAAGTGTGCACCGCAAACCAGCCTCGCCAACCAAATGCATCTGCGGCATAAAACTCAATTACGGCATGTTTCACATTGGAAGGGTCTGGCGCGATACCGGCAGGTTCTCTGCTTGCGGTACGCCAATCTCCTTGAGTGCATCCACCCATGAAAGCTGCGATTGATATCAAGCCAACTTTTAATAGATGAGTAAAACTGAGAGAGTTTTTCATTGATCGCTCCTAGACCAACCGATGTTGGAAATGCTTTATTGATTTTAGCTATAAAATAGGTGCAAGCCTTATTGTTAAATCTTCCCTTCGTTAAAAAGAAGGGAAGGCTAGCGCCACAATATCGGATCATACGTAATAATGAGGTAAGCAGATTTGTAACATGTGGCATAGAAAATATTGTCTTTCTCTATTAACTTGCTTAGTTGCGTATGAAAAAGTAAGAGCTTGTACGTATATTGCTTACACTATTTAGTAATTTAAAATTAAATAAAAACAATTGCTTGGGTGTTATTGGGGGCGATTAAATAGGCTGGTTTATCCTCAACTGCATTGTGATTCCCCCATTTTTAGCGGAATTTCATCGTACATCCTTTTACTGTATTTAGAGACTTGCGTACACCTGTGGCACAATGGGCGATTATTGAGAGTGCTGTTTGGTAATGCAAATGGCAGAAAAATAACTAGAAATTGAATAACCAATGTTTAAATCAAAAAGTATACTTGCATTATGCACCTTCGCATTTGGCTGTTTTGCCAATCAAGATAGTGAACCAACGTCCGTTGTACTTAACTATGGTGACTCTTCACTCAGCGCTGATATTCAAGCAAATCGAAAATTTCATGTGGTCCAAGATAATGAAAGTGAACATGTGGAGTTTTCTGGAGGAGTCACGAAGGAATATTCCGATTACATTGTTAATATACATATCATCAGAAAAAGCAAAATACGCAGATCAAGTCGAGAGCTGAATACCACCGTATTGATGAACAGCGATCAGCTTGAAAAGCCTTTAGTGGTTGGTATTGAAAATGATGAATTCACCAGTATTACTTTGCGTTAATACTTGGTATTTATCGAATAGGAATGGTTGAACCGATGCTCTCAATACGCCGCTATCGCACAGAGGATGCTCCAATATTGTGGACACTTTTTTACCACACTGTACGAGTCATTAATCGTCGCGATTATACCGAATCACAAGTTTCAGCTTGGGCCCCATCAGATTTTGATCTCAATTCATGGCAACGCACAATGGATGCTATTCAACCCTATATCGCGGAAATAGAAGGGCAGGTCGTTGGCTATTGTGATTTGCAAAGTGACGGCTTGATTGACCATTTCTTTTGTCACCATGAATATCAAGGCCAAGGTATTGGTCGTGATTTGATGTCTTTTCTATTTTCACAGGCGAAAGTACAGGGGATAGAGCGACTGTACTCTGAGGTGAGTATCACTGCACGACCTTTCTACGAGAAAATGGGGTTCACAGTTAAGGTTCAGCAACGTGCTGAAGTTAGGGGAGAAACCTTAACTAACTTTATGATGGAAAAGTATATTTCACTGAAATCGTGAGCATTTAGTGAGCTTGAACACAGATATAAAATGTTTTCCAATGTGAAAACAAGTTCATTGATCTCGCACCAAAGTTTTGTTTGAAAACAGTGTGCATAATCTTCTCTGGAACAAGCCATTACTGCATTTTTCGTCTCTGAAGGCTTAGTCAGAGCCTAAAAGCCTCGGTATTGCGGTGGGTAATGGCGTTCCAAACGCCAAACGTGTCTGGCTAACCATCTCAGGAAGAGAAGTAGTACTATGCGCCCTTATCTCAAATACATTATTCCAACATTGATACCATTGCTTATTTGGTTAATGCCCCTCTCTGCATTCCCATTTGATGGCATTACTATCGTCCAGCAGAGAGTGATCGCAATCTTCTTGCTTGCTGCACTCTGCTGGGTGTTTGAACCTATTCCAATCTACGCGACTTCGGTCGTTATCATTGTGCTCGAATTATTGCTTGTTTCGAATAAAAGCATCGTACTTTTTCGCTTGCAAGAAGGGCAGCCACATTTTGGTGAGCTGTTGCAATATAACGAGATAATGGCGACTTTCGCTAGCCCGATTATTATGCTGTTCCTCGGCGGGTTCTTCTTAGCTATGGCGGCGACAAAGTACAGACTGGATGTCAACTTAGCGCGCGTGTTGCTAAAACCATTTGGGCAAAACCCAAAGTTCGTTATGTTGGGTTTGATGTTGATCACCGCTGTCTTTTCCATGTTTATGTCAAACACCGCAACAACAGCGATGATGTTGTCGATTCTAACCCCTGTGATTGCGGTATTTGGACCTAAAGATCCCGGTCGAATTGCATTTGCCTTGTGTATTCCTGTTGCTGCCAACATTGGTGGTATTGGTACACCAATCGGCACGCCCCCGAATGCTATCGCGCTGAAATATTTGGTTGGTGACAACTTAATTACGTTTGGTGAATGGATGGTATTTGGCGTGCCATTCGTCATTGTGATGATGGCGCTAGCGTGGTTTCTGATTGGCTTTTTATATAAAGCCGAGCAAACCACCATCGATCTGAATATTAAGAGCAAGTTTTTGAAAACACCAAAAGCGATGATTGTCTATGTCACCTTCGCAGGTACGATTATTCTCTGGTTGATGGGTTCAGCACATGGAATGAACTCTTACACAGTGGCATTAATTCCGGTCGCGGTATTCTCATTGACGGGCATTATCAACAAGGAAGATTTGAAGAAAATTTCTTGGGACGTGCTTTGGTTGGTGTCAGGTGGTATCGCTCTGGGTCTTGCTCTGGATAAAACAGGGCTTGCGAAGCTGGTGGTACACAGTATTCCGTTTGATCAGTTCTCGCCATATGTGGTCTTGCTTGGTGCGGCGTTCTTGTGCTTGTTAATGGCAAACTTTATGTCGCATACGGCCACTGCAAACTTACTTATGCCGATTATGGCTGCGCTAGGTACCTCGATGACTTCGTTAACGCCATTGGGTGGAGAAGTGACGCTGATCTTAGTCGTGACATTTGCTGCTTCACTCGGTATGTCGTTACCAATCAGTACGCCACCAAACGCGTTAGCTCATGCTACTGGGCATGTCGAAAGCAGCCAAATGGCTCGTATCGGTGCAGTGCTGGGCGTGATTGGTGTATTACTTAGTTTTGTTATGGTTTGGATTTTACATACCGTTGGGCATATTGGGTAACCCATGTACGAAACGAAACTAGATGCGTTAGTACAACGCTATTTTAACCATCTTGAACGCCGATTAACGGTCCTATCCGGATCGGTACTGATCGAGCAAGCTGGCTACAACGATCGGTTGTACTACGTGCTTTCAGGAGAGTTGGCTGGCTATTATGCGGAAGACGACAAGAAGCCAATTCAGGTATTTTCTGCGTCTCAAGGTGCGTTTATTGGCGTACATAGTTTCTTTTCTGGTACATGGACTGCCTCTTCGACAGTGATTGCTCAAACCGACGTTGAACTGGCTTGGATACAGCGTGATACGCCCGCGGTGGAAGAGGCGACATACGGACCATTGACGACACAATTTATGCCTGTGATGGTGAACGAGTTATCTCGGCGTCAACGGCGTGCAATGCAAGAGGCCTTGGCTAAAGAAAAAGCGTTACAAAAGCTGCATACCGCAGAGCAAATGACAACGTTAGGGCAACTTGCCGCGGGTATTGCTCATGAGTTGAACAATGCTATTGGTGTGGTAAGCAGTAAATCTGAGCGACTCGAGTCGGTCATCATGGAATTGCTTGAAGAAGTTCATCCGGAAGCGAGTCAGTTTTTTGATTTTGGTTTGATGCAAGGACAGAAAGTCTCTTCCAGCGAAGCGAGAAAGCGGGGGCGTCACTTCGAAAAATATTACGGTTTACCTAAGGATCTCGCACGTGATCTCGCACGTGCCGTTCCAAATAATTTCCTGTCGGAGCATTGGTTAAAAAGACCCGAAGAAGCGATACGTTTCTGGCAAATGGGGCGAGACCTTCATGATTTGCGTATTGCCTCTAAACATACTGTTGGCATTGTACGTTCAGTGAAACAATTGGGGCGTACGGATATCGACCTGGATGAAGCGTTTAATATTAATGACTCAATCAATCGAGCGCTGGCCCTATTGCAAAGTGACTTAAGACGCGTGAGCGTACGTTTTAGCCCAGCGGACTTGCCGGACTTTGTCGGCTCTCAAACCGAACTCGTCCAAGTTTGGGTCAATATTTTAAAGAATGCGTGTGATGCACTTGGTCAAACCGAAGATCCGGGGATCGAAATACATACTCGAGAGAGTAAGGGGAAAATTTTGGTCACGATTGCTAACAACGGACCAGAAATCGATGAAGCGACACGCAGAAAAATTTTCCGGCCAAACTTCACCACTAAAAAGGGTGGGTTGTCGTTTGGTTTAGGATTAGGGCTGTCGATTGTGAAACGCATTATCGCCGGATATAACGGCTCTATTGTGGTAAAGAGCGACAGTGAAAAAACAATTTTTAGAATCAAGTTACCAGTAGAGGGTGAACATGGAGAAGCTTAATGTAATTTGCGTTGATGACCAACGAGAGGTATTAAGCGCGGTTCTACAAGATTTAGAGCCGTTACATCAGTGGTTGAATATCGAAGACTGCGAATCCGCAGGTGAGGTTCTAGAACTGATGGATGAGCTTGATGCAGAAGGCGAGATGATCGCATTAATAATTTCCGATCATGTCATGCCAGGTAAAACAGGAGTGGAACTACTGACAGAGGTATCACAAGACAGTCGTTTTGTTCGCACACGTAAAGTGCTTCTGACGGGGCAGGCGACGCACACGGATACCATTAATGCAATTAACTCCGCAGGTATTGATCGCTACTTTGAGAAGCCATGGCAAGCGAGCCAATTGATTGAGTGCGTTAGAAACTTGGTGACTCAATATATCTTTGATATGGGCTTAGATTACACTCAATATCACGAACACTTAGATCAGAGTGTTGTTTTTGAGCGCCTACGTTAATCAAGGCTCTCTAAGGTTGTTTTCGTCACGGCCAGTTAGTGTCTGAAATTTACTGTGAGTAGTTCAGCATGCTTAACGTGGCCGTGCGGAATAGCGTTAATTCTGGGATTATTTCGCCGAAGAACGGTTTAGCTCAATGAATAGCGACTGGCACTGGCAACAGAGAGTGGTTTAGAGAACCAATAACCTTGCAAATAATCGACGCCCATCTCGGAAAAGAAGTCACACATTTTTGCGTCTTCGATGCCTTCTATCACCACTTCAATATTATTTTCCTGACACATAGTGATAAGAAACTTCAAATACTCTTGAGAAGAGCGATTGGTCAGTGTCTTCCATGCCATCGACTTATCAATTTTGATTTGTGTCATCGGCAAGTCGAAGAAGCTATTTAATGAACTGTAACCAGAGCCAAAGTCATCGAGCGAGAGTGCAAAACCTAACTCCCTGAGCGTGCTTAGGGGGGCAATAGCCGTCTGGTTATTATCCAAAATAAACGTTTCTGTCAGTTCCAAAACAATAGACTCGGGGTCAACGCCTGCTTCATCCGCCATGGCTTTAATTCGCGTAGGGAATTCGCTGTTCATCAACTGAAGTACAGAAACGTTCACGTTAACACGAACTTGGTTTTGGTAACGTTCACGGTAGTTTTTGATGAATTCACACGCTTTGGCAAATACTTGATATCCCAGTTCGACGATCAATCCTTTGTTCTCTGCTACAGGGATAAACTCGTCGGGATAAATTTCGCCAAACTCTTTGCTACGCCAGCGCACTAGTGATTCGAAGCTCACCACTTTTGAGCTTTTGGCGTCAATAATTGGCTGGAACTTAACACTTAATGTCTGTTTTTCTAGCGCACTTTTAAGACCTTGCTCAATAAAGAAGTAGCGATCAACGGCATGCTGCGTCTTCTCACTGTAGACCGCGACGCGGTCTCTATTTTGTTCGCTCGCGTACTGACAAGTTCTTGCCGCTTTACGTAAAATTTCCTCTGCGGAGTGACTAGGGTCAATACAAGGATACAAACCAATGCTAATGTTGCTACCTAGGTATTGGCCTTCTTCAATCACCGCTTCATGGTAGGTTTGTTTTAAACTTTCAGCGTAACTCTGTAGCGCTTCTATTGAGCACTCATCGTGAATCAAAATCGCAAAGTCATCATCATGCACGCGATACACCGAGCTGTTTGGAGAGGGCAAGTGACTGAGAGTTTGTAGCAACTTCTCTACTAACCCATCGACCAGTTCACTGCCATATTGATTCAAGTAAGATTTGATGTCTTCGATCTGAATATAACAAATAGACGCGCAAGAATCGGTGGTACGTACACTGTCCTCGATATCCAGCAATAGATGGGCGCGGTTAGCCATGCCTGACGCGTTGTCATGAAATGCAACTTGATGGATGTAACTTTCCATCAGCTTACGCTCAGAAATATCGCGATGGCTGCCAACCATGTAATGGCCATGTTCTGTTTCTTTGGTCATGGCTACGCCTTCTATCCAGACGTATTGTCCATTGGGTTTACGAACTCGGTAAGTGGTTGTAACCCTCGTATTGTTGGTCGTGATGTGCGCATCGACCCTTGTGGACAGCCTTTCTCGATCAAGAGGATGAACAAGTTCTAACCACTGCTCTAAACTGATTCGGCCAGCGTTAATACCGAGCTGTTCATAGAAGCCTTTGTTGTAAAATACCATGGTACCAAACTCATCCATGTAGAAGAGGCCTTCGTTAAATACGTCGAAGATATGAATGAATCGTTCTTCAACGATTTTCAGGAACTCTCGGTCACTATCTGAGGCTTGTTGGTCAAATATGGTGGTCAAGATATTTCCTCCTCGAGCGTGTTAGCATCAGAGATGAGTGTGGGGGGTTGATAACATAGAGTTGATCTGTTGGCGTACATTACAATCACAAAAGTATCAGTTCAAATTGTTTGGCTATCATTTTATGCGCTACTAGGTTAATAACATACTAAGATTAGGCGGCTAATCATCGACATTTATAAAAAATAGTCAACAGTAAAAATCATTTATAAAATACAGTTATTGATGCTGTCCGCAATCTATAAATATTTATGAATAATTATCCTCAAGTTATTTTAAGACGTGTCGGTTAGAGGTTCTGCTCTTGAGTGTCATATCTGTATATTTGCTAGGCTAAAGACCATATTAACAAAAAGGGCTTGGTGATCGCGATGGGTTATTAATTGACAGGATGCTCATTAATAGTAATCAATTCTAATTTATTATCACGCCAATTAATCAAATCTCTTATAATACTGCCGTTAATATCGAGTAAGCTTTCTTTTTATGCAGTACGATCCAAAAAATTCAATCAAAATTGCGCTCGCTGATGTCGGCGTTGGTATGTTTGTTACCGCGATAGAGCACAACAAGCGCGTAAATTTAGCCAATGCAGGGCGGATATCTAGTCCAGAGGGCATTAAGAAGCTTACCGCGAGCGGCGTGAAGTATGTTTGGGTAGATCAAACATTATCTTCTCAGAAGTGTGTCTTTAAGCCTGTGGATGAATCCATTGTTGCCGTAGAAGAGGAGCGAGAGCCCAAGTCCTCTGACTTTTCGAAGGTTCAACGCGCCTATCGCTCGAGAGATGTTCAACATAAACGAGCCAAAAAGCTAATTGCGGAAGCAAAAGATCTGGCGCAGAAACTATTGAATCAAACTTTTGAAGGCAAAATCATTGAAGTTGATGAGGTAGAAGCTTGGGCCGATGATGTCATTGAAAGCGTTTTTATCGACTCAGATGCGTTGCAATGTGTTTCTGCACTCCGAAAAAAAGACTCCTACTTGTTGGAACACTCCGTCAATGTGGCTTGTCTTCTAGTGTCATTTGGTAAGTACTTGGGGTTAGATAAGCAGACATTAAAGCAGCTCGCTATTGGTGGCATCATTCATGATGTAGGTAAAATTAAAGTTGATGACAAGATTTTGCATAAACCAGCAAAGTTAACGCCTGAAGAGTTTGAACACATGAAGCTACATCAAGTGTTCGCTGGTGAAATTATCCTCCATGTAAAGGGCCTTAGTGATGTGAGTCGCGATGTCTGTTTGATGCATCATGAGAAGTTAGATGGCAATGGCTACCCTAGAGGCTTGAAAGGCGATGAGATTCCGATTCACGGCCGCATGAGTTGTATTGTTGATATTTACGATGCGTTGACGGCCGATCGCTGCTACAAAAAAGGCATGAGCTCAGCAGAAGCGTTTAAAATCTTGTTGAGTTTAACGCCATTTCATTTAGATGCAGACCTAGTCTACAAGTTCATTAATTGCGTTGGGATGTACCCAGTGGGCTCTATTGTTGAGTTGAGTGATGGGCGTGTTGGTATTGTTTGGTCCTCAAATGACTCTCAAGCTTTAAAGCCAGAAGTGAAGTGTTTTTACTCACGCAAATATCAGCGTTATATCGATGTGGCGATGGTCGATTTGAAAAATAGCCTACACAAAATAGAAAGAGCAGTCGCTCCGTCATCGTTAGAAATCGATCCCAAGCCTTTTTATGATTAAGAAAAATAAACATGCTTTACAACCTTGCATGCAGAGCGTATTTTGATTGCATAACTATCTATTAATGGTTTCTAAATTATGTAGGGACTAGGTGGTTATTAAAGAATCGAGTTTCATGGATGGAAACTGAGCTAGGAATATCTCAATAAAGATTGAGATATAACCCTCAACTTTTTGCGGAAAGGGATGCCAATGCAAATTGATACATGGATTTTTTACACCCTGGCCATTTTGGTGCTCACTGCATCGCCTGGGCCAAGCTCATTGCTGTGTTTAAGTAAAGGTGTGAGTAGTGGGTTTCGTATTGCCCTCATGACTGCGCTAGGCAGTTTATCAGCGATCACTATTATATTAACGCTTTCTTTTACCGGGTTAGGGGTTGTGATTGCCTCATCTGAGCTGGTCTTCAATATCATCAAATGGTGTGGTGCCGCTTATTTAATCTGGTTAGGCATTCAAGCGCTGCGCTCTTCTCAAACGGATTTTGACAAAACGGCAGCCGTCCAAAGCTCCTCGAATGCGCTCAGCGCGTTCACCAGTGGTTTTATTGTTGGCGCTAGTAACCCGAAAGCGATTGTCTTTTTTACCGCTTTGTTTCCTCAGTTCATTGATCCCTCTGCGCCTTTGTTGGCTCAATACGCGATTTTTGCATCTACATTTGTGGTGTTTGAGCTAAGTTGGCTAACATTTTATGCATTATTAGGTGTAAAAGCTTCAGACTGGCTGTTTGTCGCTGGAAGAGCCAAGTTGTTCAATCGCCTGACTGGCGGAGTATTTATTAGCGCGGGCGTCATGTTGTCGACGGCAAACCGATGAGAAAGCGCGTGTTCGGTGCATGGTTGGGTTATTTCAATAGCGTAAGTTGCAATAACCTAATTTAGCGTTAGCTTATTTCCATTATGGAAATAGACGTTTTGTTTATTTTCATTAGTGGCAACAGGTAAGCCGGAGTAAAATCACGTTACTCTTTAGGGGTAGAATCCATGTTTTATCTTGTGGGTTTGTGGTTACTTTTTCAGGGACATCTCAGATGAAAAGCCTTTCTGAACTACAACAACGTTTTCTAGACATTGCGACTGATGTTCGTCTTTCTCCAAAACAAAAGTCGAACTTTTTGGCCTTGGAGGCGGAAGCATGTATTCCTTACATGTCGATTTCCCCATCGCTAAGACAAGCAATGGATGAAGGAATCATCTGTGATATGTTTGAAGGCCATGCACCTTTCAAACCACGCTATGTGCTGCCTGATTACGCTAAGTTCCTATCGCAAGGCTCTGAGTATCTAGAGTTGCTTCCAGCTGCCGATTTCGATGATGCGCTGAATATGCTCACCATCATTTACCATCATGTTCCATCGGTAACGAATATTCCGGTGTATTTAGGTCAGTTGGATGATGTCTTATTGCCTTACATAGGCGACCTGACAGAGAATCAAATTTACAAAAAGTTAAAACATTTTTGGATCATGTTGGATCGCACATTGCCAGATGCGTTTATGCACGTGAATGTCGGACCGACAGACAACATTATTTGTCGCACTATTTTAAAGGTGGACGCCGAGCTCAAGCAGATTGCGCCAAATCTTACTTTCATGTACGACGAGTCGGTCACGCCTGATGATTTACTTCGTCAAGCGACGCAGAATATTTGCGAGTGTAGTAAGCCTCATATTGCCAATTACCCTGTGCACTCGAAAGCCTACAGCGGTTCACGTTTTGGTATTGTAAGTTGCTACAATTCGCTGCCACTGGCTGGTGGTTCAAACACGCTGGTGCGCATGAACCTAAAAGAAGTCGCAGAACGAGCATCGGATTGTAACGACTTCTTAAACAGTGTTTTACCTCTATACCATCAATTAATGGTTGAGTTGATGGACGCTAGAAGTACGCACTTGCATGAAAAGTCCAATTTCTTTCAAGGATTTTTGACGCAAGAAGGGTTGATTGAAGAGTCCCATTTCGCACCAATGTATGGCATTTATGGTATGGCAGAAGCGGTGAATCTTCTGTTCGAAAAAGAAGGCCAAACGGGGCAGTACGGACAAGATGAGCGTGCGAATGCCTTTGCTCATGATGTTTCAGCCACACTGGCGAAACTAGTGGAGTCAACCCCAGTGAAATATGGTTTGGATGGCAAAGCGCTCTTACATGCTCAAGGTGGTATTAGCTTAGATCTTGGCGTTACGCCAGGTGTGCGTCTTCCTTATGGCACGGAGCCAGACCCTGTCACTTATGTACAAGCAACAGCTGAGCATCACCAGTATTATCGTGCAGGTATCAGCGATATTTTGACGATTGATGAAACGGTGAAATCAAACCCAGAAGCGATGTTCAATTTGTGCAAAGGGGCGTTAAATGCTGGTTATCGTGAGTTTACCGCGAATGTGGCCTCAAATGATTTGATTCGCGTTACGGGATACATGGTTAAACTTTCTGATATCGCAAAATATGATGCAGAAGGTTCGAGAACCAATACGACGTTTCTGGGAGCAGAGGCGGCAAAAAATACTGGGATTTTAGATCGCTCACCACGTGTGGTGAGTCATGAAATGACACCGACCTACACGCAGGCGTAAAGGTCGGTTTAGGAAAGAACAAGATGTCTAGACGAAGTGGAAGCCTTTTGGCAAAAGTCACTCGTATCCTTCCTTTCTCTTGTGTTGATGGGCCAGGAAATCGTCTAGTCATCTTTCTACAGGGTTGTAACTATCAGTGTTTGAACTGTCATAACCCTCATACAATAAACCATTGTAATCACTGTGGTGATTGTGTGAGTGAATGTCCGGCAGACGCACTGAAGTTCGACGAAAACAACAACGTTGTTTGGCTTAAAGAGGAGTGCACCCACTGCGATCATTGTATAGAGATATGTCAGAACCAATCTAATCCAAAAATTACTGACTACTCTGTGGTAACAATGCTCGATTTGATACGCAAGCATCGCTTTTTCATCAGTGGTGTTACAGTATCCGGTGGGGAATCTACCTTACAACTTCCTTTCATTATTGAGCTGTTTAAAGGGATCAAGCAAGATCCTGAGTTACAGCACCTTTCTTGTTTCATCGACAGCAATGGCTCTTTATCAGTGACAGGTTGGCAGCGTGTGCTTCCTTTTCTGGACGGTGCGATGATCGATTTGAAATCGTGGCAGACAGAGACGCACCAGTGGCTAACTGGGCGTGATAATCATCGTGTATTCAAAACGCTTCAGTACCTCACAAAGCATGAAAAATTGTATGAAGTTCGGTTACTGCATATTCCAGGGAAAAGTGATTTAGATATAGAAATCGTAGCGATTGGGCGCTATTTGAGTACTTTACCTGAATCGGTGCTTATCCGTTTAAATGCATTTCAACATCACGGAGTCATGGGGGAGGCGCTAACTTGGAATGCGTGCTCTCGCCATGATATCGAACGCTTAAAATCAGAACTTTTACGTTACGCGAGTAACCCCATCGCAGTGCCGACTGTACTCACGTAATGCAGTTTTGATTCGTTATCTTACTCACGTATCGCACGCGTCTAGCATGGCACAGGCATCGAGCAATTGTTTTTGTAGCCATTTTAAAGCCGGATCGTTCAAGCTCGCTTTGTTCCAGACGAGGCTGTAGGCTACCTGTCCATAATCGAATGGAAGGGATTGTTCAACCAAGCCTTTTGCTTGCATGGCCGCCCTTGCCCAAAGTTTGGAACAGGTGAACAAGTAATCTGAGTGCTGACACATCACCGCAGCTGAACCAAAATCCGCTACACGCATAGCCATATTTCGCTTCGAGTGCCTTTGTGTGAGGTTCTGCTCGAAATAAGGTTGTGAGAGATCTTTATCATGAATCCCAATGTGTCTTGCACAGAGGTAGCTTTCAACAGACAAAGGCTGTTTAGAGAGTGGATTTGATGGTCCCATTAAACAAACCATTTCGTCTTTCAGAATGGTTTGCCATACCAAGTCTTTGTTTTGCGTGGGCGGCTGACTAAGATCGTGTGGAAGCAGCAAAAAGTCCACTTGGCCTCTTACCAACGCATCGAAACTCATTTCCTCTTTTGCATGCACATTCAAATGTGCATGATTGCCGAGTTGCTGAGATAAATGCTGTAGAACTGGCGCAAAAAGCTCAAACGAACTTTCGCGCATAGCTAATGAGAAACTGCCCTGATAGTAAGCTGGATTAAATGAGCCCTGATGTAATAATCCATTCATGCTAGAGAGTATGCCATGGATCGAGGGGCCAATGTGCAGCGCAAATGCCGTTGGTACCAAGCGAGTACCATCGCGATAGAAAAGGTCATCTTTCAGCGTTTCACGTAATTGCCCAAGTGTTTTACTGACGCTCGAAGGTGTTACACACAGGCGCTCTGCGGCAAGCGTAACACTGTGAGTGGTTAACAACATATGCAATACAGTGAGATGTTTTAGGCTAATGCGTGAAAGAGCAATGTAGTCCATAAATAGCATGGTTTCTTATGATTTTTGGCAGTATATCAGGATGAAACAAATTTTTACTATTGTTTATCTCGTAAATGAGCATCTTTCGCTTTGAGCTCAATATATTTAACGTGTTGCGTAAAAATAATTTGAGCTTTGTAAGATTAAAGAACTCTCTTGGATTTGTTAGGTCTTTGGCGTTTTCCTTTCTTCAATTTTAGAATTTCTATTTTATTTATCTTTCTAGTGCGAGGGCTGAATAGTTTGTGTACGAATGAAAAGCCGTCATTACCTATTAAAAATAGCCATTGTGTTGTTGATTGTTTGGTGATTTACTCAAGATCCTTAAGTAACAGAGGTATAAATAATTAATGGACGACCCCTTTAGTCGACAGAACCCTTCACCGTATGTCTTCCCATCACTGGAGGCGTACTCATGTTAGAACTTTTCATGCAACCAGAGGCTTGGGCGATTTTTGCCACTTTGTTTGCGCTTGAAGTTGTCTTAGGCGTTGATAACGTCGTTTTTATCTCCGTCCTATGTGAAAGATTGCCACAGCACCAACGTAAACTGGCAAGAAACCTTGGCATCGGCCTTGCTGTTATTGCTCGTATTGCATTGGTTTTTTCTATCTCTTGGATTATGCAGTTGACTCAACCACTGTTTTCCGTCGCAAACCAAGCGTTTACCGGAAGAGACGTGATCATGATCGCGGGTGGTGCATTCTTATTGGCAAAAAGCCTGAAAGAGTTGTGGAGCTGGTTAAATCACAATGAATCTGGCCACTCGACTCATGCTCGTACTGGATTAGCGGTAGTACTGCTGCAGATTGTTGCTGTGGATGCGGTATTCTCAATGGACTCGGTGATAACCGCCGTCGGTTTGACAAGTGATGTCCCGCTTATGGTCGCGGCGATTGTCTCGTCTGCAATCGTGATGGTAATGACTGCTGAAAAAATCAATAATCTGGTGACGCGCTATCCCGGCTTTAAAACGTTGGCATTGCTGTTCCTGGTTTTATTGGGTGGCTTATTGATGGCAGAAGGCTTCGCAATTCATATCAATAAAGGTTATGTGTACTTTGCGATGGCATTTGGTTTGATTCTGGAACTTTGTCATATCCAGCTAAAAAACAAACAGCGTCCTAGCATTAAGCGTCTTCGTCCGTTGCGAATTCGAGCAACGAGATTAGAAGCTCGTCAATAACAAACGACATTGCCGCTCACATGAGCGGCATTTTTGTATCTTGTATCGTCTATTTTAATTCTCGTTTTGCTTCATTGTCGTCTCGATAAAAAATCGCATTTGTTGTTGTGTCGCAGATTTTTTATATAGAGCGCCCAACTAACACGAGTGAACGAAAATAATGAATAAAATGATCGATGCGTTAGCAACCAATGGCTACTACATCTGGGATGATTTTCTTTCTGAACAAGAGGTGGCTCAACTGCGAGATTGCATTCCAAGCAATTGGAAAAAAGCACGTATTGGTCGTAACGATGATGTGACTCGTATTGAATCTATTCGAAGTGACAAGATTCAATGGTTATCGCCAAATATGGGGCATGCTGTTGCTTCTTACTTGGATAAAATGGAAGAGATCCGCCAAGAAGTGAACCGTCACTTGTTTCTTGGACTTTTTGAGTACGAAGCTCATTTTGCCAAGTACGAGAAAGGGGACTTCTACCAAAAACATTTAGATTGCTTCAAAGGTAACGAAAACCGTCGATTGACGACCGTTTTTTATATGAACGAATCCTGGACGGAAGAAGACGCGGGTGAATTAGTAGTATACGATTTGAATGACAATAAAATTGCAACCATTCCCCCACGCTCAGGGCGTTTGTTCGTATTCTTATCAGAGCAGTTCCCACATGAGGTGTTACCAACTAATGCCGAGCGTTTTAGTATCGCTGGTTGGTTCAGAATCAATGGTGTGCGAGATAATTTACTTGATATTGCTAGGTAACTATTTGTCGGCCTAGTTTTATCATCCTAAAAAAGGGGGCGTGTGTTCGCCCCTGTTTTGATTAAACGTCGGTTGAGAGTTCGTAACATTCTGTCATGTTTCGTTCTAATACCGCATAAACGTCAGAGCAAAGCTCCTCTTTGGCTATTTGCTCACCCATAATGTCGGCGATCTGTGTTTGAGTCATTCGTCCTCGATAAGGGCGATCTTGAGACAGGGCTTGGAAGACATCCGCGACAGCAATAATACGCGATGGTACATCGAGCTCGTCGCCTGTTTTGTGATAGGGATAGCCCGACCCGTCTAAACGTTCATGATGATTGGAAGCCCACTCCGCTATTTTCGCGTTAGGGAAGACCTTATGCAATGCGAGCTGAGTATCAATGGTATGGCGTTTAATGCGTGTGTACTCTTGTTTGTTTAGAGAGCCTTCTTTGTGAAGGATTTCATCTGGCGTTTTTAATTTTCCAATATCATGCACCAGCCCTGCAATATATAACATTTCTTGGTCGTGCTCGTTTAGCCCAAGCTTAATTGCTAGATAACGAGATAATTCCGCTACTTTTTGTGAATGTTGATAAGTGAACGGGCTCTTTGCATCGACAATTTGAGCGATAAACATTCCCAAACTGTTCATATCTTGGATGGTTAATTGTTTTTGAAGCCAATCAATGCTTTTAAAATTTAGGCCTATGGTTTCAATATTTTCCGACTCCATCGCGAACCAAAACGCGTCGGTCATGACGAGTTTAACCATTGCTTCGGCCATGCTTGGATTAAACAAGGTTCCAACGTTTGCCATGATGCACTCAGCAATCAATTCTTCATGAAGCGTGACAATGTCACAGTGGCAGTTCATGACGTATTTTGAGCGCATAAAATCAAGGCGGTCCGATAAGTAGAGCAGGGCGGCCACCTCTTTTTCAAAAGGCGGTAAATCGAGCTCTTTTAGTTCGCTCCAATGTGTATGGTGGTAAAGAACTGGTGTCGCAAATTGGCGCAACAAACGACACTGCTTGAGGCTTCGGTACCCTCTTAAGCAGTGTGTTTTCACGTCTTGTGGCACGAGCTCTTCAAGTAACATTTTATGTTCTTGTGTTTCGGAGACTCCACAGTCGTGGATCATACCTGCGAAGTAACAAAACTCCGCTTTTTCTGGCTCCCAACCCATGACGCGAGCACATTGGTAAGCGATATAAGCGACACGATGGCTGTGGTGAGTATCGTCAACACCGACATAATCGAGTGCTCGAGCAACCCAGATAAGTGCTTGTTTTAGATCGACTTCAAAGCCCGTGTCCGTATGGGAATGGCAAGAATGATTCATGGTTTATACCGACATTGCTAATTAGCCCACACGAAACCCAAATCAGAAGGTGATAGGAAAATTGGGTACGACAGCGAATAGACCCCAAAAAGGTGGGCGTTTAGACGTAGTTTTAATTATGGGGCGGATAATAATCCTAGTTGCATAACAATATCACCTGAAGCTCATGATTAAGAGTCAGTTATTTGAACTAAGTATTAGTTTTGAAAGATTATTGTTGCTTTTATTGACTTATTTGAAAACGACAATAAATCATGATGTAACGCATTCTTATTTGTATTTTTATAAGTGATGTTCGGATTAGATTACTGATATACCGTACCGTTATGTGATTAAGCAGAATCCATATTTTTGAGTTTGTATGAATGATAAGGCATCTTCAATAACCACTTTATGATCGGCTAAGCCGAAGGGGGGGAGTTATTAAGGTAACGCTAATGGCAAATCATAAAAAATAATTTTCTCTACAGCTCACGTGGTGTGGGGAGATCAAGATAACGGTATTGCTCCCTCAGCGGCATTTATGTGTTGATGAAATGACTTAATTAAAAAATGTGTGATTGCAAAGTAAGCATAGGTGATAAAAGTAGCTAGAATGATAGCTCTAAATGAAAAGGATTTCGTATGTTGAAGCATCGCTTATATCGGACTTACACCGCAGGGCTAAAAATAGCAGCTCTTATCCTTCCTATGCCGAGACCAACTTTGTTTTCCGGCCCTGGTTCGATGAATGAGCTATTAGAATCGATGACCGAACTGGGATTTAAGCGCGTCTTATTAGTTACCGACGAAGGGTTAGTCCAAGTCGGTATTGTCGATAAGGTGCTCAAGGCGGCAGCACAACTCGATTTACAGTTAGATGTTTTCTCGAAAGTGCAGCCCGATCCTACCTATGATCAGGTAGAAAGCGGTCTAGAGGCTTACCATCGTTTTCATTGTGAGGGCATATTAGCTTTGGGTGGTGGCTCGGCAATGGACTGCGCAAAGGTCATTGCTGCGAAAGTTACCAATAAACGGCCAATAAAAAATTTAGCTGGACTATTGAAAGTATGGCGAATGCCAGCGCCTCTGTTTGCTATTCCAACGACCGCAGGAACAGGAAGTGAGGTCACCATCGCCGCGGTCGTATCAGATCCCTCCTCACACATTAAAACCCCTTTGATGGATCCAAAGTTGGTGCCACTAATGGCAGCTTTAGATGCGAACTTAATGATTGGTTTACCTCCTAAGATCACGGCTGATACTGGCGTTGATGCATTAACTCACGCTATTGAGGCGTATGTGTCGAGAAATGCTACTCAAGAAACTAGGGCTTACTCTGTTGCCGCCATTAAGTTAATTTTTAAGCATCTTCCTCGGGTCGTAGCGCAAGGGGATGATGTTGAAGCTCGACATAAAATGGCCATGGCATCCTACTATGCAGGTTTAGCATTTACGAAAGCGAGTTTGGGTTATGTTCATGCGTTTGCTCACACATTCGGTGCGAAATATGGAATACCTCATGGCATGGCAAACGGACTAGCCTTATTACCTGTGCTGCGCTTTTCATTATCAGAGATAGAGCCTCAACTAAGAAAACTCGATGCGTTGACGGCCGAAGGGCAGTCAGGTGAGGCGAGTGCTCAACACTTTTTGACGCATGTGGAGTCTTTGTTTGCAAGCATTGATATTAAGCAGACAAGTGCACTCATTCAGCGCGAAGATGCTGATGCGCTTGTAGATTTAATTCTGAAAGAGGCGCACTGGAATTATCCTGTCCCTAAGTTCATGAGCAGGGAAGAATGTACTCAGCTATTGTTGGATATTAGTGGTGTGTAATTTTTTATTTACACTTTGCTTGATCTTCTGCTGAAGATCCTACAATATCGACAGCATTACAAATATGGTATTGGTTTCGGTACGCCGTTGCCCGATTTAATACCGATAATCTCTAATTAAGTGTAAAGATAAATATACAATGAGTCGTTCTAAAGTATTCGGTAGTACTCTAATTATCGCGGGAACTACAATAGGTGCTGGCATGCTAGCCCTTCCACTTGCCTCTGCCGGTATTGGTTTTTCAACTTCAATCATCATCATGCTCAGTTTATGGGCTCTGATGGCTTTCACTGCCTTACTCATGCTAGAGCTTCATCAGCATGCAGAAAGTAGTGCAACTCTTCATACTTTAGCGAAACAGATCCTGGGCCAAAAAGGCAAGTGGGTGGCAAGTTTTGCGATGTTGTTTCTGTTCTACTCATTGTGTGCAGCGTACATCGCTGGCGGTGGTGCTCAGTTCGGAGACCGCCTTGCACAATGGTTTGACCTTGATATTTCAGGGCCTACATCAACGATAATCTTTACCTTGATTGTGACTTTAGTTGTGACAGTTGGTACAGGTACGGTCGATAAAGTTAACCGCGTGTTGTTCGCGATGAAACTTGTTGCGATGGTTGCTGTGCTTTCTTTTCTTGCTCCAAACGTTACGGAATCTTACTTATTGAGTATGCCGATTGAGCAAGGTCTTATTGTAGCGGCGATTCCTGTTATCTTTACTTCGTTTGGTTTCCACGGAAGTATTCCGGCAATTGTGAATTACTTAGATGGCGATACTTCTTCTTTGCGCAAAGCCGTTATTATTGGCTCGACGATCCCGCTCGTGATTTACATCTTTTGGCAGATCGTGACATTGGGTGTGGTTAGCCAAAGTACGCTTATTGAAAACGGCGGGTTGAGCGCCCTTATTGGCCAACTATCGCAGACGGTGCACCAATCAAACTTAGGCAACATTGTCGGTGTATTTGCTGATTTGGCACTGTTAACGTCATTTCTTGGTGTGAGTTTAGGTCTATTCGAGTTTTTGGGTGACACCATCAAAGGGAGCAACGATAAGCCTAATCGCTTGGTTGCGGCACTCGTGACGTTTACCCCACCGCTGGGCTTCGCACTTTTTTACCCTCAAGGCTTTATTATGGCTTTGGGTTATGCAGCGATTGCATTAGCGATTTTAGCCATCTTTTTGCCTCTGGTTATGGTGATCAAGGTTCGTAAATCGGATGATTTTACGGGGGAGTACCGAGTTGCTGGTGGCCAAGGAGCATTAGTGATAACGGGTATCGCTGGCACAGGTATCGTATTAGCTCAGGTGTTAATTACGTTGGGTGTGCTTCCTGCTTTGGGCTAGTTGTTTAGAACGTTTTCTGAATAACCTCTAGTTACTGAATTCATCGTAATCAATCAGTATTGTTAAGCCAACGAGTTTCGCTCGTTGGCTTTTTTAATCTGGATCAAATTACCGTAAGATATTCGGTGAAAGAATTGGTAGAAATGTGCTTTTATTTCGTACACTTAAGTTGTGGTATATCGATAATTTAAGTGGAGAAAACCGCTCAAAATACCATTGAATTTGCAACACAATGAGCTTCTCTTTTTTCTCTGCTTGGGTGTGGAGGTAAGTATGGCGCACCGGAGTTTTTACCCGTTTGCAAAACCGCTTAATGAGCAACTGCAAACGCTAAAGGACAGGATGCAGGCGCACTTGCCGTGTATTGATAGGGTGTCATTTGCTAAATATCACCCAGACCAAGATGTGCTCAAATCATTTGCAGAAAGTGAGTTCGACACTTGGTGTTTAGCCCACCATGAGTCAGCATTCCGTAAACTCCACCACCTCAATATTGCCTCCAAAAACGCGATTCCTCGCATCGTCGAAGACCTTCACGATATTAATCACTGTCCTCGGGTTCAAACCTTACTCAAACACGGATACCAGTCGTCGGTTGCAATTCCTTGTTACGACAATAAAGCATTTACTGGCTTTGTGTTCTTAAATTCCACTCAGCCCAATGCATTTAGCTTAGAGGCGTTGAATAGTCTTAAACCTTATTTCGAAATGATTCAATTTGCGGTTGAATCAGAAGACCACGTCGTTAGCGCGATAGAAACGTTGGCGAACCGAATGCAATGTATGATGCCAGGCTACTCCCCTGAGTTTTACGCGCATACCAAACGAATGAAGTACTATAGCCAAGTCATCGCAACGCAGTTAGCGGATCGTTATCACCTGAATGATGAAATGGTCGAAGATATTGGTATTTTTGCTCAATTCCATGCGCTCAGTGATGTTCAGCTGCCAGTTGAAATTGCTAGTCGCCGAACAAATTATACTCAAGAACAAGAGGCGATATTGATTCAACATATTGAGCGTTGCATCGACTCGGCCGATGACATAGTGGCTCGTATCGGAAATCCGGTTCACCCGAGTGTGACTTTGTTTTTGCAGATGGTTACTTATCAATACGAAAACTTAAATGGTACTGGTTATCCGTATGGTTTAACCGGTGGCGATATACCAATAGCCGCGCAAATTACGGCTGTCGCGAATGCCTTTGATTTTATGACGACGCACCATCCGTACAGACAAGCGTGGTCCATCCCATACGCATTGTTAGAACTTGAAAAATGGGTATATCAGGGATGGTTATCTCGAGAATGTGTTAATGCTCTGCGAGAGCATCAAGGTTATATAAAGCAAATCATCCACAAATATCCGGAGCACTATACAGGCTTGGGGTTAATGTGAAGAGCAGTAACGAAGTTGAAATGTTGACGAGGAGGAATATTTAAACAATACTGTTTTTATATACAGTAATAAGTTTGGAGGTGAAGTATGTTGTGGGAAACCCTTGAAAGAGTAAACCGCTTACGCCAACAAGCACTTGCAAATCCTGAGTTTGTTGAGTCAGCAAAAGAGCACGAACAAGCACTTCAGGAGCAAGAATACCATTATCAAACGAAGAAAAAGCGTTCAGCCAAAGACAAACAAGGTAAAAAGTCGCTGGCCGATATCTATAAAGAAGTAGAGTTTGGCGCTGACGCTCGTCATTAATTTATTCACTGCGGCATTTCTCATTTCTTCATGCGCCGCAGTATTCATTCAAATTTATGCGAGGGCAGTGGTAGACCGCTGCTCTCGTTGACCTGCCGACAATCCACTAATGAAGTCATCCGCAACAAATAATCATTAACGCTTAGTAATTCTCTCAATGATTTTGTTGATGTAATGATAATGACAACGGTTTGCATTTGTATCTTTGTTGTTATATAAAACCTCCCTTATTAATCGTTCTGTTGAATAAGAACGGCAAACGTGATGAACGAATGAAAGCGATTGATTAGCTTTCATTTGTGAATGGCTATTAGGTGAAGTAGGGATGTTGGAAGCTAAAGCACTCCAGTTTGAGATTGAAGGCAAGTCATTGCTAAAAGCGTTTGATGTGACATTTGAACTTGGGAAAACATACGCTCTTGTTGGGCACAATGGTTCAGGAAAATCCACATTGTTAAAGTTGCTGGCACAGCAACAGCCATACACCGCTGGTGACGTGGTTCTGCATGGAACGAGCATTAACGATCTCTCAGCGAAAAAATTCGCCCAACACATTGCCTACTTGCCTCAGCATCTTCCGGTGACCGACAGTATTTTAGGTCGCGATTTAGTCGGTTTTGGTCGTTACCCATGGCATGGTTTACTTGGTCGTTTGAGCAAGAAAGATCATGACATTGTTGAAGAATCAATGGCGATGACAGGAACACTAAAATACGCAGGTCGTTTAGTTGACACGTTATCTGGAGGGGAGCGTCAACGTGTGTGGCTAGCTATGCTATTAGCGCAAAAAACCGAGTATTTGCTTCTTGATGAGCCTTTGTCTGCATTAGATATTAGCCATCAAGTCGATATGTTGAAGCTCATCTCTAAACTCAGTAAAGAGTTGGGTTTGGGCGTTATTATCGTATTGCACGACATCAACTTAGCGGCGCGCTTTTGCGATCATATCGTTGCATTACATCAAGGTGATTTGATTGCACAAGGCAATGTTGAACAGGTGTTTACTGAACCTAAGCTGAGGGACATATACGGGATAGAGATGAAGATCTCTGACCATCCTGCGGGTTATCCGGTGGCGATGCCAAGCTAGAGGTTGGAATAATGAGCAGTACAAACACTCGACTTAAACATTTCTCTTTCGCTCTCTCACTTAGTGCGCTTTTGGTCAGTTCCTTTCAAGCAGTAGCTGAGGCGTCACCTCGGGTGATGTCGGTTGATTGGACACAAACTGAAACGATGTTGGCGTTAGGGGTCGTGCCCGTAGGCGTCGCTCAAGGGCAAGATTACGATGCTTGGGTAAAATCGCCACCGTTACCACCTCAAACTAAGGATGTAGGGTTAAGAACTCAACCCAATATAGAGCGTATTTACGAGCTCAGACCTGACCGTATTTTTATTGCCCCGTACTTCTCCTCAATGAAGCATCGCTTAGTCGATATCGCCCCCGTTACCACGATTGACTTATATGAAAGCGGGATTACAGATTGGTCGGTACTTACTCGTTTCACTCGGAGGTTTGGTGAAGAGCTAGGAAGAGAAGCGGAAGCTGAGGCACTTATACAAAAATATGAAGAACGTTTCTCTTTATTAAAACAGCGCATAAACAAAGACCAGCCGCCGCTTTTAATGATTCAGTTTATGGATACGAAGCACGTT
Source organism: Vibrio sp. ArtGut-C1 (assembly GCF_002105475.1). Classification (NCBI taxonomy): domain Bacteria; kingdom Pseudomonadati; phylum Pseudomonadota; class Gammaproteobacteria; order Vibrionales; family Vibrionaceae; genus Vibrio; species Vibrio sp. ArtGut-C1. Next base: position 70,418 of record NZ_NCTH01000016.1, on the reverse strand, counting down.
CGTGTTTTTGGTCAGAATAGTCTTTACTCTCAGGCTATCGAAAAGATTGGGCTGAGTAATGCGTGGAACGAAGAGACAAATAGCTGGGGCTTCAGTTTAGTCGGCATCGATAAGTTAGCAGGTATAAGAGCCCAAATTGTTATCGTTGAGCCATTGCCTCACGGTGGCGAAAAGCAGCTCTCTCAAGATCCGTTTTGGCAATACGTTGTTCAACAGTCTGGTGAGAAGGTCATGCAAGTCGCGCCTGTTTGGAGTTTTGGTTCTATGCCTTCAGCGCTTCGGTTCGCGGAGTTAGTTACGGCGAGTAAGGTCGAGGAGTTAGAACAATGAAAGCCATGCCTTTAAGCCTTGTGGTGTTACTTTCGGCATTTACCTTTTCTATTGGTGCTTTCCAATTGTATCAAGCAAGTTCATTCTCACTGGCTCTTAGCAGTTTATGGAAACCTAACTTTCAATCTATCGATTCCGTCTTACTTCACTTTAGCTGGTGGCCTCGAGTCTTCACCACGATTATATCTGGTGCTGGATTAGCGGTTGCTGGGGTATTGATGCAGCAAGTTCTGCGTAACCCTCTCGCTTCACCCACGACACTTGGTGTGGCGAGCGGTTCAAGTTTTGCTTTGATGTTAGCTACGCTATTTGCCCCTTGGATGTTGGATATAGCACCTAATTTGGTTGCTCTCATCGGCGGTGTGACATCGATGGGGTTGGTGATGCTGTTGTCATGGCGACGAGCGTTATCTCCAACGGTTGTCGTCGTTTCTGGGTTAGTGATAAACCTGTACTTTGCATCATTAAGTACGGTTATTCTGATGATGAATACCGAAAAGCTGAATGGATTAATGATATGGGGAGCAGGCTCGCTTGTTCAGAGCGGATGGGGTGATTTCTCGTATCTTGCACCTCGAATCGCACTTGCTACGGTTATCGCATTTGTGTTTGCAAAGCCGTTAAGCTTATTGGAGCTCTCTGAGCAAGGTGCTAAAAGTTTAGGTGTCTCGCTAGCCAAACTGCGCTTTGTCTGTCTTGGGCTTGCGGTACTAATCACTTCTTGGGTCGTTTCTGCAGTTGGAATCATCGGTTTCATCGGGTTAGCAGCGCCAGCGATTACTCGATTGATAGGTATCAATAAAATCCAGCATAAGCTTTGGGTATCGATGCTGATTGGTGCCATGTTATTGACTTTAACCGATTTGGTTATTCAGCAACTGCCAGGGCTAATGGCGAGTTTTATACCAACGGGAGCAGCAACCGCTGCACTGGGCGCTCCGCTACTGTTATGGCTGCTACCTCGCTTATCACAAAAGACGCAGGGTCATACTCAAACGGTGTTAACTCGACATCGTCAACATGTTTACAAGCTAAACCCTAAAGCGATCTCATTGGCGTTGATCGGCACATTAATTTCCGTTGTTCTTTTTGCCACGGTTGCTGTGCAAAATGAAGGGTGGACAAACTTGTTTGCTAGCCAAAATTGGATTTTTTTGGAATGGCGCGCACCTAGATTATTTGCAGCAGCAATTGCGGGGGCAATGTTAGCGATTGCTGGCACCATGATTCAACGCCTAAGTGGAAACCCAATGGCCAGTCCAGAAGTGATCGGCATCAGTTCAGGGACAGCGATGGGATTGATCATCGCGATGTTTACTGGGTTAGGTTCGTCAATTTTCACTCTTTCTTTAGGCGGGCTTGTAGGTGCATTAGCGACGGTATTGGTCATTGTGCTGCTAAACCGTAAATCAGGTTTTCAGCCGGAGCGCATTTTGTTGACTGGTATTGCTATTACCGCACTGATGAATGCAATACAGAGCTTTATTCTAGCCACTGGTGACCCAAGAAGTTATCAAGCATTGGCTTGGTTGTCTGGGTCTACCTACTATGTTTCGGTTGAAACGTTACTCCCATTGTCTTTATCTGCGCTTGTTTTTATAGGGTTGAGTTTTCTCTGCGTAAGATGGCTAGATATTCTTCCTGTTGGCGCCGCTTCCTCTAAAGCACTTGGGATTCGCGTTGATCGTTCACGCTCGATACTGCTGCTTTTAGTTGCTTGTCTCACGGTCAGTGCGACATTGGTTGTTGGTCCTATTAGCTTTGTTGGGTTACTGGCTCCGCATTTAGCTCGCTTATTTGGCTTTAACAAAGCGTCACAACACATGTTATGCGCCGCGATATTGGGTTCCGGCGTGATGTTGTTGGCCGATTGGTTGGGACGACAAGTTCTTTACCCGCAAGAAGTACCAACAGGGCTTATGGCGTCTCTCATTGGCGGTTTGTATCTGATGTGGGGATTACGTCGTTTGTAGATACGAGCTACGTCTCAACCAAGAAAGTAATTATACAAACAAGCACTCGCAGTGGCATTCGCAACCTATGCGAGTGCTTTATGCAAAACCTCTGGTTTGTCTTTTATGGAAACAACTGGTGATGCCGTAACTCGCTTTTCTTTCAGCGATCGCTGAAGTCATGAAGGGTTGGTTTGGCTGCCGACAAAAAAGGAGAATAATATGACTCGGCAGTTTATGCTGACACCAACGTCAATGGCGGTTGTATTAGCGTTATCAACGCCAAATGTCTTGGCTCAGGAAGATGAAAATATAGTTGTGATTGGACAGCAGCAAGACAGTGCAGTTGGTCCTGATTTTAGTTATCTTGGAGCGAAGAGTCGGGCAGCGACGAAAACTGATATTGCCATCAATGAAACCCCAAGAGCGGTATCTGTTGTTACGCGAGAACAAATGGATGATCGTGCCTCTATTAGCATTTCTGACGCGCTACAGTACACACCAAGTATTCAAACTAATTATTTCGGCGAAGATAACAAGCAAGATTGGTTTATTATTCGTGGTTTTAAACAGGCGAACAGCGGGCTGTATCAAGATGGTACCCGTTTATATTCTTCTGGTTTCTATAGTTGGCAAATAGATCCGTTTACGTTAGAAAGGGTTGAAGTGTTACGTGGTGCAGCGTCTGTTCTTTATGGGCAAAACCCTCCTGGTGGGGTTATCAATGTCGTCAGTAAGCGACCTCAATTTGATGGAGGCTCAGGGCTTGTATCTTTGGAGTACGGTTCTGAAGACCGTAAACAACTTTCTCTTGACGTAAACTCTGAGGTGAGTGAGCAGTTAGCTTTCCGCTTTCAAGGGTTAGCGAGAAAAAATGGGACGAGAATTAGTGGGGTAGAAGCAGAGCGCATTCTTCTCTCTCCATCAATGACGTACAAATTTAATGAGACGTCTGAAATTACCTTTCTAACGAGCTATCAAAAAGACGACTCAGATCCTTATCTGCAATTTTTGCCAGTTGAAGGAACGTTAACGCCAAACAAAAATGGAAAGATCAGTGATAGTTTAGCGATAGGTAATCCTAACTGGGAGACCTTTGAGCGTGAGCAGGTGTCTTTAGGCTATGAGTTTTCTCATGCGTTTAATGATACCACTTCATTTGTTCAAGCAGCTCGTTACAGTGAAATGGATGTTAAGTTGAGACAAATGTATTCGTACGTTTACTCGGCTGATGTGCCTGGGTTGGGGGCGATTTTAGATCCATCAAATGAACGCAAGACCATACTTCGGGGCGCTTCAACAGAAGATGGGTCATCCGATGCTTTTAATATCGATAATCGTTTGATGCACCAAGTAAATTGGGGAAGTGTTGAGCATAACTTAATGTTGGGCATAGATTTTCAAATGATCAGTATCGATGGTAAAGATTTTGCCAATGACCCTATCGTTGCTAATGGTAGTGCATTATTAAACACACCAATGGGAGCTTTGCCCGATCCTAGGTTTAATGTATTTAATCCTACTTATTCGGATAACATAATGTTACTCGATCCGAATACGCTACAACCATTGAGCGAAACCGATAAGCAAAGAACGAAAATCGATAATCAGCAGCTCGGCGTCTACTTTCAAGATCATATGCTGATCAACGATAAATGGGCGATGTTATTGGGCGCACGTTACGACGATACAAGTAATGAAGTACATAATGTTACCACGGGTGCTCGCACGAAAGTCGATAATGGAGAGTGGACGTTTAGCGTGGGAACGGCTTATATTTCTGATTCTGGCTTCACGCCATACTTTAGTTACTCTCAGTACTTTGATCCAATTATTCAAGAAGACAGCAATGGTAAGCCAGCGAAGCCTGAAAGCGGTGATCAATTTGAAATCGGTATGAAATACCAACCGGATTCATTCGATGGCTATTTCAATATTGCAACGTATCGGGCAACAAAAGAAAACTTGGCTCGTATCTACTTGAGTGAATTAACGCAAATAGGAAAAATAGAAAATAACGGCGTTGAGTTTGAAGTTGTAGCTAATGTGACACCATCCTTAACATTAATCGGAAACATAGCCTATGTTGATGCAGAGATAAAAGAAGACGTCAATAAGACATGGGTTGGCAAAACACCTTCTCAAGTCGCGAATACCGTATCATCAGCTTGGGCACATTATCGTTTCTTTGATGGACCTCTTGATGGCTTTGCTGTTGGCTTAGGTGCGCGCTATACAGGTGAGTCATACGGAGATAATGAAGAGAGACTAAAAGTACCAAGTTACTTTTTAATGGATGCGACGGTCAGCTATCGCGTTGGAGATTACAAGCTACAAGTCGCAGCTAAAAATATCACTGATAAAGAGTACATAGCGACATGTGATGGTTTTTGTTGGTATGGCGACCGACAAAATGTTATTGCCAGTTTAACTTACGATTGGTGATTTAACGGATAAATAAACACCCCTAGTGTAGGGGTGTTTATTTAGAAATCGGCTTTGCGGACAAAATGTGGGTTTTTGTACTTTTTCTGCGGACCAAACGATGATACGACGAGCTTGTTCCATAACGTTTTGTCAAACTCACCCTTTGGAATCGAAGGGTAGAGGGTTTCCTCTTCTTCTCTTGCAAAGTTCATGTACTGTTTCTTCTTAATTTGATTGTACTTTTTGGCGATCTGGTTATGTTTTCTTACCCACTCCAGTTTGTAATTGTGGAGCACTTTTTCACCTTCTTCCGCACTCATTCGAGATAGGAATAATCGCTTGTACGAGACCTTTCTGTCCAACATTGTGCGCATGACGGTTTGGATATATTTACCGTGGTGCGTGACAGTAATATCTTTTTCGTCAATAGGAGTGACGCACCAGCCTTTAGGTAAAAAGTCTGGCTTCTTAAACTGCTTATTACGCTCCATTAGCGCCTGATGTAAAATCAAATCAGAGGTACCGCGGAACGTTTTTTGCCATTTACCGATACGAATTTGAATCGAACCAGGCAAGCGATAGATGTTAGTAAACTTATCTTTGTCCATGGACTTGTGTCATGAGATTAATATGCATTATTAGAAAGTGAAAAACAGTCTAGTGCAAAGGGCACCAGACTGAAGTACCGTACGATTTTACAACGACCTTGCGTGATATAGCGAGGGGTTATGTCAATAATAGGTAAGAAATAGAAAATTAGTTCACATTATGAAGAAATTGGAAGCTAATCAGGCTAACTTTTGAAGTTGGGCCGATTATGCCCATGCCTACCAAATAAAAAGAAGGCATGGGTATAAAAATCACACCGCTTCTTCGAGTTGCTTGGTTTCTTCTTCAATCTGCTGTAAATGTCGGTTTGCTTGCTGTAACTGATACATTTGGGCATAACGACCATTTTGTTTCAACAGTGCTTTGTGTGTGCCTTTCTCTACTAACTCCCCATGATGAAGAACAATGATTTGGTCCGCATCCAAAATAGTTGAAAGTCGATGAGCGATAACGACTAGTGTCATGTCTTGTCTGAGTACTGCCAAGCTCTTTTGTATTAAAGCTTCTGTTCCTGAGTCAATATTGGCCGTTGCTTCATCTAATATCAATATTTTAGGTTTTACCACAAGCACACGCGCTAACGCTAAGAGCTGTTTTTGTCCAGCAGATAGATTGGTTTCACCTTGACCTAACTGCGTGTCTAGCCCATTAGGATAACGGTGAATTTGCTCTGCCAAACCTACCTTGTCTAACGCATCCCATATTTGAGGATCGTCAACCGCTCGACCAAGAGAGATGTTTTCTCTGACTGAAGCAGGGAGAATGTGCGGATCTTGCTGAACCATTGCCACATCTTTACGAAGGACGTCTTTCCCTAGTGTTTTAAGTGGACGACCATCGATGAGCAGTTCACCACATTGCGTTGGATAAAAGCCCATCAATAGTGACGCTAATGTGCTTTTACCGCTTCCTGTATGCCCGACAAGTGCGATAAAGTCTTGGTGGTTGGCCTTCAACGAAATGTCTTTTAGGACGTCCTGTTTACCATCGTAGCTAAATGTGAGGTCTTTAAGTTCGATAGCACCTGACCTTAATGGCTGATGGTCGTCCCCATAAGTTTGTTCTTTCGCATCAATCAATTCAAACACACGTTCGCTTGATACTAACGCTTGCTGAAGTAGAGCAAGCTGCTGAGTCATTTCAATTAATGGCTCAGTAACGCGCGCAAGATAACTGATAAACGCATACAGTACCCCCACACCAATCAACTCAATACCGTTAAAGCCAAAGATCGCAACCAAGCAAAGTAACGCGAGGCCAGCGAGCAAGTCCATCAATGGTCTTAGCAGATAGCCGTTTAGCCGAATCACTCGTTTAGATGCCACCAAATGCTCTGCGGTTAGCTCGTTGAACTGTTTATTAAAACGCTCTTCTTGTTGCATTAATTGAATGACACTCATACCTTGAATGGATTCACTCAGATTCGCATTTATATCAGTCAATAGGTCACGCATCTTTCGGTAGCTTTCTGTACTTAGCTGCTTAAATAAGTACATAAAGCCGATGACGATCGGTAGCAATACAAGCACAACAAGTGTGAGTTTCCAGCTCATGAAAAACATAACGCCAAGCATCACCACAATCATGACCACGTTTTTCACCACGGTCGCGATCAAGAGCTCATAAAATTGCTGTAGAGATTCCGTATCGTTGGTGATTCGCGATACCAATTTCCCCGCAGGAGTGTAATCAAACGCAGATAACGGCTGCTTAATCACACCAGAAAATACTTGCTTACGAATCGTTTTGATCGTGTTAGCCGCGACAATGCTAAATTGCAATGACTGAAAATACTGAAATGTTGCCGATACCATCTGAAGAGCGATATAACCTACTGCTAGCGAAATCAGAACATTCTGTGAATAGTCACCTTTAGCGATGTGCTCATCAATGAAATATTGAATCAACCAAGGGCCGCCAGCGCTGGCTAACGCTGCGATAAACAGCAAAGCAAGTCCTTTAATCATTGGCTTTGGTTGAGATAATGGATAAGACATCAACCGTTTAAACGTACTGGTCTGGTTCATTCATTATTCCTCCATCGCCTGTTCTAGTTTTTGGTACTCGAACATTTCGGCGTACCATCCCTGATGCGCTAATAAAGCGCTATGTTGCCCACGTTCAGTAATGTGGCCGTGATTCAAGACAATGATCTCGTCTGCTGCTTCCAATGCGGTGAGGCGGTGTGCAATAACGATTAGGGCTTGATTACGGTAGTGTGTTTCCAAATTCTTAAGGATTTGATGTTCGGTCCGTCCATCAACAGCGGAAAGTGCATCGTCCAAAACCAACACTTGGGCATTCAACAGCATAGCGCGTGCTATCGCAATACGTTGTTTTTGCCCGCCGGAGAGTGTAATGCCTTTTTCACCGACTTCTGTTTGGTAGCCTTCAGGAAACTTCTCAATATCGTCATGTATACAGGCTAACTTTGCTGCTCTGTAGACTTCTTCCTTTCCCGCGTTAGGGTTGCCTAAGGCAATATTGTCAAAGATAGATTTTGAAAATAGAAACGGGCTTTGATTAACCACGGCAAAGCGGTTGCGCCACTGAGGAAGTAGGGCATCTTTAATCTCAACATCCCCGAATGTAATTGAACCGTTTGTTAGGTCGTGCTGACGCAAAAGCAGCGTTAGCAGGGTTGATTTTCCGCTTCCGACAGGGCCAGCTACTCCCAACATTTTACCGGGCTTGAGCTCGATTTTTATTTCGGCTAGAGCTGGTGGTAAATCACTGGACCAGTGGAAAGCATCGATATCAATTTTTAATGGCAGTGGTTTATCTTCTAATGGTTTATTTCCACTGACAATCTCTGGTGTTTCATCAAAGATCTCTTGTAGGCGATTCCATGCTGCGGAGCCTCGCTCTAAAATATTAAATAAGAAAGCGAAGGCCAGCATAGGCCATATCATCAACCCTAAATACATCGTAAAGGCTGTTAGATCACCGAGCGTGATCTCTCCCTTATCGACAAGGTAAGCACCAGCAGCGACACTGAGAAGGAAAGAGAGGCCGATGGTGAGTTGGATAGCTGGATCAAATCTCGCGTCGACTCTAGCGACGGCGATATTTTTCTGACCGGTATCATCGACTACATCTTCAAAGCGCTGTTGTTCTTGATTCTCTAACCCAAAAGCTCGCAACATTCGCACGCCGTTAAGTGACTCTTGCGTCATGTCTGACATGGTAGAAAAGGCTTCCTGAGCAATGCGGAAGCGTTGATGCAGTATACGGACAATAAAAAAGATGATGATTGCAAGAAACGGCATTGGAAGAAGTGCCATAACGGTGAGCTTCCAGCTAACTTGCGTTACCATGATGATTAAAACTGCAATACCCGTGATCAAGGAATCGGCTGCCGTTAAAACCCCTTCGCCGGCTGTCATTACGATGTTACGTACATCATTAGTACCACGCGCCATCAGATCACCGGTCTTATAACGTTCGAAAAATCGGGGTGGTTGTGTCGATAAGTGCCTATAGAGACGATTACGTAGAATGGTTCCGAGTTCCCAGCTTGCGCCGAAAAGCCAAATTCGCCATAAGATACGGCATCCATAAATGGCAAAGATCAGTGCAGTGAGTCCCAAGAGCCACAGAATCAGCGTATTTGTATCTAACGTGTTATCTACGACCCCATCAACGATGATACCGACCGCTTTAGGAGGAACAAGTTGTAGAGTTGATATCACAGCGAAAAGCAAAATCGATCCGACATAATGCTTCCACTTTTGTTGGAAATACCAACGTAACTGCCAGAATATTCTCATCACGCCTCCCGCTTTAAATTATTGAATTTGTTATAGAACTATTATTGAGCGAAATGATGAGTTTACAAGCACAAATTATTGGCGGTCGGAAAAACGATAGATTGTTTCGATTACGGGCGTGTGCGGTCGCGAATTACTTGTTTTCTCGCTGCAAGCTAACTATGAAACAACATTATGTGAAATAGTTGTTAATAATGGGTTTTGGGGCCAGTATTCTGCTAAAAGCGATGAAAGCACCAAAAGTGCAACTGTTACTTTCACTCACTAGGGGAACTAGCAGTCGTCAGTTTGTATTTTGTAGCTGACTTGGCCACCTGGAGTTTCTGGGTAGTAAACTTCGACATAACACATATGGTCTGGACCAACAGGTTTGTTTGCAAAGCCGATAAGGAAATAGGGTTCGTCCGGGCTGTCTACCCCGTACCAAGTATTGATAGTGAGTTGAGGATCGAAACCTGCCAGCTCTTTTGCGGGAATGACATTCTTAATGAATCCAAAGTAACCAATTAGGTCGTTATTGCCGTCATTATCTAGATCAATGTTATATTGTTTGTCGCCATCTACCGTCTCTTGAGATTGAATAACGGCTTTGGTGTACACAAAGTTGTTTGCAGTCATGAGCGCTTCCCTCGCGCCATATAGAACCGCCACTCGAGCATCTTTTTGCAGACCAAGAAATTTAGGAAGGGCAATAACACTAACGACACCAAGGATAATGATGCACACAATGAGTTCAATGAGGGTAAATCCTTGAGAGCGATGCACTGCCTTTTCTCCATGAGTCATGAATAGTTTGGCGGCTATTTTGATATAAAAATGCGCAGGTCAAGTATTAAAAAAGGATGGGAAGGAGTGACCAAGCTTGCAGATCTTAAATATAAAACAAGTTGCTTATTTGTTACATGCTGGTGGGAGGCGGCTATCGAATAAGGGGAGAGAGTTAAATTCGGGAGGATAAAATACCTCCCGAAATGATCAATTAAGACTCGTTTGCGACGGCTTGACCGCTGCGCTTAAATACAAATCGCCAAATGAATAAGACAACGGCAATATAGGTTAGACCAACACCTAACGCTTGCCAGTGCATGCCGTTATACATTGCGATTGGCATAAGCGAGATGATGAAAATGTCCGTAATTGAGCCTGGAACATAAGCGATAGCATAGTCGTCTAACACTTTACTGCGCATTTTGGGGTCGACAATGCGTAATAACGCGATACCCATAGCGACTGTACCTGTTAACCATCCCCAAGAGAAAATGCCTTTCTCAAACCAGTCATCTCCCATGATGCGAGGTGCAACCCAAAAGATAAGCCATAGCGTGAACGCGATACCACCAATTGCGAGCACTACCATTGGCATTAAATACTGCGCTAGAACCGTGATCTTAATCGCTGAAATACCAAAGATGATCAGGTAATCCGTACTAATACCCGCTGCGTGTTTGAATGCGCCGTCACATAGGTAATGAGATGCCTTGGTTTGCTTAGCGATAATTCGAACTAACATACCGCCCAGAAAGCCAGTAACGAAAGTCGGAATTTGTACCTTATCGTGGAAAGAAGATAAGTAGTTGGCTGCTACATAAGAGAAAGCCGTTACCACTACAACCAGCGCCGCGTGAATCGCGAAAGAATCGACTGACAATGATGACATCGTATCTTTCATCACAGGTTCTTGATCGTCAGGCTTCACTAAGCCTTTGCGTTCGTGTTCGTCCATGCTGTCGAATGTCGTAAAGCTACGAATCCAGCCCATTTTCAACGCAAACTGAAGCATTAACATGCCCACAGAGATTGAAATAAAGATCCCAACTGTGGCGAACGTTAAACCGAGCGTGAAGCCATCTTCCCAACCAAGTCCCGTGAAGATTTCACCGACTACAGATGCTGAACCATGTCCGCCCATGAATCCAGCGGACATGGTTACGCCAAACCCAGGATTAATCTCAGGCCAAAAGAAGGTGGTAAGTACTAAACCAAACATTGCTGCAAACAGCCATTGCGACACGGATGCAATTTGGTTAAACGCCCACAATGAGCCTGCTCGTTGAGCAACCACTTTTGGTGACGGGACATCTGTTGCTAAACCCAACGCAGAAAAAAGTGCAGCAGTTAAGAGGCTTGCGTTTGCGGTAAAAGTATCTGTCCAAGGTAATACGTTAAGCAGAGCTGGGCCAAAAATAAGACCAAATAACCCAGCCAATACAGCTGATGGAATGTACATGCGTTGTAGTAAAGGCATATGTACACGAATTACTTTTGCTGCAATTAATAGTAAGCCAGCGATGGCTAAGTCAGTCAGCATTAGACCTTTTGGCATTTCTTGTCCTCCAGTAAATGCGTTCAAGGGGCTCATCCTTTTAACCAGCCTTGATGTAATAAATAACTTCCAGCACAAAACCACGAAAATAGTCACTCATGTGACATCGCGTCATGGTTGTTCTAGTCAGCACTCTATTGCGCTGTCGAATTTGTATTAACGGATCTGTTGATCCTTAAATCTATAAAGTGAGTGCAATTGTTGTGAGTGCTCACGAAGTGTTGAGAAATTTGAATAAATTCCTCGATCAAGTTTCTGATAGTTCACTCAGGAAGGGCGTGTATCCTAGTCAGTTTGTCAGCGCAATGCAATTGAGCGTCATCAATATTTAGTGCCTAAAAACTGGGCACTTGTAATTAAATATTTGATAAATAAAAATATTGAACAAGAAAAATAATTTGTCGATATGATAACTTTTTGTGATTTGAAGGGGGATTTTGCCACTTTAAGGAGGGATTTTTTGGAGGAATCGAGAAAGTAGTAATATCAGTAAGAGCTAAAGTAGAGTGATTCGCGCAAATATCATGCGTTATAGGGGGGCCGGAATTTCGCCCCCAGAGCTACAAAGTGCTTGTTTAAATTCGGTTGTCACCAGTACTAAACGCGATAATTTGACTGATTTCGGTCAAGCTTCTTCCACTTTCTTGCTGCCACTGAATAAAGGCTTTATTAGCAGAGTCCAAGGACTTTTTCGTGTCTTTGCCGCCTTCAATGATCTTGCAGTTGCGTAAATAAGCTTCGACATCGTTAGACAGAATAAAAGTGTCCACGCCCATTTGGCGTAAAGTGTAAGGGCCTGTATTTCCACCCAAACGACTACCATGCTTCTTCAAGTAGCCCCATAGATCCGTGATCTTTTCCCGAGGCCATTCAGCAATCATGTTACTGAACGAGGCATGTTCGATTCTTGCTTCATGGATCATGCGAGCATTGGCCGGAATCGACATGACTTTTGTGAGGTGGCGAATAATGCGTTTGTCCGTTGCTTTGGTTTCCCATTGTTCGTCAGACAGCATCAATAGTGGCTCAATCTTAAATCCGAAGAACACTTCTTCGAAGTTCGGCCACTTGTTGCGAACCACGCTCCACGAAATCCCACTTTGGAACACCTTCATCGAAAAAGCGGCGAGCCAACGGTCATCGGGAATCGCTGCTAATTCCTCTTTACTTAATGGGTGAGACAATAGCGCTTCAAGCTGATCTTTTCCGCCTTTTCGCTTAGCAGCACGTTGATAAATCGCGTCAAATTTTTCGATACTCATAAAAGAAGTTAGTCCTAGTTTATGTCGATATTTGCGAAACATACTACGCTTAAGTAGCTGAATCGTAAATTGATGGAGTGTCACAAATGAAGAAGGTCACATTAACGTTTGTCGGGGAAGGTTCGGAGCGTATCGCGGATAAATTTTATACTTGGCTGGCTGATGGCGGATTAGAAGACAGCTTAATTGAAACTCTATCGGACAGAGAAGTGTCGGTGGTCGGTATTAGCGATATGGATAACGAAACGCGCGATGTAGTGATTACGACAGAAATGAATTAGCGCGTTGTACACGATAAAAACCAAAAGAATGCGATACAACAAAGCCCTTCGTCGGAAGGGCTTTGTACGTCTAACTCGTCTTCTTGTGTAGAGTGGATTTAATGATGAACCAGCGTTAAACCGCTTGGTAAAGCATCACCGAAGACGCGTTTTGATTCGCTTTCTGAAAGCTCTTTCACTTCTTTAACTAGTGATACCCAAGATTCGGGCACTTTACTTTGTTTCAGCTTCATTAGAACTTGCTCTCGGTAATCGTCAGAAATATCAAACAGGCGGTCACCCGTCTTACGACAAATCATTACGGCTGCGAAAGCGATCATTGGCTCTTTCTGCCAGTTCTGCTCTAACAACTTAGGCAACCACTGTTCTGCTTGTTCACGAGGAATGACGTTGTGCTGGCTGCCATAAAGTGGTGTGCGAGAAGCTAAACGTCCCATCGCCCACCAGTGCGCTTGTTCAAACTGGTTTTGGTTGATCGCTTTACTCAAGAACCACGTTGCCAATAGAACTTTATCTTCCACTTCTAGATGCTCTAGAGAGGCTGAAAGACGCACCATGGATTCGTAACCCATGTCTTGTGCCGCTTTGGCGGACTGTGGGTTTTTCATCGCGCTAGGGTGTAGGTATTTCGCGATGTCTGCCAAAATGGTTTCTTGTTGTTCTTGGCTTAGACCGCCCGCGATACGTCGCCAGAATACCCACCAGTCTGTCCAGCCTTGATGGTTTTTGAACTGAATATTTTGTTGATACAGTCCCCAAACTTGCTCAATACGCCAAGAGTCTGTTGGATCGCCAAAGCCCGGACGCAGTGCAAAGCCCGCCAAACGAAGCCAGTTTTTCTCGTGCTGTTCAGAACGACGGCGACGTTTACGACCTTGTGCAAAGGTATCAAACAGTTGACGTAGGGTAGTGAAATCCCACTCGTCGCGCTTGCCAAGTTTCTTCTCAAGATCTTTTGCTAAGGTTTTGATCTCTTTGCTTTCCGCGCTTTTCTTATTACCGCTGTAAAGGCGAGCGATCAGCTCCTTACACTCGTTCAACTTAGGGTGAAGTTTAACTTGTTCACTGTCGTCGGTTTGCTTGTTACGAACTTCGAATTCCAGCTCCCAACGTTTGCTGTCATCTTCTGCGCTGACACATTCCATCTTAAGTGTGCCGACTTCGGTCAACTGACACGCCAGTTGTACTTCTACACGCTCTTTCTGGTTGGCTTGCAGTTCAGCGCCTTCACCTTCAAGGGTGGTGATATAAGGCGGCAGAGGAGCAAATAAGTCAGGATCAACGTCCACCATCACACCGTTTTGAATAGCGGTGTTATTGGTTAAGGTGTCGTGGGTAGAGGTCAGCAGGTTAAAGCGAACGGGTTCACCTAGGGTAAGCGAGAAACGACGACCACTTAAGCGGATCTCGTGTCCTTCTTCTGTACCTTTTGCAAGCAAACAGAGCGCTTGGCCCATCTTGTTCTTCTTTTGAAGGTGCAAGAAGTAAGAACGCGCTGCACCACCACCTATTTTTAGCTGTGCACCACGACGTGCTTTACCAAACGCAACGGCACCTAGTGCAACCGACCAATCTGGATGTGGGTTATCTAATACCGTAACTGGTGCGCCGCGCCAGTCAGAAAGTAGGGCGGTGACACGTTCAGTCACCAGATCACTGTTAAACACGCCTCCGTTCAATAACACGCCAACTGGAATCGCGTTTTGTTTATCGTCTTCAATGCCAAGAGCGGCACGAGCGACTTGCTGGTGCTGAGTTAAGAACTCGGCAACGTGCTTGCTCACCGCTGGGTCAGCAACGTATGGAAGGCCAAACTCGACAACCGCGCTACGACGTTTGTCTGGTACGTCACTGAAATCAGAAAGCGGGAAGAAGCCATCTAATGCGATTTGGTGCACTTCTTGTTTGCTTAGAGCAATACTCTTTGTGCCCCCAAGTAGCTTAGAGCCGCTACCTAACATGGTGATCTTCACTTCGTCAGGTGCGCTCGCTGAAAGCAGGTTCTCTTTCGCTTTACGTGTTTGCTGAATTAGCTTTGTTAGGCTTACTGCAGTGAGCTTCTTACTTTGATTGAAGCGGCTTTCTGCAAGGTGTGCTAATGCTAAGTCGAGGTTATCACCACCCAGCATCAAGTGTTCGCCAACGCCAATACGATCAAGGGCTAGCTCATCTTGAGAAGAGAAACTTGCTTCAATCAAGCTTAAGTCGGTGGTACCACCGCCCACATCGCACACCAGAATCAGCGGTAACTCTTTGAGCTCATCAGCTGCGGTTTTCTGATGGCGTGCGTACCAGTCGTAACATACGGCTTGTGGCTCTTCGAGCAGGACGATTTTCTTTAAACCTGCCAACTCTGCGGCTTCAAGCGTGAGCTTACGAGCCGTCTCATCGAACGATGCTGGAACGGTCACAACCACATCTTGGTCTTCTAGCTTGTTACTAGGATGTCGGTAGTTCCATGCTTGACGAATGTGGTTAAGGTAGCTTGCGCTGGCAATGACGGGAGAGACTTTATCTACGTCTTGCGCGCCAGCCCAAGGGAGAATGCCTGAGCTACGATCTACCGCTTGGTGCGATAGCCAGCTTTTTGCACTGGATACCTGACGTCCTTCCACCTTCGCGCCTAATTCACGAGCCCATTCACCAACGATGACATTGTCAATGTCGCCAGCAACAGGTTCGTTGTCCCAAGGAAGAGTGAGGTCAGAATGGGAGATTTGACCTACAGCTGGATGATAGCGGAAAGAGGGCAGAAGTGGTTTACGAACGACTTCGCCCGGACCAATCAGTTGGTCGATGTCAAATAGGGATACTTCGGATTGTTCAAGGTTGTCGGTGATTTCACAGTAGGCCACCACAGTGTTTGTGGTGCCGAGGTCAATACCAACAAGGAAACGAGGAGATGCCATACAAAACCAAACCTTCGTGTATTTAAAAACGGCACCCGATTGGATGCCGTTTGACTTCTAATTATTGTTCTTCGTTTGAGTCACTTTTCGCGTCTTCGCGCACATCGAACTCAACATGCCATTTTTGCCCGTTATCAGCGGCAATGGCTTCTAAGTAAAGCGTACCAAGCTCTGTGACACGAGAAGCTAGGGTAACTGGAACCACTTCACCTTCACGACGACCTTCAGATACAGGCAGCGTTACTTGAATTTCTGGAAGCTCTTCAAGCTCTTCTGGTGCCCAGTAGTCTAGGTGAGTACCTGCTAGGTCATCACGACGAACGGTTGAGCCGAAGAATTGGAAGTTAACTGGCTGGCCGATGATCAAACCAAACTCTTGGCTTGGTACGTCAACGCTTGAGCCTTCTTCCATACCAAATGGTGCTACACACAGTGCTTCCATTGGAGGCGCCATGCCCGGAATCGCAGGCATCGCACTTTCGATACCCACGTAGTACGCCGAAGCAATACCGCCGCGGATACGAACGCCTTGACCACGACGCACAGAGCCGTAGTAAGCCGCACCGCTAGCAACTGCAAGGTCTAGATCCACACCTGTTAGGCGTTTCGCCATTTCAGCATCTGCTTCTAGTAGCCATTCGTTGATCGTGTCTTCTAGACGAGTTGCTAGAAGTTTCGATTTCAGAACACCGCCGTTGAATAGGATTGCAGTTGGCTTGATGAAGTCAGCCGATTGCGCTGCATCCGCGCCAGGCATACCTGGCATGTTTGCAAATGGGTTGAAATCTTGAGCTTGCGCTGATTCACCGTCGCTTTGCGCGTGTGCTTGCTTAGACAAGAATGCTGCAATGTGGCGAGTAATACCCGCATCTTGTGCGTACGGCAGACCCATTTGCGTTAGTGCACCACGGTTACGTTGAACAGGGTGATCAGTAATCGCAACTTGAGGGAAGAAGCCGTCAACCAGTGTTTGTTGTACTTCTTCTTGAGTCAGTTCTGTTTTCAGAGTTGCGCCAAGCAGTTTAGAACCACGGCTTGGCACCACGATTGGTACTGACTGAAGTTCGCTGTCGTTCAATAGCGCTTCTTTCGCGTCACGACATGCGTGCGTCATCGCCTGAACTTGCCACGGCTGTAGCTCTTTGCCTTCTTGCGCTAGCTTCATCTTCAAGCGGTACGCAAGTGCAAGGTCCATGTTGTCACCGCCAAGTAGGATGTGTTCACCTACCGCGATGCGGTTCAAAGTTAGGTTGCCGTCGTCTTCAGTTACTTCAACCAAAGAAAGGTCAGTTGTACCACCCCCGATATCGACCACAAGCACGATGTCGCCAACTTCAACTTCGTCGCGCCATTTGTCGTTGCTGTTATCAATCCAGTTGTAAAGTGCTGCTTGTGGCTCTTCTAGAAGCGTTAGGTGCACAAAACCAACGTTGCGTGCAGCTTCGGCTGTAAGGTCACGAGCCGCAGGATCGAAAGAAGCTGGAACCGTAATGGTAACGTCTTGATCAGCAATGTTGTGATTTGGGTTTGCGTGATTCCAAGCATCTTTTAGGTGCTCAAGGTATAGCTCTGTCGCGCGAAGAGGGGATACTTTTTCCACTTCTTCTGGGCTACCTGCTGGCAGGAATGCATCACGACGATTCACACCAGCGTGGCAAAGCCAAGATTTTGCACTAGCAACTAAACGAATTGGTGTTTTTGAACCTAGGTTACGCGCGATAGCACCAACCAGAGCTTTTGGCTCACTCGACCACGGAAGAACGCGTGATTGCGGGTTCATTTCGTGTTCGTGTGGTTGGTATAGGAAAGAGCCTAATTGGCTACGAGTCTCTACCGTACCCGGCGCAGTCAGCTGCGGGATAGGCATTACTTCTACGCGAGCGTCTTCGTCGTGCGTATCAACAAAAGACATGACACAGTGTGTTGTACCTAAGTCGATACCAACACTGAATTTAGGCGTCTGTTGAGTTTCAACAGACGCTTCTTGAGAATGGTTTTCTTGGTTCATGTGTTCCATTACAGCTCAACCTCGGCTGGAGCAATCACAGATGCATCGTAGTTTTCAGCCAGTTTAGGCAGGTTCATAGACGTTGCCTTCCAACCTTTGTGAACTAACGTGCCGTGGAACGGCGCGCTGCCTGTCACGTTACCAGTTAGGCGGATTTCTTGTGGGTTGAAGCCTTCTTCAACCGTAATACGAGTTTCTTCTTCTTCGTTACGAACGTGCGCAAGTGTCACGTAATCGTTCAATACTTTTTGACCGCCAGTGTGAATAACACGAGCCGCAGCGCCTACTTCTTCATCAGAGAACGAAGTTAGGTCTTCTTGTAGGAAGTCGATCAGACGAGCTTCTTGCTGCATGATAGAAAGTAGCTGCATTGCAGAATCAGTAGAAGCTGTTGCGAGTTTCGATTCAACTTCAACGACTTTTTCTACGACCTTCTCAACTTCAACGACTTTTTCTACTTCGACGATCTTCTCAACTGGCTTCTCAACTTCGACGATTTTCTCGACCGGTTTTTCTATGACTTTCTCAACCACTTTTGATTTGCGAGAGACCGCGACTAAAAGAAGCAAAACGCTCGATGCGGTTAGGCCAGCGTGAAGCATATCGAACGTTTGAGGAATTAGGTTCAAATCAATGTTCATGACGTTTTTTCTCTTTCTATTGATTATTGGTGCTCAGTATTGGCTCATATGTGTTCACTAAAACGATCGTCTTTGCGATCTTGCACCAAGTTTAGACATTAAAATGATGACGGATGGTAGCATATTCAAGGCTTAAGGCTGTAATAATTCGTGACTATACCGTACGAACAGCGTGAAAAATCGACGATCGGACTGCCCAGCATAGGTTGTTGCTTGATGTTTGTGCGTTGCTAACGCAGTATTTCAATAGATCCCGAAGTTTAACTTACGGAAGTATCAAAATTACGATATGACACAAAGCACCGCTCACAAGAGCGTTATCAAACGACATTCAGACTCTATTCTAGCTTTTGCAGCGACGTTGTGTGTCACTGCTGGTGTGGTCGGTGCTGCTTATACGATGCAGCAACGGTATACGCAGACGACGTTTGATACTTTAGCTGACCGACAAGCAGAATCACTGAAAGCGAACGTCGAAAATGATTTAAAGTTCATTGGTGCAGGTGCAAACTTTTTTCATTCGATTGAACGCACCTATTGGTCTTCGTTCCCAATGTATGCGGAACAAGTAATCAATAGCTCGCGAAGTCTAATCGGACTTCAATGGATGCAAAAGGTCGAATTCGAAGACCTTGATGAGCATATTTTAAAGACCCGTCAAACATTTCCTGATTTCCAACCGTTTACCGTTCCTAAAGATGGCCCCAAAACCTACGGGTACATTTTTGAACACAAAGAGCCAATTTTTATCGCATCGGATATTTATCCAAGAACACCAGAAAACCTTTCTCTATTAGGTTTCTATTTTTCACGTAAACGCTTCGATCTCATCTTGGATGATATATCCACAAATGGGCGAGCAAATGTCTCGGATAAAGTTCGCTTACTGCAAGATGGGTATGACAAGTCCATTCCTAAAACTGGGCTGCTAGTGTTCCATCCAGTGTTTGACTTCGAGAACAAACATTTATTAGGTGTAGTGACAGGGGTGATTCGAAGTACGGTTTACTTTGAGGATTTGATCACGAAAACCGCGACTGAGCTAGATATGTCGGTGCGCGTAGAAGATTTAGGCTTTGACGCAGCAGATGACCCCGTTCTCTTCCAAAGTTCAAACTGGGATAACATTCGAGGAACGGTTATAAGCCGTACCATTCAGCTGCCTAATCGTGAGTGGCGGATTGATTTTAAACTTTCTGATGCCGTCTCTGCTTGGGAGCGTTCTATTTTAGCGGGCACGACATTAGCCGGGTTGGTAATCGCCTTTTTGATTAGTTGGATTGTGAATTTACAGTCGCGAGAAAAAGAGCGCTTGGCGGTCATGTTAGAGCTTAAAACCGTCGAATTAAAAAGGATGGCTGAGCGTGACCCTCTAACTCAGTTACTCAATCGCCGAGCGTTTAACGATCATTTGCTTAGCCAGATAAACAAAGGTGTTAGCTTCGCATTGGTTGGTTTTGATATCGACCACTTCAAAATTATCAATGACAAGCACGGTCATTTAGGGGGAGATGAAGCATTGCAGCATGTGACTAAGCTAGTCAGTGCGAATCTAAAACCTGGAGACCGATTTTATCGTGCTGGTGGTGATGAGTTCTGTATTATTTCTAAAGTCATTGATAAAGAAGCACTGGAAGCTTATTTGGAAAAGTTGCGGAGCATCGTGGCAAGTACGGCTTTTGACTATGGTGATGCTTCAATCATTTGCACGTTAAGTATCGGCGCGGCTGTCCATAAAGATGAAGATCCTGAAAGCTTGTATCACAAAATGGATAATCAACTTTATTTGAGTAAAAAAAACGGTCGTAATAATGTGTCGATTGGCGATTAAATGGGCGTGCAAATTCGAGTTTTACACCGTGTTACGGTAGAATCGCACGCTTTAAAATTTTATGTTAGGAATCAAGACAAGCTATGAACCATAACCGTATTGTATGCTTCGATTTAGAAATGTGTTGCTGGAACGAAAATGGTGTCGGCAGCACGGGTGAAATTATCGAAGTTGGGTTGGCTGAAATAGATTTGTCTAGAGGCGAGATAGTCAAGCGAGCTCAATACTACGTAAAACCTGAACATGATGAAGTTTCGCTGTTTTGTGCCGAGCTAACAGGTATTACGCCGCGTAAAATTGAAAAACAAGGGCGCCCATTAGAAGAAGTGCTTAAATCCATGGTTAAGAACTTTGGTGGTCGAAACAAGATTTATGCATCATGGGGCCGAGATGACCTCATCCTGCTTGAAGAGTGTAAGCAAAAAGGTATTGAAGCACCGTTTACGGAGTTCATCAACTTAGCAACGCTTTATCGCATTCAAAATCGTCTTAAGGATAAGCGTATTGGTCACCGAGCCGCTCAAGAAGCAAAAGGCATTGATTGGGAAGGGCGCCAACATTCTGGTTATGTGGATGCGTACAATTTAGCGAAGCTTGCTCTGACTATGCTTTAATAGTCCGCTATAGATAGGCAAACTTGTAATCAAATCGTCATTCAACCATTGTTGTTTTGTCATGGAATCTGTTTAGTGTAGAGCTCGTCAAACACATTCATATCTTGACCAGTATTTTAATAACAATGTCGTTGGCTTATCGAAAAAACGCGCGTAATACGCGTTTTTTTATGGCTATAGAACTCAATCTTCGCCATCATTTCACGGTAGACTTGAAATAGCTTGCGCGACTTACATGTTTACCTTGTTTCCTTACTGAGATTGCAACTTTGCTCGAATGAACTCACTGTGATCAACGTAGAGTAGTTCTGCTGTTTTGCGGATCACTGCATCTTCTAGTGGATCAATTTCGCCATCGGCATACGCCACTTCCCACATGCTTTTGATTAAGTTGTAGCGTGTTTCTTGAGTCAATTCTCTCAGTTGAGAAGTAAAATCGTACAGAGACGCGGAGTCTTTTATTTTCTGTTGCGCTTGCTCTAACAAAGCATTTGATTCTTCTTCATTTAATGACAGAAGCTTCATCAATAATGAACGCTTTGTTTTTTGCTCTTTATCATCGACGTTATGGTCTGCGCCAGATACTTCACACAGCAAGCACGCGATAGCCATATTCGGAGAGAGTGTGTTGGTTTGACTTAAATCAGAGCCTTCAATGAGCTGTTTAAATAATGAGGTAAGAGAGTTAAACATATTGAACACCGAGCTATTGTTTATTTGGTTAACATGGTCATAAATACGGTAGATCTCAAGGTGTGGTATCAAATTTAGCACGCCGTTGACAGTCAAGAGCTTTGCTCATCTACCCAAATCCCTCGTACTTTTTAGTTCAGTCAAAAATGACTTGTCTTCAAGAAAGGGCAAGTCATTTTGGGAGCGAGATTTAGCCTTCTGCACGAGTTGGTGGAAAATGTACCTCTTCGCCATCGCTCGTTAGAATGCTAATTTGGCTCGGCTTTCCTTCGTCATCAAGACGCAGCTCACCAATGGCGCTGTGGTTAACTAAGCGATAAAAATTGTGCGAACTTGGTGCGCGTTTGTAGATCTTTAGCCGCTTACGTTTTGTGAACCAGTTTAAAGGCGAACGAGGGCTATATAGAAGCCTATCTAGACCATCACAAATATTGAGCAATTGGGTTGGGAACTGATTTTTAATCCCGCTACAGGTGATTTGATAGATATTCGGACTATTTTTTCGGTAGCGAAGTTTAATGTCGTATGCAAAAGAGTAGTGCACGTCGCCAGAGAGAATAACGAAATTGGTCGGCGTCTTAGTATGTGTAAAAATACTAATAAGCGTATTCGCACTTCCGGGGTGCGCCATCCAGTTTTCAGCATCGACCATTAATGGTTTACCAAGCATCGTTACTACTCGCTGCAGTGCTTCGATAAATTTCACTCCGAACATCGGCGCGGCAGAAACAATGATAACTTTGTCTTGATGAACAAGTTCTTGGTGGAACTCAATCATTGCTTCCCAGTCCATTAACCCAGAGGGCTTGTTCATTTTAGACTCAGAACGCCAGCGTCTGGTTCGCGTATCTAGCACGACAACTTTTGGCGTCGTCGGAATGGTGTAATGCCAATTCTCAAAGCGATACAAATATTGAATAAATGCATCTTGAGTTTGTGAGGAACGCTCGTTGAAAAAGCGTTGAGCGATACTCATAAACTCATCATTGAATTTTTCTGGCGCGTTTCCCCACCCTTGGCAGAGCCAGTAGGCAATCAGGCTGTTGCCTATAATACGTTTTGCAAAGGCGTTGCTGTACGCGGCTTGTTCCCAGCCTATGGTAAGGTTCCAATCGTCGGTGACATCGTGATCATCAAAGATCATGTAGGTTGGAATGTGAGCAAGTAGGCGTTGAACATTATCTAGACCTGAGACGAATTTATCTATTTGAGCTTTTTCTTCTCGCCATTGCTGTTGCCATTTGGGGTCGAGAGTTGCTCCGCCGACAGTAAACTCATTTTCTAATAAGCGATCTGTCCGAATAAGCTTCCATAAGGTCGGAGACCAAACCAATAAGTACATTGCAAAGCATTCGGCAAAGCTTATTAGATGGTTTTCACACTCTTTGGCGCTGAATATTGGCGTCCCTCTGCGCGGGAAAAACGTACTCAGTAAACTGCCATCATTCACATAATGAGGCAACAATTTGTCCCGACCATAATAACAAGCTGAGTGCTGGTAGAGGGCATTGGTATTTTTTATCGGCGCTTGCTTGAATTCTTCGCCCGGTAAACCGAGTAGGGCAATGACTTGTTCGATGGCGTCCAGAGTAGGGCCTGCAACATGGTCTGCATAGATTTGATCACCACTCATGATGAGCATATCCGGTCTTTCTTCAATGGATTGAGATGCGATTTTATGATCCGCAGCGACCAATGTATCTTTACTGAAGTGGTGGGGATTCCGGCACGAGCCATGCAGAACATAATCTGCTTTTTCGCTGATTAGGAACTCAACGCCCAAATTTGGACAGTTATCTCGTTCATAAGTCAGGTGAGGGAGCAGTTCCGTCACTAAGCCATATTGCGTTTTTATTTGATAGCGTAACGCTTGATGGGTTGGAAACTCGCCTTCTAATTTAAGTAAGCAACACCACGCATTGAGGCCGATTTGAAGCTGTTCTTTTTGTTCACTTAAAGGGGCTTGATAAAGGATGGAGGCATTTTCATCCGTAATTTGCACCATACCCTCCAAGCGTTGGGTGGTGACTAGCCAAATATTGATTTCAGTTGCGGTCACTTTACGTAGGATCGGACCTGCAACGACAAGAGGAAGTGAAGAAATTTCAGTCGTGTTCATCAATGCTGGCAAAACGGCTCCTTATGTGTCAGCTTCTTCTTCTAATATTTCGATAACTTGCGAGCTACTAAGTTCATGTCCCATAAGGAACAAACCAAGCATCGCATCGGCTTTTGACGCGTTATCACTGTCTTCATCCAAAATTTGCTGAAGCCGCGTTCTGATTAGATCTATTTCGTGCTCGACGAAGCCGCGTCCCTCCTCGTCTCCCTGACCATCTTCTGGAGCATTATCAAAGTGCAAAAATAACATGTCCCCATCAAGTTGAGTCCCTATCAACCTTTCAGGCAGCCATGCTTCTCCCATCACAATGTCTGGGTCCGTGTCTGCGGGTAAATGATTCAAGGTAGAGATGAGTTCTGATGCTTTCACTTTTTACTTCATTATGTTTGATTTAGAACTAAGCTAGAGTTTTAAGAGCTTGTTACGATAGTAAAATATTCACAAATAAGCTCATCTAGTCGTGCTATGTTAATATAATCTTGGGACTCAAACTGTCACGAGGATGACAACATTTGTCATTGTAACGGCTATCATCAGAAGAACATAAGCTTTAAATGGCAAATCATTGATGTTTGCCTGCTTCTCAACCAACATTTTTCGAACTCATGAAGAGATTAATTCTAACAACACTCACTTTGCCTTTAGCTGCGATGGCTTCTTCTGCGTATGGTGTAGAAGAGCAAACGTGGGGAATTGCAGCGATGTATCGCACCGCATCGATCCCGTTTTATACCGCCGATAATGACTCGACGGTGAGTACATTTGTACCAATGATGTTCTTTGAAAACGAGCATTTGTATATTAATGGCATTGAAGGCGGCGTTTTTCTGTATGACGAGAGTGATTCTGACTGGCGCGCGAGTGCGATCATGCGATTGAGATTTGTTGATATTCCCATGTCGCTACAAAATGCCAATGAAGGGGACAGAGTCGACTTTGGTGGTCAAGTTCGTTATAGCATTAACGACAACTGGCGCGCGGAAGTAGAACTAATGACGGACGATGAACTCCAGTTTCACTCTAATTATCGCCTTGCCGCTAATTATGCGTTTGGTGATTGGGAGTTAGAGCCATCTATCACGATTCGATACAAAGACGCTGACTTCAACAGTGAATATTATGCGTTTAAAGATGTTACTGGGGAAAGAATTGGAGCAGGACTTGACGCCAACCTCGGCATCAAAGCGCGTTATCATGTGACTTCCAACTTGTATTTATTGGGGGAGACGAGTGTCACTCGCTTAGATGATAATGCCTACAACAGCCAGCTTGTAGAGGACCGATATCAAGGTGAAGTGTTTGTCGGTTTTGGCTTTTTCAACGATAAAGGCAAAGCTCCGAAATCAGCACTGAGCAATAAACCATACCTACGTATCGCGCATGGTTGGGCGACGCCTTCAAATATTGGTGAAATATTTAGCTTTGAGAGAGAAAAAGACCCATACGACAATCAACTTACTTCATTATTTTATGGGCACCCGCTAACGGACGAGTTGTTTGGTTTTCCTCTTGATATTTATTTAACGCCAGGTTTGGTTCATCACTGGTCGTCCAGTGTACAGTCCGCGAGCACAGAATACGTGATGGCGATTAAGGCTTATTATACCGTTAATTGGCCAACGACTTGGCGATTTGGTGTTGCGGAAGGTATGTCATACGTCGACAACATTACCTACATCGAAGGAACCGAAATGGAAGACAAGGGTTATACACCAAGTAAGCTACTGAACTACTTAGACTTCTCGTTTGATGTAAATATAGGTGACTTATTCAACCAAAAAAACTGGGAAAATATGTGGGTGGGTTATTCATTGCATCACCGCTCAGCAATTTTCGAAAGTGCGTCCCAGTTTGGGCGCATTAAAGGCGGAAGCAACTACAATACAATTTACTTCCAGTTCGAGTTTTAGAGCATCGTAAGATGCATATAGGTCGGATTTGCAACTGACTTCTTTATCGCCCATTATGAGTAATGATGAATAATACAATGCTGCTTTCAACGCGAACCTTCGTGTATCGTGCCAAAGTTAAGGCTGTTTGTGATGCATCTGATGAATCGGATGGCATGAGCACCATGAGTATCGACTCCTCATTCAATATTCAAATTGAGGCGATAAACTGTACCAACGATGAATTTGCCAAGCGCTTTTTTGTCGTCCACGGGGAAGGACATTTAGAGAGTGATGAATGGTTAGTGTTGTACGTCAATTCTCTTGAGGTTGACGTTGGAGACGATCTCGAAATTCCGAGTGATGTCGCGTTTGATGCGATGATTGAGAATATGATAAACGAAGCTGAGCAGTCTTTGGAAAAGCTCTATCACGAAGCGCTACACAACTTAGAGAAAGTGAATCGCTCTGGGAGAAATAAGATAACTTCTAAACACGATTAGGGTATTTTGATCGACAAGGGATTGGCGCGAACCAATCCCTTGTTATTTGTATTCTACTTGTTCTTGAACTTAGGCCAATTTACGCTATCGCTGCAAGTTGGCTCTGCGCTTCAGAAATGCCTTTCGCAGCGAAATCTTCACCCATGTTTAGCGCTTCCGCATAAACAAATTCCACATCAGTTATACCAACGAAACCTAGCACGGTACGCAGGTATGGTGTGACGTTGTCTGTTGGTGAATCTTTATGGATACCACCGCGAGTCGTGATGACAATCGCTTTCTTACCTTCGATCAAGCCTTGAACGCCGTTTTCTGTGTATTTGAATGTCACGCCAGCGCGAGCAATCAAATCAATCCAGTTTTTAAGCTGAGTCGGAATCGTAAAGTTATACATTGGTGCGGCAATAACCAAAGTGTCTGCGGCTTTTACTTCTTCAATAAGGGTATCCGACAGTTCGACAACCTCTTGTTGTTCTTGTGAAAGATCTTCCGTTGCGCGAAGTGCAGTGGCAACGGCGAAGTCCAAAACTGGTAATGGTTTTGCAGCCAAATCACGAACAGTTAGCTTGTCTTGGTCTACATTTTTGATGAAGTCTTCAACCAGTTTGTTTGATTGAGAGTAATCGCCAAGGATGCTTGATTTTAGAGCTAGTACACGAGACATAATGGTTATTCCTTAAATAAGTGCTTTTGACTATGGGAGCCATTATAAGCGAGGCACGTTGGTTAAAAAGTATAGGGATTCGCTGAACATGTTCGAAAAATTTGAATGTGGTTTCGGTTATCTTGTTGCAGATCTTGTGTGATACAATCCGCGCAGTTTTTGTAATGAAAAGAATAGGAAACGCTTTGACTTCGTCACAGCCCCCAAAAAAGAATCCCGCTGAAGAGCAAGCGACACCGTCAAATGGTGTGCAAAAGGCGACAGCGAAACAAGATAAAGCACCTCAGGCTCAAGTGAATAGCGCGGCGTCTCTACGTAAAGCGTTAAGCCAGTGCATGATGCGTGACCGCTTCCGTTTAAGTAAACGCATTTCTGGTGCGAGCAAAATTAAGAAAGACGCAGCACGTAATGCTGTGTTTGATGAAATTGCACTCGACATTGCTAAATCGATGATGGTTGCGGAACAACGCAGCAACTACAAACCAACGATTGAATACCCAGAAATTCTGCCCGTCAGCCAAAAGCGTGACGACATCGCTAAAGCGATCGAAGAAAACCAAGTGGTTATCGTCGCGGGTGAAACCGGTTCAGGTAAAACCACTCAGTTGCCAAAGATCTGTGCAGAACTTGGTCGCGGTAAGTTCGGCCTGATTGGTCATACTCAGCCTCGTCGTCTTGCGGCGCGCTCGGTTGCGAACCGTATTGCTGAAGAGATGGAAACCAAGCTTGGTGAGTTTGTTGGTTACAAGGTTCGATTCAACGATCAGATCTCTGAAAATACCCAAATCAAATTGATGACAGATGGTATCTTGCTGGCTGAGATTCAGCACGACCGTTTCTTGAATCAATACGACACCATTATTATCGATGAAGCGCACGAGCGCAGCCTTAACATCGATTTCATCTTGGGTTACTTGAAAGAGTTGCTACCACGTCGTCCTGATTTGAAAGTGATCATCACGTCGGCAACCATTGACCCAGAGCGCTTCTCAAAACACTTCAACAATGCACCAATTATTGAAGTGTCAGGTCGTACTTACCCAGTAGAAACTCGTTACCGTCCATTAAGCGGTGATGACGACAATGATCGTGACCAACTTGAAGGCATCTTCGAAGCGGTAGACGAATTGTGCGATGAAGGTTTAGGTGACATCCTGATCTTCATGAACGGTGAGCGTGAAATTCGTGATACCGCAGATGCATTGTCTAAACGCAATCTGAAGAGCACCGAAATTGTGCCGCTTTATGCGCGTTTGTCGGCTGGCGAGCAGAACAAGATTTTCCAACCTCATACTGGTCGCCGAATTGTACTGGCAACCAACGTGGCAGAAACCTCGCTAACCGTTCCGGGCATCAAGTATGTTATCGACCCGGGCACGGCGCGCATTAGCCGCTACAGTTACCGAACTAAGGTTCAGCGTCTTCCAATCGAGCCAGTTTCTCAGGCGAGTGCGAACCAACGTAAAGGTCGTTGTGGTCGTGTGGAAGAGGGTATCTGTATCCGTCTGTACTCAGAGGAAGATTTTGAGTCGCGCCCAGAGTTTACCGATCCCGAGATCCTGCGTACCAACCTAGCATCGGTTATCTTACAGATGACCGCTCTTGGCTTGGGCGACATTCAAGCCTTCCCATTTGTGGAAGCGCCGGACAAACGTAACATCCAAGATGGTGTTCGTTTGCTGGAAGAGCTTGGCGCGATTAATTCTGAGGTAAAAGACCCGAAAAAACGCCTGACTTCCATCGGTCGCCAATTAGCTCGTTTGCCAATCGACCCACGCTTGGCGCGTATGGTTTTGGAAGCGCCAAAATATGGTGCGCTTAAAGAAGTGATGATCATTGCAGCAGCCTTGTCGATTCAAGATCCACGCGAGCGTCCTTCAGACAAACAACAATCATCAGATGATAAGCACCGTCGTTTCTTCCATGAAGAGTCGGACTTCCTGACGTTTGTGAATTTGTGGGAATACATCCAAAAGCAGCAAAAAGCGTTGTCTAGCAACCAGTTCCGCAAGCAATGTAAGCAAGACTATTTGAACTACTTGCGCGTGCGTGAGTGGCAAGATGTGTACTTCCAAATTCACCAGTCGATGCGTGAAATGGAATTCAAACTTAACGATGAGCCTGCTTCTTACCATGGTGTACACAGTGCGATCTTGGTTGGTTTGTTGTCGCACATCGGTATGAAAGACCAAGAAAAGAATGAATATCAAGGCGCGCGCAACGCTCGTTTCCATATCTTCCCTGCATCGGGTCTATTTAAGAAACAACCTAAGTGGATAATGTCAGCCGAGTTGGTGGAAACCTCGAAACTTTGGGGTCGCATCATTGCCAAGATTCAGCCGGAGTGGATTGAGCCATTAGCCAAACATCTTATCAAGCGCAGTTACAGTGAACCGCATTGGTCGAAGAAACGCGCGGCGGTGATGGCGCACGAAAAAGTCATGCTTTACGGCGTACCAATCGTACCGAAGCGTTTGGTCAACTACGGCAGTATCGATCCGACCGTTAGCCGCGAAATCTTTATTCGTAGTGCATTGGTTGAAGGTGAGTGGGAAACCAAACACGCGTTCTTTAAGCAAAACCGTAAGCTTCTGCAAGAAGTGGAAGAGCTTGAACACAAATCTCGTCGTCGTGACATCTTGGTGGATGATGATGAGCTGTTTGATTTCTATGACCAACGTGTTGGTACCGAAGTGGTGTCTGGTAAACATTTCGATACGTGGTGGAAAAAAGCATCGAAAGAAGATCCTGAACTGCTGAACTTTGAAAAAGAGATGCTGTTCAAGGGCGACGCTAGTCATGTCACCGACTTGGATTACCCGAACTTCTGGCATCAAAATGGTTTGAAGCTCAAGTTGAGTTACCAATTTGAACCAGGCGATGATAGTGACGGTGTCACAGTGCATTTGCCGTTGCCGATTTTAAACCAAGTTGAACCAGCGGGCTTTGACTGGCAGATCCCGGGTTTGCGTCATGAGCTTATTGTTAGTTTGATTAAATCGCTGCCGAAGACGATTCGTAAGAACTTTGTACCTGCGCCAAACTATGCCGATGCATTCTTAGCACGCGTAACAGCAATGGAAGCACCGCTGCTAGACTCGCTAGAAAAAGAACTGCGCCGCATGACGGGTGTAGAAGTATTGCGTGAAGACTGGAACTTGGAACAAGTGCCTGAGCACTTGAAAGTCACGTTCCGAGCGGTTGATCATCGAAATCGTAAACTGAAGGAACATAAAGACCTTCACGAATTGAAAGAGAGCTTGAAAGACAAAGTTCAAGAAACGCTTTCCAAAGTGGCGGATGACGATATTGAACAGCAAGGTCTGCATACGTGGAGCTTCGGTGAATTGCCAAAAGTGTATCAACAAAAACGTGGTGGCTACGATGTAAAAGCGTATCCAGCACTTGTTGATAGCAAAGACAGCGTTGAAATCAAACTCTACGAAACGGAGTACGAGCAGATAACGGCAATGCGTGCTGGTCAGCGTCGTTTGATTTTGTTGAATGTGCCGTCTCCAATTAAATATTTGCACGCTAACTTACCGAACAAATCGAAGTTGGGTTTGTACTTTAACCCTTACGGCAAAGTGCTTGATCTGATCGATGACTGTATCGCCTGTGGTGTCGATAAGCTTATCGAAGAGCAGGGTGGCTTAGTTTGGGAGCCAGAGAAGTTCGAAGCGTTGAAAGAACACGTTCGTGCTGAACTGGGTGATACCGTTGTAGAGATCGCTCAACAGGTTGAGACTATTCTGACAACGGCGTTCAGCATCAATAAGAAGCTAAAAGGCAAAATCGACTTCACAATGGCGTTTGCTCTGTCGGATATCAAAGCACAAATTGAAGGCTTGATCTTCAAAGGTTTTGCGACGGAATGTGGCTGGAAACGCTTGCCGGATATTCTTCGCTACATGCGTGCGATAGAGCGTCGTATGGAGAAGTTGCCAATCGATCCAAACAAAGATCGTTTACATATGCTGAAGATTGAATCTGTGACTCAAGACTATAAAGAGTTGCTGAACAAGATCCCGAAAGGTGTGGCCATTCCTGAAAACGTAAAGGAAGTGCGTTGGATGATTGAAGAGCTTCGCGTGAGTTACTTTGCTCAACAATTAGGCACTCCTTATCCTGTTTCTGATAAACGAGTCAAAAACGCGATTGATGCTTGCTAATCAACCAGTAAAATAGCGTCAGATTTGTAATTATCGCGTATGAGGTTACTGGTACACTAATTGCTAGTAACTCAATAAGCGTAATTTTTTAGTTCTGGGAGGCAATGGTTCGCCTCCCTTTATTTGTAGTACCAACGACTGAGTTATGCAGACGTGGGAATAATAAAGAGTAAAGGTAGATGATGAAAAAAACTCTATTAGCAGTGGCGCTACTTGGCGCATCTTCTGCGGCAATGGCAGATTCTTGGATTTACGGTGGTGCAACAGTAGGTCAGTCTGACTACAAAGGTGAGACGGATACATCATACTCTGTTCACGTTGGTACAGGCATCCTACCTATCATTGGTATTGAAGCAGGTGTGACGCAACACGGTGAATTTAACGTAAATGGTCAAGACACTAAGCTAACGTCTTACTACGCAGCACTTAAGCCAAGCATCGACTTTGGTCCACTGCATGTGTATGCAAAAGGTGGCTTCCACCAGTGGGACAAAGAAGTGAAAGGCGGCAAAGACGATGACGATTTGGATCTAATGTACGGTGTAGGTGCTGAGTACTTCATTTTTGGTCCGATGTCTGTTGGTGCTAGCTACATGAACTACACGGCGGGTAAAGACGATATCGGCACGTTCTCTGTTAACGCAACACTGCATTTCCTATAAGCGTCTAGCTTTCTAACACCCATATGAAAAACACCGACTTTATGTCGGTGTTTTTTTGTCTGGAAGTCACAAAACAAAAGTTGAACATAAATTATTCACTTTTGGATCTTAAAATGCTCATGCTTTCCAATATATAGTGGCGATTAAATGCGCATATTTGCGTAATGTTTCGCTTAGGAATCGCTCAGGAAGGGATAGTATGAAAAAAACACTCTCGTTATTAGCTCTAACGTTGTGCTCAACATCAGCAATGGCTGACTCATGGATTTACGCTGGCGGTCAAATCGGTCAATCTGATATCGATAGCGAAAACGATACAACCTACGGTATTCATGTAGGTACTGGTATTTTGCCATTCATTGGCATTGAGGCAGGTTACTTTAACCATGGCAAGGTGGATTTATCACTGAGTGGCAGCAGGGGTAGTGCTGATTTTGATTCATTCTATTTAGCAGCGAAACCAAGCATCGACTTTGGGCCGCTTCATGTCTATGCCAAAGGTGGCATCAATGCATTCAATGTTGATTATGACGGCGGACTGAGAAATCTAGATAAAGATGATGGTGTCTCCTACATGTATGGTGTCGGTGCCGAATACTTCTTGCTCGATAATGTTTCTATTGGGGCAAGCTATCAAGCGTTTGGCGTGGATATTGACAGCGATAGTGACACCGTGAGCAGTGTGACGGGGAATATTACCTTCCATTTCCTATAATAATCAGTCTCTATGAAAACTTTACTGACTTGGTTTCATCGCTATCTTTGAAACCAAGTCAGTGTTACTTATCTCAATTTACGCGCCCATCAATGATAAAGCCACAGAGCGCAAGTATTTCCAGTGCTTTTCCAACGATCAAATTACGATAAAATCAATCGTTAGACCTCATAATTTTTGTGTTGATATTACTTTGTTCTCATCTGCCTTTAACTGAGCCAAAAATGCAATAAATGGCGATTTTTTGCAAAAATATGTGATTGCTGCTAAACTTCGCCCCGCTTTAAAACTTTAGAGTTCAAATTAATGGAGGGCGGTATTGGAGTTCTTCTCACCTGAGGGGCGTTTCAAATTCACGTTAAATTTGTATTTATGGATAATGCATTTAAAAAATATAGTATCGACACAACAGACTATCAGGTTGGACAGGACAACGTTCAAAAGTGGGGATTCGACATACATAACCCCGTTTTTGGCATCAGTGCGGGTCTCGTTGTTTTCTGTCTAATTTCACTTCTTCTTGTTGAGCCAACCACTGCTCGTGATGTATTAAACGGTCTGAAAAACGGAATTATCGAACAGTTTGATGCGTTCTTTATGTGGTCGACAAACTTCTTCTTATTATTCGCTGTTGCTCTTCTTTTTTCTCCGCTGGGTAAAATCCGCTTAGGTGGCAAAGAAGCAACGCCGGATCACTCAACCGTTTCTTGGTTGTCGATGCTCTTTGCAGCAGGTATGGGTATTGGCCTTCTGTTCTGGAGTGTGGCGGAGCCGACCGCGTACTTCACTGATTGGTGGGGAATGCCACTAAACGCAGTGCCATACACAGAAGAAGCGAAATCTCTAGCGATGGGTGCCACCATGTTCCACTGGGGTGTGCATGGTTGGAGTATTTACGCACTCGTTGCACTAGCACTTGCGTTTTTTGCTTTTAACAAGGGTTTACCGCTGTCATTGCGCGCGGCGTTTTATCCAATTTTTGGTGACCGAGCATGGGGTTGGTTAGGGCATGTTATCGACATTCTTGCCGTTTTATCCACGCTGTTTGGTCTTGCAACGTCGCTGGGTCTCGGTGCTCAGCAGGCGACCAGTGGTATTAACCATGTCTTTGGTCTAGAAGGCGGCATTGGTACACAAATGATTGTGATCACCTTTGTTACCTTTATCGCGGTGCTATCAGTAATTCGTGGTATTGATGGTGGTGTTAAGCTACTGAGTAACGTCAATATGGTGGTTGCGTTTGCCCTGCTTATTTTCATTACCTTTATAACGTTTGATACGGCGTGGGGTTCGCTACGAGACACAACAATGGCTTACATTGAAAATATTATTCCGTTGAGCAACCCCCACGGTCGTGAAGATGAAACTTGGATGCACGGCTGGACGGTATTCTACTGGGCTTGGTGGGTATCTTGGTCACCGTTTGTTGGTATGTTTATCGCGCGTGTGTCTAAAGGTCGTACGGTTCGAGAATTCCTGTTCGCAGTGATCGTTATTCCTACTGTCGTTACCTTGATTTGGATGTCTGTATTCGGTGGTATCGCGCTTGACCAAGTGGTGAATAAAGTCGGTGAGCTAGGTGCAAATGGTCTAACTGATATTTCACTGACTCTGTTCCATGTTTACGATGCG
Organism: Vibrio sp. ArtGut-C1; assembly: GCF_002105475.1. NCBI lineage: Bacteria > Pseudomonadati > Pseudomonadota > Gammaproteobacteria > Vibrionales > Vibrionaceae > Vibrio > Vibrio sp. ArtGut-C1. The sequence continues at coordinate 36,409 of NZ_NCTH01000016.1, read as the reverse complement.
CTACCGTATAGCTCAGTGATTTCAATGCTTTCTATCGTGCTGATTCTGGTGTTCTTTATTACATCATCAGACTCTGGCTCACTGGTTATCGATAGTATCACTGCGGGTGGTAAGATTGATGCACCAATTCCACAACGTATTTTCTGGGCTTGTATTGAAGGTGCAATTGCAGCCGTTATGCTTTGGGTTGGTGGCAAAGAAGCCTTGCAAGCATTGCAGTCAGGCGTGGTTGCAACGGGATTACCGTTTACCTTTGTTCTGTTGTTGATGTGTGTAAGCTTGGTTAAAGGGTTAAGAACGGAACTGTCAGCTTACAAATAAACACTATCCACTATTGGATTTAAATGCCGAGCCTAATGCGCTCGGCATTTTTATTTCTACTTTTCTTTTTCAATAATTCCGTTACAGTTTGGGCTTATTCCCACCTCATTTAACAGCATTATGTCACTGGCTAAACTCATTCTTATTCGTGGACTTCCAGGTTCAGGTAAAACAACCTTAGCAAAGCAATTGGCGATAGAGCTTGGTGCTAAGCATTTTGAAGCTGACATGTATTTTGAAAATGATGAAGGTGATTATCACTTTAACCCGACTCAATTGCCCCAAGCGCACGAATGGTGTTTTCAGCAAACTCGAAAGTGGTTGAACAAAGGGAAAGTCGTGATTGTGAGTAATACGTTTGTTCGGCACTGGGAGATGAAGCGTTACTTGGACTACTGCGTGAAGAAGCGCATTGAGGTAGAGGTTAATGTGTGTCGCGGCGCGTATCAAAGCATTCATGATGTGCCACCAGCGACCATCGAAAAGATGCGACGCCAGTGGCAAGAGTGACCGTTACCAGAACCAGGGGTTACTGACCTCGTCCGTCAATCATCACAACGAATGTTTTGCTCATGATTGAAAGGTCCATTGAAATCCAAGAGTAGAACGAACCTAAGCTTAGTGCGTAACTGTGATCAAAACCAACTTTACGTCGTACATCTTCAATGCAAGCATCATAGCCTTGGTTAACTTGCGCTAGGCCCGTAATTCCCGGTAATACGCCATATGTGCGTTCTACAAAATAAGGGATTTCATCTTCCAACTTTTGGTAGAAAGCTGGGCGCTCTGGACGTGGCCCGATCATCGACATTTCACCTCTCAACACATTAAACAGCTGTGGTAACTCATCTAAACGCGTCTTACGTAAAAAACGTCCTACTGGTGTGATTCGAGGATCATTTTCGGTTGCCCAAACTGCACCGGAGCGTTGCTCCGCATCAATATACATGGTGCGAAACTTCATGATCTGAAAAAGATCCATTTTTTCTGGTGTACAGCGCCCAACACGCAGTTGACGATAGATCACTGGGCCTTTGGATGTGATTTTTATAGCTAGCGCGATAAATGGGAATAGTGGTGCAGTGACGAGCAAAATAAACATTGCAACCAGTACATCAAACGTTCTTTTCGCGTGGCATACATTTGAATCGTAGCGTGAGTTTTTCATGATGCTTTCCTTATTGGTTGACGCGTTTCCAACGCCCATTTTCCATTCCTAGCAAATACTTCATACCGCCGATGAAATTGGCGAGATGACCAATGACGATGTAGCTAATCAGTTTAAAAGGCTTGACTGTGTTAAGTGCAGGCACCAAGTAAGTGACAAGTGCGATACCATAAACACAGGCTTGAGCGAGCAGCACTATTTGAAACAGCGGGTTGTGTGCCAGTAGCAGTGAACAAACCAAGCAAACAATCATCAAATAGGGTGTTGCTAAGCGCAGAACCTTTCCCGATAGAAATGCAAAGGCAGTGCCACGATAGCGAGGTAGCAGTAATTTCTTTAATTGCATGAGCTGCTGCATGTTACCCGCTGAAATTCTTAGGCGTCGCTTGAAGTCTGCGTCGTCTGAGCTTTGTTCGAGTTCAAGAGCTAGCATGTTAGGTTCGTAGATAGCGTTATAGCCTCGCAAAACGATTCTCATAGGGAGAATAAAATCGTCATTAATGGTGCTGACTTCAAGTGGTTCAAATAGGTGGGTTCTGAATGTATAAAACGCACCGTGAGAACCAATCGTTGAACCTAGCAAGGATTCTTGGTGCTTCACTCGAGACTGGTATTGCCAGTACGCTGCTTCACCTTGGTTATCGGTACTCATTATTTGATATGTCGCGTTAACCACTCCAACCTTCTCATTTTGATAATGCTGACTAGCTAGCAACAGAGAATCGCAAGAAATCAATGCCGATGTATCACTCAGTGCGGTAATGTCCGAGCTAACATGACGCATTTCTTCGTTGAGTAGGGCAACTTTACCGCGATTGACTTGGTGGTCATTAATGATGAACAGTGTATCGGAGCAGATTGCTTCTTGAATCGTCGCTTGAGCAATCTCGGCTGTGTTATCTGTGCAGCCATCACATGCGATCACCACTTTCAATTTATCTCTTGGGTAATCTAAGCTCGCAAGGTTGCGGATCTTTTCTGCTATCCATTGTTCTTCATTGTAGGCGGGCACGATGACAGTAATAGATGGTAACTGACTGTCTGTTTGAGAGGCTTTGTAAGCTCGCTCTACAAATGGTGCTGTGGTTTTTTGCTGTTTTAAAGGAAGCCATTTAAGTAGCAATGGATAACCAACATGATGATAGACAATCAAAAATGCGGATAAACCAAAACCTGTAATCCAAAGTAAATCATTCATAGCTAGCCTCCTTGGCCAAACGTGAGTAGCGACCCACCATGTCTCTGATATCAAAATGTTTGAGAATAAAAGTTCGAGGAGAACCATGGGTTGATTTCAATTGCAGCGACAAAGCTTCCGCCAAAGAGAACACACGGTTGGCTTCAACCAATGTGCTGTTAATCGGGCAGAGCGTCTCTTTCACGCCACCAACATCGGTTGCGACACAAGGAACGTCACATGCTTGAGCTTCTAGTGTTGAGAGAGGGAAACCCTCTTGAAGCGACGGTAAACAAAATAAATCGAGGCTTTGGTAAAAGCTGGGCATATCGTCGACCAAGCCTAAAAAGGTAACGCGATCCTCAAGTTTTAACGTTCTAACTTGTGCTTCCAATTGAGCTCTCTGAGAACCATCTCCAGCAATGGCTAGGTGTGTGTTTGGCGTAAGATGAGAGAAGGCTTCGATAAGCACTTTATGGCCTTTAACTGCTTCTAAACGTCCAGCTACTCCAATTACGGTTTTGTTGGCTGGAAGCCCAAACAAGTTTCTCTTGGTTGCTTGATTACCGCTTTGAAATTTCTGGCAATCGATTCCATTGTGAATGGTGCAGACTTTGCGGTAATTCAGTTTTGTTTGGATTTGTTCGGCGACAAAGTTCGCATCGGCAACCACATGTGGACGAATCATTTTTAGCAGTAGGGACTGCAGTCGAGCTGACTTTCTGTTATTCAGATGCCAGGCGTCGTGCTCAGTATGGATAATTACTGGCACCTGCGCTAAGCGTGCCGCAATCCCACCATATAAGAGTGGTCCGATATGGTGAGTGTGGACCACATCAGGCTTAAGTCCTTTGAGCATGGAAGTCAGCGTACTGATGGTTTTTCCGCTGAATCCAGGTTTCTTATTGAGAAAGTGCAGCTGGCCTTGGTAGGGCGAGAGTTTTGACCAGCATTGCAGTGCTTGCGCTTTGCTTCCCTCTAAACTTACGACAAACACGGAATGATTCGGTTGCGCAAAACGAAGCATCTCTAATACGAGCGTTTCCAAACCGCCAGGAGCTAAGTGCTGCACGACGTGTAATATCACTTTTTTATTGCGTTGAGTGCTATTTTGTTTCTGTCTGAATTCCATTCTCAAACCCTCGTTGAGTTCTTTGTTTCTTTAGGAATTGCAGACTGCGTGCCAATAAATTAAGTGTTTAAAAACATGAGGTTAATGGCAGTGCATATGAAGGGCGATGTTTATTCTCAATTTGAGATTCATATTAGTGGAAACCTTATGCGGAGTTAGCATAAGCACAAAAAGAAAAGCACTCGCTGAACGAGTGCTTGTAATGGAGTGTTAACGGCTGTTAGCTTCCGTATACCACTTTAGGTAGGGTGGTGATCACAGGAACGCCAAGATGCTTTTCTAATGCTCTTTTAGAGCGGATAGAGTTATCTGCTAACTCAAGTATCGTCGCTAATCCAATGCCCAAACCCGCGCCACCGATAAACCCTAAAATGACAAACACAAAACTAGGTAAGTTAGACGGAATGGTTGGAGTGAAAGGTTCATCAATGATTTTCACGCGTTTATTCTCTTCAAATACGCCAAGTGAACCAGTTAATTGAGCCATTTCATAACGCTCCACAAGGTCATCATACATTTCTCTTTTTACCGCGACATCACGAGCTAGGCGGTTGATTTCTGTTGCTGTGCTACCAAATCGATGCGCATTACTTTCTAACTCTTGAATCATTGTTCGTAAGCTATTGGTTTCTTCTGTGAGGGCTTCAAAGCGTCCGCGCATAATTTGCAGTTGGTGAAGCTGAGAGACCAGAAGAGGCTGAGCTTCTCCAAGACTGTTTACGGTGGTATTGCTTGCGATATCCCAAAGTTGGGCGCTGTTTAATTCCGGTTGTTTAGAGTTCAATAGTACTGAGCGCTCTTGCTCCAAGCGGTTTAACTCTCGTAGCTTGCCTTGAACCATGCTATGCGCCTCAGTGTACTTGGCGCGAAGCAAAGTGAGCTCACTACGAATGTCGATGATTTGTTCTTCAAGCTTACCGATAACCGGGTTGGTTTTAGAAAGTTGTTGGTCCAAACTACCTAGGCTTCGGGTAACACCAGCAAGCTCCGCTTCTTTTTCTGCCAAGGTTTGTTTAAGGCTTGCCAGACGAGTCAGGCTTTGTGCTTGCATTTCAGGCGTCGCGTGAGAGTAAGTATTCTTGTATTCCGCGAACGCTTGCTCTGCTTTATCCAGCTCTTCTCTGCGTTTATTAATATGGATGGTTAAAAAGTGACTTGAATCTTTAATTGAAGATCGTTCAGGAGCTAAAAGCTGTTCGACAAAATGTTCGCTGACGGAGAGTAACATCGACTCCATGCCATTCGGTTTGCCACTTCGTAGTTGGATTTGAATGAAGTCCTTACCAAGCTGCTGAACAGACAAACGCGACGCGAGATCTTTAATGATGAACTCTTGCTCTTTGGCACTCATTTCGTCACTAATCAGCGCTTGTTCTTTGGCAACTGAGTACAAAACATGTCGGCTTTTTAGCAAGGTACTGAGTGCGCTCAATCGATCTTTCAGCATGGTTGAGACGGCAAGATCTTGAAGGAATGGGTTCATTTTCGCTGTCTCTTGGATAAGCATACTTGTATGAGCGACATAAGTCGTCGGAACCAGTTTACTTACGATGAAACCCAGCACAGGCAATACAAGCATAGGAATAACGATCATGTAGCGACGTCTCCAAGCACCATGTAACAGTACACTGAGGTTTTCTCTTAAATCGTTCATAGCGCCCTCACTAATTTATCAACTTGGTTGGCTCTTGCTTCCCAGCTTTGCTGTTGAACAAATGACTTTGAATCTGTCGGTGGTGGTAGGAGGTGATTGAGACTGGCACACACGTCTTCGACATCTTGAACCACATGGAGCATATGTTTGTAGGGCATTAATGCAGGAAAGGGCGTGCTGATAACAGGGGTTCCTGTTGCCAAGTACTCAAGAAGTTTTAGCGGATTACATGCCTTGATTTGAGCGTTATCAACAAAGGGCAACCAACTGGCATCCCAGTGTTGGGAGTAACGTGGCAGAGTGTGATGCGCTCTCGGGCCCAGGTAGTATACGTTGCATCTTTGTGGAAGCGGATTATCACTGAACTCGTTAGGGCCGATGAACACGAGATCCCAGTCAGGTGCTTGGTCTGCGACTTGGGCAATTAAGTCGTAGTCTAACCATTCAGACAAACTGCCATAAAAGCCCAGCACTTTGCGACCATTATTAGGAAAATCTTCAGCCTTAGGTGCTGGCTCAGAAAACAAACTAAAGTCGACACCGTGAGGTAAAGTGACGGTTTTACCAGATGAAAATTGAGCGGCGAGTTTGTCACTTGCTGTAAAAATCACATCAGCCGCGTTAACCAGTGTACGTTCATGCTTGGCAACCGTGTCGTGGTCAACACCAGCTAAAGCGCTAAAGTCATCGCCACAATAGTAAATTAGCCCACGTGAATTCATTTCCGCACAAACATCTGCGGCCGTCGGGAGAGATGTCCAAAATATAGGCTTATCAAAACCAAGAGCGTGTAACTGTTTATTGAGCTGGTATTTCATCATCTTAGCCGCTACTTTTCTTGCCAGCGCAGAGCTTGGAGCAGGAATAGTGAGTAGGTTAATGGTGTGAATATTTGGGTTTATTTCAGACTCTAACGTTGGCTTATGCGATCCAGCGTTATTAAACACACGAGCGAGCTTGTTTAACGCACGTTGCATGTCTTTAGCGGTCAGCCTAGGTTGACGCAGACCGATTGAGTTAACCCAAAGGATGCGGTGGCTCGTTGCTAGTCGTTTGACAATGTGTTGGGTGGAGGAGGGTAACCCGCCAAAATCTTCTCCAAATACTACGATGTCTGTCATGTGGCTCTCCTTGAGTCTTCGTTATTTGATTACTAATCAAGAGAGTAATCACAATACGTGCCAAGGATTTATTTGATATAAAACAGGTAATTAGACTTTCTATTGGTATTTGAAATTAGGGTTTCTCATTTTGACAATCACTTTGAACGATTCGGCTAACGACAACCGTTAATGCTGCCAGAATGTAAATTGGCCAAGTGAAACCTTGAGTGAGGAAAGTACCTGATACGATGGTCCCGATCAGCCCACTTAAGACTGCGTTTGCTCCAACAGAGAGGGTGTAATCCGATGTTGGCGTCAGTAGTGAAATAGAATGCAAAGAGGTTCGAATCAATGACACAATCAATGTAATGAACACGGCGAGTCCAACAAACCCCGTTTCTGCTAATACGCCAAACCAAGTACTGTGTACGGCGTGATTGATGCCATCCCAGTGAGGGCTATAGAAATAGTAATTGAAGTAGAAATTATCAAGCCCAACCCCAGTTAACGGATGGTGGAGAGCCATTTTAAATGCGGCTTCCCACGCGTAAAGTCGTCCCATCGCAGAGGCATCTATACCATCCTCGGCTGCGCCACCCGATTCTCGCCCTGAGATACCAGCAAATGCGTAGAGTACGATGGCTGCGACGGCGCCTAGTACTAAGACTAACGTTTTGCTTTTGATGTGCTTAAAGGCAAAGTACGCAAATACCGATAGAGAGCCTAACAAGCCCCCGCGGCTTTGTGTCTCAATAATCGCAAAAAACAACACCAAACAGGTAACAAGTGCGAAGAGCCGGAGATGCTTAGGTGAACGTTTCTCCATTAACTGACTAACGGTAAAGGCGAGGGGAAACATTAATACCAGCGCCAAGTCGTTCGGATCGCCGAGTACTGAACCTATGGAGCGTCCAATCGATACGCGCGTCCCTTCGACTAAATCAATGCCATTCGCTGCGTTTTGTAATGCGACTAAACCAATCAACAATCCGGCGAAAATTATTGCTTTCGACATTTGTGCTAACTGAGCCGGTTTGGTAATAAGCCAGGTGATCGCCAATGTCATAATGATGATTTTCCAATAGGTATTTTTGAAAACTGTAATGGCAATGTCACGACTGGAGGCGAAGACGATACCGATGATCACCAGCCCCCAAAATATGCACAGCCATTTTAATGAAGGGTGCCAAAAAGCCGTAAGCTGGCGACTTATCAAAAGGTGGAAAGCAAGTGCGGCCAGTGCCCCCAATGATAGTAGCAATGGGATTTTAAAGTTATAGATAACGGGAAACGCTTCATGAATACGAAAGAATGAAAAAATAACGAACAGCGTGACAAGCCAAAACGTTTGGTTGAGAACGAACAGTAAAGCCAGCGGGGCGAAACATAATGCGACAATCAAAATAGGGTGAGGCATAACAATCCAAAGCAGGCCGATACAGAAGGTAATCGTCAGCGCTGCGATGGACTGCTTTCTTCTCACCTTGGTTTCAGTCATAACGAGTATCTCTTCACCTGTCCACGCCACTTCACCATGTATCGAGTGAGCGCATTTAGCGTCTCTTTACTCATATAGCGAGTGGCTATCCCTGCCAGCAAAGTGCATGTCAAAATGCAAATTGCGATGGCGATGCCTATTGATTGTGAAGAGTGAAGCAGGAACAGTGCCACACCGGAGATAATCTGCAATAAAACCATCAGACTTAGGTGAAAAGGCAACGGCATGCATTGTTGGCCTACCACATAAGTAAGGCCAAGCTTACACAGTTGAGCGTAATAAAGCGCAATGAAAACTCCATAGATACCCAGGGACGATAGGCCAAACAGCAAAGCAATTGCAACGCATGCTGAGACGACATTAATACCCAGTAACCAGCGAGTACGACGCTTGTACAAAATGGAAATATTAATGAGCTCGCTCCACTCTTTTAGCATGGCGATAGGCAGTAAGAACAAGCTGAACAGTACCGCCTCATGATAGGTTTCTGGTAACAGGTAAGTGATCATCACCATTGCTAATGTGCCGACTGCAACACTTAAACCGGTAATGTAAATCATGCCTAGATGAGTGATGCGCACAGCTTCTGTACTCTTACGACCTTCTAGGTAATTAAATCGACGTGGCATCCACCACATGCCAAATGGCTGAACTAAAATACACATGCCAACCGCAAATTTTACGGCTATCGCGTAAATCCCTAAGGTCGCAAGTGAGGCGTTCGCGCCGATGAACCAGCGTTCAGCTCCATTGAGACAAAACGCAACCAATCCAGCCATCATCATTGGCAGACAGTAATTTAGGTACTGTTTCGCCACTGTCAGATTTGGAAGAGTCATGCTGTAGCGGTTAATGATGTGCAGCCAGACAAACTGAGTAATAGCAGCCAACAAGCCACCCCATAAAACAGAAATAACATGTGGGTGAACAGACAGCGCCGTGATGATGAAAATGACCTGAAAAACAGTGGTAGTCACCATGACGTTAAGTAGGGTTCTTGCTTTGTCGTCCTGTGTTCTCAACCAAGCTGTGCCGATTGCGATACTGCCTTCTAGAACGATAGCAAACATAACAATAGCAAACTCGACTCGCGTAAAAGGTGCAGGAATAGGCGCGAGCATAATGATAGCGAGTAGGCATAAAGCCACGATGCCAGCGATGAACAAAGCAAGTGAGTACAGCTGGTTTAGAAGGCTTGTGCGCGTATTTTGATCCTTTTCAACCCCTACGAATCGATACAGCGCTTCATGCAAAGCGAAACTGACGAATAAGGTTGTGACAACGCCAAAGGTGGTAAGCAGTTCAAGCTTGCCCATTTGTTCTGGTGAGAGAAAGTGGGGCAATACAGGCAGCATGATTAAGCTGATGCTTTTGTTTATCACTAACGCGATAGCGAACAGCGACATATTGGTCATTGCTTTAGACATGGTCATATCCTTTGATGTATCGCGGTGTTTTGAGTTTACAATCGCCATTCGGTGCGGATTCTGCTGCAAGATGCTGAGCGATTGGCAGATAACAACGTTCGGCCGTATAAAGTTGAGAAACGTTGAGTGCTTCGATACCCATTGTCACTTTCATCCATGGAGACTCATTCAAAAGGCGAATTGCGTTATGTAACGACGCCACATTGTTTGGTGTGTACTTGATGCAATTGCGGCCGTGCGTTAATACGCGATCCCAGTAGCTATCATCATGTGGGATGACGATGCACATGCCTGCTGCGAGAGCTTCTAAAATGGATAACCCAAAAGGTTCGTTAACACTGGTGGAAACAAACACACCACACTGAGAGCGTAGGTCATCGAGGTTATCTGGGCATTCATGCCATTCAACACCTTTTGTGGTGAAGTCTGGTGTTGAATATTCCACACCTGCCACATTTGGTTTGATGTAACACACGGTAGATTTGATCTCTTTTGTCTTATCAAGTGTTAAAGCATCAAGAAAAAGATCGATGTTCTTCCATTTTAGTAAGCTAGCTGCCCAGAAGACGCGGTTTGAAATCGGATTTGCTTGTTTTGGCCAGCGGTCTCTCGATAGTCCGTTAACAAACGTAGAAGCATTCAAACCACACCAATAGCGTTCAGTGGCTGGCTTCTCGGTTTTGAGGTAAACCTGTAAGGCCTCTAGCATCGATTCTCGGGTGTTTGCCAAGTAATAAATTGCGGATGCTTTTACCAAGCAGTAGCCGGAAGATCTTGAACGACCAATTGGACCATGAACCATTTGTACCACAGGCTTTTTGCTGATTAATCTCAGTAGGTACAAAGGCATATCATTACTCGGGCAAGATAGACCTAAAAAGCTATCTATCTTTGGTAGTTTCATGCACGCAAAAATCAGTTGGATAAAGTAATACGCGTTCATTAACCAGTAAGTGATGCCATGAGTGGAGCTCAGTGGTGATGGTTTGATTTTGATAATCTGCACACGAGGCGTATCACTAAGCAGTGACTCCCAATGCTCTGGATTCGTGGTCAGCAGATAACCAATTACGTTCAGTTTATCGCACTGTTTGAGGAGCTCTGCATTCGCAATCTTAGAACCACCTTGCATTGGGATGGCGTCGAACATTAATACACGTTTCATGACTGGGCTCCTCAATTGATACTCAACCAGCGTGAAAGAGGCTTCATGCAGTGAGTCATTGGCATTGGTGTAATACTGTTGTTCTCAAGCTCACCTTCATAAATACGTTCAATGGCGCTTATAGATGCTGCAGTCGTGAGGTTTTGGCTAGCATGAAGATAGGCGTTTTCAGCTAGCTTGCTTCTTAGAACTACATCTTGCATGACTTGTTGGATAGCGTTTAATAAGCCTGCCATTCCGCGATTCTGGTACAGTAGCGCAGAGTGATTATGCTCGAACAACTCAGGAATGCCTCCCGTTTTAGGAGCCACGATAGGCAGTTGAGCTAAAGCCGCTTCCCCGAGCACGAGACCAAAGGCCTCTTCATAGGCGCCGCTAATAAAAGCGTCTGCATTCCCAGACATCCATGCACCAGCATTGCTTTTTTCCCCGACAAAGTGGACTCTGTCTTGGATACCGAGATCCGAAGCAAGTTGTTGCAATGTTTCTCTTTCTTCGCCATCGCCAACGATAACAAGATGAGGATTATCGTGATGATAATTGTGCATGCGCATAGCGCGAATAAGGCGGTCGAATCCTTTTCTTTTAATCAACGAACCCACCGAGAGAAAGGTAAACGCTTGTGGAGGTATTCCGAGGTGAGTCTTGATATCAATGGGCGTATCAGAGTCTTGAAGCGATACACCGTTGTGCACAACATAAAGCTGGTCTTCTGGGTAACCGTCCTGAATAATTTCACGACCGACATCTTTACTAACGCAAATCAATTTTGGGGAGAGGTGTAACCCAAGAGAGAAGCGATCTCGCAATGTATAGTGACAATGAAGTTGGGTGACAAGTGGGATGTGATTCATGCGTGCAGCCAAGCACATCCATTGACAAGGACCACCGCTATTAACGTGTACCAAGTCGATATTGTGTTTTTCAATCAGTGCTGAGCCCTGTTTGATAAGGCTATTCCATCCGCTAATATCCCAGCGAGGTGCACTCCAGCCACCAACGAGATTGAAAACAGAATGTTCCGCTTCAATTCCGAGCGATTGACACTTATCGATTAGTGGCTGGCAGTTTGACCACACGAATGGCTCAAACTTATCACGGTCAATCCCCGAGATGAGATCCAGAAGTACCACTTCACTGCCGCGAATCCAGTTATCACCATAATGAACATATAGAATGCGTTTTGGAGTAGTCATAAGTCACCTCTGTCTCATCATTAACTTGTGTTAACTGCTGAGTTGCAACAGAGATGCCAAAATATGCCATTAGTTTATGTGTTTGAATATTATTAGATATTTGTGCTTGGCCTTAAGGGGATAAGCAATATTCTCATATTGAGAACCAATATGGCTTATTGCTCCGTTTCAATTTGATATTTTCGTAGCAATACAGGAATAACGCTTTGCGCCGAGAAATCATCAATAATGGTCTGCCGAGCGTTTTGACGAATGTGAGATTGCTGCGCTTCATCAAGAGACATCCAATGTTTAAGGCATTGAGCGAGAGATGGGACGTCATCGACAATAAATCCATTTTCGCCAGTTTGGATAATATCGGGCAAGCGACCCACGCGTAGGCTCATCACGACTATTCCTCTAGCCATTGCTTCAAGCGCCGCCATAGGCAGGCCTTCATAGCGAGAAGAAATTACCAGCACGCCAATGTTTTTCCAAACGGTCTCCATTTCAGTTTGATGACCGAAAAATGTCACATTTGAAGGGGCAATGTGGGCGAGTGATTCTCTTTCTGGTCCATCACCGTAAACACTAAAATGCAGTGTTGGGCAGAGCTTAGCTATTTCGATAAATTGGTCGGCACCTTTTTCTTGGCTCAATCGGCCGACGAAAGCGATTTCTTGATAGTTGAGATTACGATCGGGAATCGAAACAAAGTTATTCAGCAGCTCCGAAGGGAAAATGACTTTACGCTGAATGCTTGGGCTGACGGAAAAGCAGTGGTTAGAGAGGTAGCCTGAACTTCTATCAAGCCAATCATAGAGCCACAGTTTGCCCGAGGATGATTCTCCTGCATGATAAGTTGAAATCAAGCGAGGAAATGTGCGCGTGAGTAGCTTGGCACAGCGCGCTAAGATTGACGCTTTGTAACCGTGGGAGTGAATGACCGATGGTTGGTGATTGGCGACCGCGCTTGTTAGGTGTTTGATCTTTAATGCCTTATGTGGCTCACCAGACAAATGGTTCAAGTAACTCACAGGGATGGTGGATTCTTCTGCTTTTTCTACAATCTGTGCTGGTGGCGAGTACTCAGTCGTTAAGACAACACGTGCTTTGTGCCCAAATGTCATTAATCCACGAGCAAGCTCTATGACGTGACTTTCGATACCGCCAAACAGGCGGCTATCAAGAAAAATCCAAATTTCACCAACGTCAGGTTTCTCAAGATTGTTCGAGATTAATTTCATCCGCTTCCCATGCTTGTTTTTTTCGGTAAACCGTAGATGGGCTTAGCTCCAGCATTACGGCGGCATTGAGAACGTTGCCATCACAGTATGCGATTGCGTTTTGAATCGCCTCACGTTCCACTTGCCACATAGGGCGAATGGTTCCATCAGAGTTAAAGTACGGCGAGGCAGCCGCTGAGGATTGTATGTTAGGTTCCGGTGTCGGTATTGACGGTTCTCTAGCGGGGGCCGACTGTTCCTCAACATACACAGGTTGGGATGTTATTGTTGTAGGGTTTGCTGGCTCTTGAGTCACATGTGCGGGAGTGGATGTTCTCACCGTTTTAGACTTTCTAGTCAGTTGAGCGGGTAGGTGATTCAGCGTGACTTTTTCGTCATTATTAAGCACCACAATGTTACGTATGATGTTTTGCAATTGCCTTACATTACCCGGCCATTCGTAGTGCTTGATGATATGTTGAGCTTCGCTGTCGATTGTTGAGAATTTCTTTTTGTCCTGTTTGGCATAAGTGGTCAAAAAGTGCTTGGCTAGCGTGACAATGTCACTTCCTCGCTCGCGCAGAGGGGGCATATCGATAGGTATTACGTGTACGCGGTAATACAAATCTTCACGAAAACGACCTTCTTCCACTTCTGTTAATGGATCTCGGTTGGTGGCACAAATGATTCGAACATCCACCTTCATCTCTCGAGTGCCACCAAGCGGTGTGTAGGTTCCTGTTTGAAGAAAACGGAGCAACTTCTTTTGCATCTCAAGTTCCATTTCACACAGTTCATCGAGAAAAAGCGTACCACCGTGAGCCAGCGTCGCAGCACCTTTTCGGTCTGTTGTGGCCCCGGTAAATGCGCCTTTAACATGGCCAAAAATCTCACTTTCCATTAAATCTCGTGGGATAGCCCCGCAGTTTATAGCAATAAAAGGTTTGTCTTTACGGTCGCTCTGACGGTGCACGGCTTCAGCACAGACTTCTTTACCTGTGCCGCTTTCACCCACAATAAAGACACTGGCAGATGTTGGAGCAACGGCATCAATAGTTTTATATACCGCCTGCATTGGGAGACTTGAACCGATAAATCCGTGATAGTTATGGCGATCAAACTTGGACTGAATATTTTCTACTAAATCTTCCAATTTGGCGCGTTTGAGGTGTAATGCAACAGAAGTTTTTAGGCGATCAGCGTTAATAGGTTTTTCTAAGAAATCTTCCGCACCTTTTTGAATTAGGTTAACGGCTAAGTCTACGCTGCCGTGCGCTGTAGCAATAATAACGGATGTCGGAATGTCATTCTGGTTGATCCAATCCAATACGTCTTCACCAGACATATCGGGCAGTTTCAAATCGAGAATGATGAGTTGAGGTTTGCTTCTTTCAATAAATTGAATTGCTTCGCGACCTGTTTCAACATGAAAAATGTCATAAGGTTCGTCTTTCACATACTGCTTATAAAGTATGGCTAGTGAAGTAGAGTCTTCTACCAGTAACACCCTTGGTCTCATAGTCCTATCCCAACGTAGTTCGTTTCACTTTTATGATTTTTGTCAGCACTATTATTTGTATTTGGCGTGATGAGCGAGTTATATGGCTTAGTGCTCTCTAGTGCTGAATATTCTCAATTTGAGAAAAGCGTTATCTAAGTATTAGCACAAGGTGGGAAATTTGCGAAAAATCCATACTTTTTAATTGATTAAGTTAAATTGTAAATGTCTTAGATGATATCGGCATCGCACTTTAATAAGTGCGATGATTCATAAGATAATTTATCATTGAAACGGTTCCTCGAACCCTTGATCTTTTCGCTTTTCTAGCGCGTCAAATGATTCATTTGCCAGCTGGGATAGAGACTCACAGAGAGCCAATGCTTCTAGTGTTTTTCCTTCCACACAATATTTCTCAATCATTCTTGCTTGTCTGGAAAGCGTTCGGTTACCTAAAGCAAGGGCAGAGCTGCCGAGTGTATGAACTTCGAACTCTAATGTTTGGAGGTCTCTCGCGCTTAATGCTTGCTCTATTTTCTCCATGCGCTCTCGTGACTCTTCAATATAGTGTTCAATCAGCGTAGGGATGATTTCGGCGCACGTATCTTTGATCATTTGCTGGAGAATGTGTTCATCCACCAATTCTTGTTCGATAGTCGGTGTGTTATTTGCAGTCATATTGGCGCTCCCTATAACATAAACAGTTCACTTTTCTTAATTTGTTGAGATATCTTGTCTTTCCACTTTTTGGGTAAAAAGCGTAGCTTGGAAACTTGGCGGATCAACTCATCTTTCAGGCTAGGTGTATGCTTCATATTCAGCACAGAACCAATCAAATTCGCATCGCTAGCATCAAGTAGTTTTTTGGCTTGTTCGAGTTGGGTTGCCGTCGTAGAGCCATAATGTGCGACTAATAAGGTGGCATCACATACGCCCGCAATCACTTGAGGGGCAATATTGCTTCGGTTGACACTCAGAAGTGGAGATGTGTCTATCACGACGCGCTCGTACTGCGTTAACCACTCTGCAATATTGCGCTTCAGCATCGTCGGGTCTCGGTACGCCAATTGAGTGCTGGCGAGAGATGGAGCAGGGAGGCCGACTAAGGTTTGATGCGTATTTTCTCTTGTGATCAGGTGGCCAACTTTTTCTGTATCATCAAACTCGTGAATGGTGCGATACGCGGGCTTGAACAGGTTAAGATCCACATACAAAGTATTGTGTCCAGCTAAAACCAGACGCTCTGCTAGAGATGAAGCCACGGAAGTGACGCCGTCTTCAGACTTACAACCCACAACACAAATCGTTTTGTGGCCTTTCTGTTCACTCTGAAGATAAATTTGCTCAATCTCAGCGTGAGTGGCAGGAATAGTCATTACAACGCTCCTATTAACACGATGGTTGTGGTGATTTGTAAAATATCTCTTAATCCGGCTCTCGCTTTTTCAGCAAAGCTTTCGTCTTTATGTGGAATGTAAATAGTGTCGCCTGCACGGATGACTGGTAAATCATAAATGTTGGCGGTTTTGCTAAAGTTCACCAAATCAAATGTTCGAGCTTGGCCTTGACAGCAAGACATGTTGACCACACTGATTTTTTCAAGATACGCATTGTTTGTCGGGCCTCCTGCTTCGGCCAGCAAGTCAAGTACCGTCATGTTGTCATTAAATACATAGCGCCCAGGGTCTCTTACTTCACCTAATACACGCACGGTGGATTCTTTGGAGCGATCCAACCAGTTTTTGTTTTTTTCCGGAATATAAATGGTATCGCCGGGACGAACGTGGGGCAGGATAGACTCATCGCCCGTTTCAAAGTACATCGACAAATTCAATTTACTCACTTTGGCATAGCCTAGGCCTCGGTGCGTCACACGAATATTGTGAATATCGGCATCCATTGTTGGTCCATCGGCGGCAGATAAAATATCCAGAAAGTGCATCTCTTCAGTAAAGCGATAGCGGCCAGGGGCATTGATTTGACCGAAAACATATATCGAGGCATCAGAGCTCTGGCTTACCCATTGCGATTTGTTGTCTGATGGATCGTCAGGTAATGCATGGACTCTTACTACCGTGCCAGCAGAAACTCGGGGCAGATTCGATGTTGGTGAGCCATCTAAAATGTATTGATCTAAATCGAACTGTGTCATTTGACCATTATTGGCGACTTCAATTTTGGTGGTGTCAGCTCTACGTGTTGGGCCGCCAACATGCGCAAGCAGATCAATTAAATCCATTTCGTCTGACCATTCAATACGTCCCGGGCGCACGACTTCTCCCATCACAGCGACCGCTCGACTTGGCGCCACTTTTAGCCATGACTTCTCGTTGAAATCGGTTTTCTCAGGGACGAAAATCGCGTCGCCAGGTCCGACATTCGGTGGTCTAACCGAAGACAGCCCCTCGGTATGCGCGGTTAGGTCGAATTTGATGACCTTACCATCGGCTTTTATGACACGAATTTGGCGAGATTCTGCATAGCGAGTAGGCCCGCCTGCATTGGCGAGAATATCCATGAAGCTAGCGTCTTGCTTTCCTTCATACGCGCCAGGGTGGGCAACTTCACCCATGACATAAACCACATTTGCACCCGCTTTGATTTCTTCTTCCTGTTTTGGAACAAAGATGGTGGCACCCGGTAGGATTTCTGGTAGTAAGCTTTGATCACCCGTATCCAGATACTTTTTTAGATTAAACATGGTTGGGTTGTTATTTGTGATCACGCGAATTTGCTCAACACTAGCATATCGTGTTACGCCGCCAGCTCTCATCACGACATCAACGAGCGTGGTGTTCGGTTTGTAAGAGAATGAGCCGGGAGCATTAACTTCACCAAAGACTTTGATGGCACGAGCGGAGTCTGCGCTGTCGCCTGAGTTCGCGAGTTTTGCTGCATCAAATTCTTGCTCAATATTTCCAACGAGTGGAGATGCTGGAACAAACAGTACGTCCAGCGATTCCAATTTCGGGAGCTGGCTATTATCACCAGTATCAAGGAAACGTTTGTAGTCAAACTCGATGTTTTTGTCGCCGCGTTTAACGATCATTTTATCGAGCTGAGCACCAGCGCGAAGGCCGCCAGCTTCGTATACAAACATTTGAATGTTGGAACCTGAAGGTAAGGTATATTCCCCGGGTTTGACCACGTAGCCTTGGACCGACACTAATAACTGTTGTTGTTTGATAAAGACTCGAGCGTTGTTTACGTCACGATACACGGTTTTTAGCGTTTCGATAATCACGTCTTGGAGCTGTTGCTCATTATATCCAGCAACAAATACAGGGCCGACTTCCGGTAAGTTAATACGCCCACGGCGATCGACTTGAAACCCTTTATTTAAAGAAGCTTCTCCAGGTAGGTTAATCTGAATTAAATCGCCGACCTTAACAGTATTGTTTTCATCAGCTGACGAAGTAGGTATCCAAGCGACCAAGCACAAAAGAACTAAGGTGATAAATGGTTTCATCGTGTTCATAGCGCACCCCCTACAGATAGATTGCGATTTACTGAGGTATCGCTATCTGAATTAGGGCTAATAACCTCGATGCTTACGCGGCGATTGGTTAAACGCACGGCAGGTGTTTCACCCTCGTAAAGCGGCAGGCTATCTCCCACAGATTTGGTGGTTACGCGTTCTGATGTGATGCCAAATACAGTCAGGTAACGCTTCACTTGTTCTGCACGCGCTTGAGCGAGTTTCTGGTTGTAATCTGGTGAGCCAGTGACATCGGCATGCCCAGTCACCACAAGAGTTAGGTTAGGGTGGTCACGTAAAATGTAGGCAGCTTCTGCCAAATGTCCCATGTACTTTGGATTAATTTCTGCTGAATCGACAGCAAATTGATTATCAATATTGAGGAGTGCATAAATTTCAGCGACGACGTTCAAATCGCTACGCAATGCTTCAATATCATCGGGTGGCGTACAAGTGGTTTGGCTTAATACATAGTCGAGTTGCTGTTCAAGTTGGTTTAAACGTCGACGTTGAATCACCAGATCGTTAGCTGCATCGAGTAGAAGTCCGCCTTCTAGCTCACGTGCGATTCTGTTTTGCTTCTCAAGCGCTTGCACTACTGCTGCAGGAAAGCACCAGCGTGCGCCTTCTTGAATCAACGCGTCTAGGTGTAGCTTGGTGAGTTGCCAATCAAACCTCAACCCATGCTCTGGACCTAACGGCTCATCGGGCATGACTGGGGAAAACTGATAATTTTCAATTGAAATATCTTGATAGTTTTCCGCCAAGCCACCTTTTCCGTGGTCTGGGTAGTCAAACGACGAACAACCAAACATGCCGACAACAAGACCGCTTACTACATATCGTCGTATAAGATTTACCATGCCAACCTCCGTTTAAACCGGTATTTTTAGTGTCCTTTTGAGTTAACGGGAATAGCATGGTTAATACGAAGCAAGCTCATGATTTCTAAAGGTTGGCCTGATACGTTTTCAATACTCATGCTTCTTTCAAGTTCAACTAGACGCTTATATAAGTAAACAATGGCACCAATCCCTGAAGAATCAAGAAATTGGACGTGCTGTAGGTTAATTTCGACTTCTTTGTGATGATTGTCGTGAATTACTTCATCAATGTGATGTTGTGCTTGTCGACAGCCACTTGCGTCTAAGTCACCAAAAAACTCAATGGCTAATTTGTCTTGATTAATTTCTAGTTTGCGTAATTCCATGACTCTATCTCCGTTTGTTTTCTCTACTTGGATATAGAGCAGGTAACGTGCCAAATTTAAATGCAAATAAAATCAAATGGTTATGATTTTTTGATAATGTCATTCAAATTGAGAAGGAATAGGTTCTCAATTTGAGAATCAAAAACGCATAGATAGACGGCTTGTTCAGGAGAGATGTCGAATTAATATCGAGCGCTAAAGCAAGAGTCTCATCGAGATTAGATTGCGACTTGATTTGAGACTCACCCATCTTATTGTGAACAATGTGTAAATATTAAATGCAAAATCTGTCTAAAGTTTATGATTGTCCTTGCAAATCATTACTTAAGTTGATTGTTCTGAGTCGAAGAATGACTAGTAACAAATAGGTCATCGAGAGGAGTTACGGTTCAATAAAGGCGCTTTTTTGTACAAGGTCTTCTTATGCCATTAAAAATGACATTAATCGCGCTGGCTGTTATGACAGCGTCTTCTCAGCTTCAAGCTGATACTTCTCTCACACCTCCAGTTTCTCTTGCGCAAAGCTATCAAGATGGTATCGATGTATCTGAATACTGGTATAGCGAAAAACTCGACGGCATTCGCGCCTATTGGACAGGGCAGCATCTCGTGACGAGAAATGGTAACCGAATCTACGCTCCAGATTGGTTTATAGATTCACTACCTGACTATCCGTTAGATGGTGAGCTATGGGCGGGACGAGGCAATTTTCATCTCGTACAACAAACGGTTTTGGATAAAACGCCTGTGGAGTCAGCTTGGCGAAACATTGATTTTATGATCTTTGATATGCCGTATTCTGCTGGTGATTACCGGAAGCGTTATTACAACATCAAAGACTTAGTGCTCGAAGTAGACCAACCTCATATCAAATATGTCGAACACCGAGCGATCCAAAATGAAGCTCACCTGTTTGCGCAATTGGATAAGATTTCAATATCCGATGGTGAAGGGGTGATGCTACGTAAGGTATCAAGTCGTTATCAAGCTGGACGTGGTAGTGATTTACTTAAACTGAAACGATACGCGGATGATGAAGCGCTAGTCGTGGGCTATAAGCCAGGCACGGGGCGTTTATTGGGTATGATGGGGGCGATGTTAGTTCGCTTACCCGATGGTACAGAGTTTTACATTGGTAGTGGGTTTACCGATGAAGTGCGTCGTCAGCCTCCGAAAATAGGTTCAACCGTCACGTTCAGGTACAACGGTTTTACTCATACCGGTAAGCCACGTTTTGCCCGATTCTTGCGTGAGAGGCTGAAGGAATAGAACGCTCTGCACTTACTCGTTGCCAACGGTTACGCCGCACCGCTTGAAGAGACCCTGCCAAAACTGAACGTGGTTTAGGGTTTCTTGTCTAAAGGTTTTGTGTGCTTCTTTTATGCCATATTGATGACCATGAAGTTGCATACGCTTTTCTATCAAGGTGGCGCCATCATGAAGTTGCTTATAGGTACTGTCTAAATAGGCTAAGTAAGGTTGCACTTCTTCAACGTAAATAGATTGGAAGACATTTCTTAGGTAGCGGAACTGGGTCACGTCTCGGTTTGGTCCGCACAACACATTATTCTGATGTTGTTCAAGTAACTGAGTCGTAGCTTTTAGCCAGTGAGAAGCGTTTATCATCGAATAGTAAAGTCGTCCGATTAAACGAGATTTCTCTAGCTCTTCTTGATATTGCACAATCTCAATATCGGGCAGACGTGAAATGGCGCGATGAGGCAAGCCGTACATTTCACTGAAAAGGCGATAGACGTCGTTAATACGTGCAACATCATTTGGTGTTTCTTGAGATAGCCAATCCGACGCGGTTAGCTGCTTTTGCATTGCATCACTCGCGAGTAGTAAGTTGTCGAGATGAATGTCTAAATGTTGCCACTTAGTCGAATAAAGCTCTGTCAATGTAGTACGTTCTTCATCGCTGAGCTGAAATTCGGATAGACATCGATTCATGACTCGTAACAGTGAAGTTTGGTAATCAAAATCATGAAATGCATCCTGCACCTTACCAAGCTGTGAGTTTTTCTCGGCAAGTAGATTGAATAATCCACACTGGCGTAATTGGTAGCTTTCTAGTAAACCAATCGATAGCCTTGGCAATGGCTCGAATAAGTCACGTTTTGCAGGTATGGTCACCGTAGATTGCGATTCGATTGGAAGAGTAGGAGCGTCCAACACATTGGCGACACGTTGGTGATACTTGTCAAACATGGCGTTTTCTGGGTTGAACCAGCTATCGCAACCGTTAAGAAACAAGACTAAGAACAATAAAATAGACCGCACAAATATCCTTTTTATAACTTCGTATTCGTCACCCAGAGAGCAGACTCTACTGGCTCACAAGCTTGCTATAAGTATACTCAACAGCGTTATTATTCGATCAAAAAAGCCAGCGTGTGCTGGCTTTTTCTTATTATCACTGAACTGAAAAGTTCAATTGCACCTCTGGTTCTTGGCGGTGCATCCAGCGCATTCTTACCCCTAACATAAGTGCGGCAGAAGAAAGGCCGATGATAAAGCCTAGCCAGAAACCTTGCGCACCCATTGGCTCGACGATCCAGTCTGTGCGGCCAAGGACGTAACCCATTGGTAAACCAAGAATCCAGTAGGCGATAAAAGTACGGTTGAAGATGGCTCGCATATCTTTATAGCCACGCAGTGCACCTGCCGCGATTACCTGAACTGCGTCCGTACATTGATAAACAGCAGCAAATACGAGCAGTTGCATCGCTAGAGTGATGACCTCTGGGTTGCTAGTGTAAAGTTCGGCAATCCATTCACGAGACAATACGGTTAATATCGCTGTAAGAACAGATAAACCTAGACCAACCATTATGCCCACTCGTGAAGCAACGCGAGCGCCATCAACGTTTTCTTCGCCAAGTCGGTGTCCAACACGAATACTTACTGCCGCACCGATACTCATTGGAAGCATAAATACTAGCGACGAGAAGTTAATCGCAACCTGGTGCGCCGCAACGATGATTGGTCCTAGTGGTGAGACCAATAGTGCAACGACAGCAAATAGTGTTACTTCAAAAAACAGCGCTGCTGCAACAGGAAAGCCGAGCCTGAACAGACGAACTTGCGCTTTCCATTGTGGTCGATGCCATTCACCAAATAAGTTGATGCTTTTAAGTCGATCTGATGTCATTACATAAAGCAATAGTAGGGCAAACATAACCCAGTAAACAATCGTGGTTGCAACACCACAGCCAACACCGCCTAATTCAGGTGCGCCAAACTTGCCATACACGAAAATCCAGTTTAGTGGAATGTTGAGCAGTAAACCGATAAAGCCAATGACCATTGCTGGTTTCGTCAATGACATACCATCCGTAAAGCTTCTAAGCGTTTGAAAAAGCAAGAAAGCAGGCACTGCTAAGATAACAGCATGAATGTATCCCACTGTTTTTTCTGCCATCAACGTTTCAACATCCATAAATCCGAGAATAAATTGGGTTTGAAGCAGCACTGCAATAATCGGCACACTGATCAACAATGCCAAAACGACGCCTTGTTGAATTTCAAACGGGATTTTTACTCGACGACCAGAGCCATTTAACTGTGCGACAACAGGGACTAACGCCATTAACAAACCCACACCAAATAAAATGGATGGAAGCCAAATACTTGAAGCGACAGAAACCGCAGCCATGTCGGTGGCACTAACGCCTCCGGCCATAACGGTATCAACAAACCCCATACCAGTTTGAGCAACAGATGCGATCAATACCGGGGTCGCCAATTTGATGAGACTTGATGCTTCTTCTTTATAGCGATGCACGAAAAATACTCCAGAGCGGAACAATAAGTTGAAAGAATGAGAGCGCTCGAGGACAAAAGATGTGGTGAACTGATCTGATGGTTGATTTTAGTCACGATAAGGTGAAAAAATGCCTCGGAGAAACTCCGCGCAAATGATAAACAATTGTATGTTTATATTCCATAGTTAGGTTGCGAATAGTGGATAACACTAACTTAATGCTCGCTAAGCTCAGGATACGCTAATACTGAGAGCTGTAATAAATCATGTTAATGTTAGAAGCATGTATGAGAACAAGGCTCCATTTTTCAATAGGTCGTTGCTCTATAATCTACAGGTTTTATCTCGATACACAGTGCAGTGCTTAAGGCTCTGTCATCGATTGCAGCTTGTATGAAATCAATAGGTAAAAAGAATGTTTACAGGAATAGTTCAGGGTACGGCTAAGGTCGTTAAAATTGATAAAAAAGAACGCTTTCAAACGCACGTTGTCGAGTTAAGCGATGAGCTTTGTAAAGGATTAGAAATAGGGGCATCTGTCGCTCACAATGGCTGCTGCCTGACCGTGACCAATATTAATGGCAACCTTATCAGCTTTGATTTAATGCAAGCGACATTGGCTCTCACCAACTTAGGCGAGCTAGTTGAAGGTGACAGAGTAAACATTGAGCGAGCTGCCAAGTTTGGTGATGAAATTGGCGGACACAGCGTGTCTGGCCATATTAGTTTGATGGCTGATATTGTCGAGATCATCGATACGCCTAATAACCGCACGATTTGGTTCCAACTGCCGCAAGAATCAATGAAATATATATTAGCGAAAGGTTATATCGGCTTGGATGGTTGTTCTTTGACGATTGGTGAGGTTGAAGCGTGTCGTTTTTCAGTACACCTAATTCCAGAAACCTTGCAACGAACACTCTTTGGAGTAAGACAAGTAGGGGACCGCGTTAATATTGAGTTTGACCCTCAGACTCAAGCCATAGTTGATACTGTTGAGCGAGTTCTCACAGCAAAACAGCTTTAGAATGATAAAAAGGAGCCAAGCGCTCCTTTTTAATTCAAGTGACTTTGTGTTTCCAACGCTTATACGCTCGAGTTGTTATTCGTAATTGTCATCGATAAACAGTTCGACTTTATCTTGCAGCTCATCTACTCGCATATTTAAGTGAATGGCATGGCAACAAGCTGGGCAATCATCATAAAACTCTTGGTCACCATTACTTGCATCTAGTGTAATGCCGATTGAATGTCCACAATGGGGGCATTTGACATGCCTTTCGGTATAATTTTTCATACAACAACTCCTAATATCGCAGGGCTTTTAAACACTCTATTCTTTAAGGAAGTACAGCCCTTCACTTACTTTGCCTACAAGGAAAATAGGCACAATCCAAAGTTAAGTCTCCTTTGATATTAGGTGGAGTTGTTGCTAATTGAGTCGAAATAAGTATAAAACTTGACCCCAAACTCAACCTTGAGCTTAGGGTCATTTTCTGTAGTGATGTGCCTCGAGGTTTTACATCTTGAAATATGCAGTGGCTTCCAAATTAATAAGAAATAATTTTATTAATAACTTGTTGAGCCTGCTCCAAATAATGGCCGCCAAATAAATTGCAATGGTTGAGAACATGGTAAAGGTTATAGATATCTTTACGCTCTTGATAACCAGCAGAAAGTGGTATAACAGATTCATAACCTTGATAAAATTCCGGCTGAAATCCACCAAACAGCTCAGTCATCGCAATATCACACTCCCTGTCACCCCAGTAGCAGGCGGGATCGTAACAGATAGGGCCACATGCCATGAGAGCCGCATTCCCGTTCCATAAATCGCCATGCAGCAAGGAGGGCTCTGGAGCATGGTTTGCTAGCAGTTGTTTTACGACATCTATAAAGTCGTCGATATCAACTAAAGTGACGCCTTTTTCTTTAAGGAGCTGTAATTGCCATCCTATGCGTTGTTCAGCAAAGAAGACACACCACTTCTTGTGCCACTTATTGGGTTGTAGAGTGGACCCGAGATAGTTATCCGTATCAAAACCAAATTCCTTTTGCTCGCCCCATTGATGAAGGTGAGCTAATTGCTGTCCTAATTTAAAGCTGTTTGGGCCATCTTCTAATGGCTTTGTTGGAAGGTAGTTAAGAATTAGGAATGAGGCATTTTTGGTTTTACCAACCAACACAACCTCTGGAACAAATAGGGTGGATGTCTCACGCAAAAGATGCAGACTTTCTGCTTCAACTTCAAACTTAGACAAAAACTCGCGATCGTTAATTTTCACGAAATAGCGCTGTTCGCCGTCATTAATCATGTAGCTTTCACTGATATCCCCGCCAGACAGTCTTACTTTTTCCGTGATCTGGTACTCGAATAATAAAGTATCAGAAAGCTGTTGCGATATTGCTTGCCACATACAAAACCTCGCGAATCTATTTGACCACCAACAGTTTAGGATAAATAGCAAGGTGTTGGCGCTACATTGAGCATACTTCGTAAAGAAACCTTCCTCTCAGTGTAGTCAATTTGTATAAATGTGAATCAAATCGCTTATAAGCCTCTGATTTGTCGTCATAGCATATGGAGATGAACGTATACAACAGGTATTATTATTTTTTTGACGTTAGTTCCATTGGTGACATGAAAATACTGATATGTGATGACTCAGCGGTTGCAAGAAAGCTCATTGCGCGCTCCATCGTACAAGATACATCATTGCACCTGATCGAAGCTCAAGATGGGTATGAGGCGCTAAATATTCTTGCGGAGCAAAATATCGATATTTTGTTTCTCGATTTAACGATGCCGATCATGGACGGTTTTGAAGTCCTCGAGTCATTACCTGTTAGTCACTACCAGACTAAAATCGTCATTATTTCTGGAGATGTTCAACAAGAGGCAAAACAGCGCTGCATAGAGCTAGGTGCTCAAGCTTTTATCGCTAAGCCTCTGACAGAAGAGCAGGTGATACCGCTCTATGAACAATTGGGGCTGCACTATGCGTTCAAGCCTAGCCATTCGATTGATCCTAAAAGCCAGATTTGCGAGGAGTTCTCCTCATTGGCCAAATTCCGCGAGATTGCAAACATTGCCCTTGGTAAAGGGGCTGCGATTATGGCAGACCACTTACACGAGTTCATCCAACTTCCTGTTCCACATGTTGGTCCGTTATCCTACGGCGAACTTCATATGACGCTTGTCGACGTTGTTGGGCGTGATGGCTCCGTCGCGGTTGCACAGAGGTTTGTTGGTGGCGGTATTCATGGTGAAGCTCTGGTGTGTTTACGTGGTAGAGACATCAATCAAATTGGTGAGAAGTTAGGCTATCTGCTTGAGTTTACACCTCATAATGAAATCATTTTGAATATCTCGAACTTACTGGTTTCTTCATTTCTCACATCGTTAGGGGATCAGCTAGACAAGCAATTCTCACTTCGTCAGCCAGGCATTGTGGATACGTTAACGCCTTACTGTGAAGAGCAGGGTGAATTAGGTGAGCTGTTTACTATCGAATACACCTACATGGCAGAAGCGCTCGATTTTGAGTGTGAGGTACTGTTTTTAATTGATAAACCATCCGTAGAAATTATTTATGAAATCATGGAGCTAATCTAATGTCCGATATTACGCTGGACATAGCAGACTTTCATTGGGTCACACAAATTCTCGATACGATGGACTCAGGGCTTATCGTGTTGGATCAAGAGTATAAGGTCTGTGTGTGGAACAGTTTTATGCAGTCATACAGTGGCGTTCTGTCACAAGAAATCCTTGGCCAATGTTTATTTGATCATTTTGAAGAGCTGCCAAAAACTTGGCTAGAAACCAAGATAAAAACCGCCGCCGATCTGGAAACTCGTTCCTTCTCTAGCTGGGAAAACCGACCGTACCTTTTTAAATTCAACAATTTTTCTCCGGTTTCAAACAGCAGTGATTTCATGTATCAAGACATCGTAATCACCCCGTTAATCGGGCTCTCAGGAGAGGTCAGCCACATTGCTATTCAAGTGAATGATGTCTCTGAAACGGCAAGAAATCGCATTCATTTGAAAGAAACAAATCAACATTTGTCTGAAATCAGTCGCAAAGATGGTTTAACAGGTTTATTTAATCGTGCTTATTGGGAGCAATCGCTGAAAGAAGAGTTTGCTCACCTAAAAGTTATCGACGGACCATGCTCATTAGTAATATTTGATATCGACCACTTTAAAAAAGTGAATGATACCTATGGTCACCCGACGGGAGATGAAGTCATTCGTCGTACTTCTTCGTTATTAAGAAAGACAGCAAGAAGCAGTGATGTGTGCGGTCGTTTTGGCGGAGAAGAGTTTACGGTATTGCTTCCTCATACGAATCAAGAACAAGCTTGCTATTTCGCGGAGCGTTTACGTAAAAGAATTGAGCAAGAGATCGTGAAAGTGGAAGATTTTTTGATTAATTACACGATAAGTATTGGTGTTTGCGAGTATAAACCTTATTTTGAAACTCACACTCAATGGTTAAAGAGTGCCGATGCTGCGTTGTATCGTGCAAAAGAAAACGGTCGTAACCAAACTTGTTTGCATGAAAATGACTGAAATACAAAAAGGTTTGAAGAAACCCTGTATCCGAACGCAGTGAGGCAAAGCGCAATTGTTTGAAAAACATCCAGTTGGTTCGTGAATGTTTGTTAATATGAAATAAGTTAATGAAATTTTCTCGGCATGTCTTACTATTGAAACTATTCCGCTTTCAGCTTCGAAGGCTTGCAATAAACGGAGAAAAACAGTGGTTTTAGAAACCGATGGATATCTCGCTCTTATCGAGCACTTGTCGCTAAATCTAGATATTTTCACGACTGAAATTGGCGACACTGGATCCGAAAGCATCGAAGATGTCGTCACCGATATGGTGGCTTCAAACATCATGGCGATCTTTGAGCAAAACCCAGAGCTTCACTCAAGCGTACGCTTCAAATTACTAAAAGAGGCGGATGCGGTTGTTGAAGATCTTGGCGAGATATTGGCTGGTGTATGGCATAAAAAAGCGACTAATGAACAGATAACGTTCCTTGATGAATACATCGCTTTGGTTAAAAACCTATTCGATACTGCCGTTGCTACTTATGATTGATATTGTTTGATACCAGTCATCTCCAATTCTAAAAGTAAGAAGAGTTACATTGTAACTCTTCTTACTTGCCAAAACTTAGATGCCCAGTATGGGTTGTCGATTCTTGAAATGATCACACCTTTAGACGTTGACGCATGCATGAACTGCTTGTTACCCAAGTAAATCCCTACATGATAGGTCGTCCGTCTTGTCTTAAAAAACACCAAATCTCCTTGTTTGGCGTCCGTCCAATTTAATTCCACACCTTGTTTCGATTGTTGTCTCGTTGTCCTGGGTAACGATAGCTGATAAGCCTCGACAAAGGCTTTTTGCACAAATGCCGAGCAATCAATACCAGATTTTTGTGTGCCGCCTAAGCGATAAGGTGTGCCATGCCATTCTGTATAAAACTGGAACAAGTCAGGGTTATTGTCCAATAACTGATTTGTAGGTGTTGTCACTTGCACTTGCTCGCTAGGTTCAGGCCCAGAAGAGCAGGCGCTTAGTAGCACACTGATTATCAAAGGAAAATATACTCGACGCAAATCACCACCTGTCATCTCTACGACTCACAACTGAAATATTAGTGTCATAACCAATCCATAGTATGGGCTGCAAATCACGGTTTTGTCTCACAAATGTGACGGAATCACTGCAAAACCGATTCAACCTTAAGAAAGAATAAAAATTGATTATGGCAAAGCGAAAACGCTCACGCACATCACTTTCACTGATTCAGGCTGTTAGTGCAACATTTTTAACTATCATAGCTCTTGTTATAACCCTTTCTGTCTCAAGTTTCAAAGGAATGGAACAGGTAGGAGAGCAATTTGAAGACTTGTCGCAAAAAGCGTTACCAATCGCGATGGCGAACGCAAAGTTAACCAGGAATGTATTGGAGATGGTTAAGCTACTCAACCATGGTATGCAAATTACTGAGCCAAAAGAGTTGCCTCTAATAAAAGAGCAAATCGATTCACTTGCGACTCAAAGTAAAAGTTTGGTTGGAGAAGCTTCTGGTGTTGCTGAGCAACTCTCTGAGGAGTTAGATACAAATTTAGCGCGTTTACATAACATCACGCAGTCCATTTTACTGAAGCAATCTTCAGTGATAAAAATTCAAATGGATATTGATGCAGGAGTTGGCGGGTTCCGCTATGGACTCAGCTCTATCGGCCCGGAAATGAATCGAATTAGCTCGTTTCTTAGTGCCGAAAATCCTGAATCGAGTGATGCCGCCAACCGATTTATTGCCTCAGCGAGCTCAATGGAAAGCACGTTCTTAGTAATGATGATGCATTCTGAGCTGAGCAAAGCCGAAAAAGAATACCGAGAAATGCGTAACCGTATTGCAGGTATTAATCTCGCCTATGAAGATTTCCAGTCTTTACATCCAGAAGTAAGCGAATACGCAAGCCTAACGGCACCGTACGAGATGGTGAAGCAAGGCTTTAGTGAAAAGGGCGTGCTGCGTTTGATCCTCGCCAAACTAGAACAAGGGGAATTGCAACGTTCAGAGTTTAAACAGGCTTCGATTCTTGCGGATGAAACCATGCGGTTGCTTGATCAAATATCACAAGCTGCTGGTGAGTTGATTGCGGATAAAGAGAGTGTGGTCAATGAGACCATTGAGTCGGTGAGTGTTATGATCGTTTTTGCGGCGTGCGTGATATCTTTCATTATTCTGGTTACTTGGTTTAGCCTTAAGTCATGGACAAACCGAGGGTTAAGGAATGTACTAACGCGTCTTTCAGCACTTACCGAGCATGACTTTCGTGACAATGCAGATGAGGTCGGCCCTTATGAGCTGAAAGAAGTAGCACGAAAGTTGAATCAAGTGATCGATTCCACACACGATTCCATTCAAACGGTGACGCGCAATTGTGAAATGCTTTATCAGACGGCTGAAGTAAGCCACAGTGCAGCTGAACAAACGAGCGATGGGCTGACGACACAAAATGAAGCGTTGGCGAGCATGATCACGACCATTACGCAACTTGAAGCCTCCATTCGTGAAATAGCAACAGTGACAAATGCCTCGTCACAGGACTCGATGCTTGCTACCAAGCACACTGAAAAAGGCGTTCAAGTTGTGGAACAAAACCGTGAACGTTTGGAATCACTTGAAAGCTCTTTGGATATGAATGAGCAATCTATGTTAGAGCTAAACCAACGTGTTAAGCAGATTCGTGAAATGGTCGATATGATCAGTGGTATTGCTGACAACACAAACTTGCTTGCTCTCAACGCAGCAATAGAAGCCGCTCGAGCTGGTGAACAAGGGCGTGGGTTTGCAGTTGTCGCGGATGAAGTCCGCAAACTAGCAAGTGATACTTCTCAACAAACAACGAACATCCGAGCAATGATGAGCGAGCTTATTACTGCCGCAGAGCGTTCGCGCCAAGCAGTCAATGATTCAAGAGAAGAAATGGCCCACGCGCTGCAGTCCAGCAATGAAGTGAAATCGACATTCTCTGATATCAACCTCGCGGTTAAGCACATTCAAGAGCGTGTTGAGCAGATCTCTGTTGCCACGGAAGAGCAAGAACGTGCGACGGCGGATGTGTCTCAATCCATCAATAATATTTCCGAGCTTGGAGAGCGTACAAAGCTACAACTTGAATCCATGGTTGAAAGCTCTGAACAAGTGGCAGAAATTGCAGGGCATCAACAAGCGATGTTGCATAAATACGAGCTACATCAGTCTGCCTAAGTGACATGTTTTTATCTTCTATAAGCAGAACTTCGGTTCTGCTTTTTTGTTGCTTCTACGCAACTTCTCATTGCTATTCAAATCGCAAAAGTGAGTTATATCGCATCTTGCTCATTTCTTAAGGGCTGAGTTATCACTACGTGGTGTTAATGCTATGTCGGTAAAACAAGATGGCTAGAATGTTGTCCGAATTCAAAGGAATGAATCATGCAACTATTACAAAGAGCCAGCCTTATACTGGTTAATCATCAGCAAGAACTTTTGCTTATCCAGCGTTTTCAAAACGATAGACACTATTGGGTTTTCCCCGGCGGTAGTGTTGAAGTTGGAGAGCAGCCTGTTGAAACTGCGAAAAGAGAAGCGCTGGAAGAAACCTCATTGAAACTCAATTGGGTTGAGAAGGTTTTTGAACTCGAAAATCAAGGGCGCTTAGAAACCTATTTTCTCTCTTATGTCGGGAACTCAAAAGTGAAACTGGGGGCTGGGCCAGAGCAAATCAGAAAATCAGATGTTAATCAGTACCATTTAAAGTGGGTGCGTGTAGAGCAACTTCATGCGATTCCTTTATATCCAGAACAAGCCAAAGCTTTCTGCTTAAACAACGAGGAGTGGTTTTGTGATCGATAAAGTTTGTCCCGTCGTTCTGCGTAAGCAAAACCAAGAGCTCCTACTTTTTAAACATCCGTTGGCGGGTATTCAGTTCGTCAAGGGTACTGTTGAAGTGTTTGATGAAAGTTACATCACGGCTGCAAAACGGGAGCTGGCTGAAGAATCTGGGATTACGCACGTTATCTCCGCTCGATATTTATGCTCATGGGACAGTGGCTTTCAAAATCAAGCATGGCATTTTGTTTTGTGTGAGTGTGCGGACCTAGCGGATTCATGGACGTTTCATACGCAAGACGATGGCGGACATGATTTTGCGTTTTTTTGGCACGATATAGGGAGCGATATTTCCTCACAGGCGCATACTGTTTTTCAGCACGCACTGGAAAAAGTTCGAAAACTGATAGACCAAGGAGCGGTGTAAGTGAAGTTGCAAGTTGGAGGTTTAACAAAGAAGAACTTGTTAAAGCACTTGAGTCAAAAAGGTGTTCAATTGAATGCCTTCGCCCAACAACTATTCGATGATGACAAAGTCGAGTGCTCAGATGACATTCAATCGATCTTTTTAACGATAAAAACACCGTTTGACTTCGGACTTTATTTTGGCGCGACCCTTGGAGAAATGATTGAAGTGGCGTCGACACAAAATCTATCACCTTGTCCTTTAGCTGTTGCGCCATACCTCCGCTTACAAGAAATTGACTTGGCGAAGGGAGAGTACCTTACTGTGGTGTCTTCCCCGCTTTCGAATGACAAAGCTTATCCACGTGGTTTGTATCTACGGGATCTCGACGACGGATTCTGGCTACGAGGCTTTAGATGCTCGGAAGATTGTATCTTTCCGCCGTCGAAAAAGTTTGTTTTTGTGTCTGAAATAGTGAAGGAGAGTAGAGTGTGACATACCTTTATCATCGCGCGCCTGACAACCTTTCTCACCTTATCACTTGGGAAAACTAGCGGATTTGAGCGAAATGCCAAAGCTAACACTATGCTTCTATCAGGAGCGAATAAATTTCTTTCGCACGCCTCACGTAGTGTTTAAAGGCACTGTCGATCTCAAAAATGGCTATGAGATTACAAATGTTTAACTGACTTCTATATGCTTTGCGCATTCATTCAGATAAGGAAACGATAATGGATAAATTCGTCGTGTTTCTCTTATGCCTTTTTATGACAGTTGGCGGTGTGGTTCATCTTTATGACAACATTGCTAACGGTTTTTTGCCTTATGATTTTGCGCCACGCTGGTTGAATATTTATTGGAGCGCATTGGGGCTGTTAGACTTACTAGCGGTGTATCTGTTGGTGAAGCACCGTCGTTCCGGATTAGTACTTATGCTATTGATTCTGACGACCAATGTTATTTTTAGCTCGCACGCTCACTATGCATTAGAAATATTGGACAACAATGCCGCACTTCAAATGAAAACACTCTTTTTAGGTTTTTCATTCGGCGTATCTATCTGGTTATGGAACGCGCGTAAACATCGACAATCACGCCAGATATTTCGTTAACTTTCACTTTTCATCACTCAATTAAGGATAGTAAACAGGGATTCGTTATGAACGACTTTAAAGACTTGGCCAGTTTCGCTGGTTTCAGCGTACTGACAGGTTTAAGCTTTGGTACCACTTTCTTCAGTCTGGCTTTTCTATACAGCTCAATAGAAGCACAACAAGCAATGAATACTAATGCTTTGGTGTGCACGGTGCTTGGTGTGGCTGGTTTATTTGTTGGTATTACTCAGTTAAACAAAAAACGTCAACTAACGGAGAGTGAATCCATTAGCTAGCATCGTAAGGATGAAGTGGTGTTTAACTGGTTGGTGTTTAGTTTTAGTCTATTCGCTTTGTTTACGCACTTCATCCACAAAAACTTTTCTTCAACTGTTGCGTCTTCTTCGGTTATAGCGAAAAGGTTGCGTTAACAGCTTGTCTAATCGTTGTTCTGCTTCATTCCTAATTTCCGGTATACCAATTACGACATCATCATGGCCAAGCTCAGGCTGAGCTCGATATGTCCCAAAAAGTCGATCCCAAACAGAAAGGAAGAAACCGAAATTCGAGTTGGTTTCTTTTGCTATCACGGAATGATGAACGCGATGCATGTCTGGCGTTACTATGACGTTTCGCAGTTTCTGATCCGCTGATAAAGCCAGTTTTGCATTACTGTGATTAAACATCGCACTGGCATTGAGCACTATTTCGAATACCACGATAGCGATAGGAGAAACGCCTAAGATAAATACGGTGGCAATTTTGACACCCATCGAGATGATGATTTCGATAGGATGAAAACGTGCGCCAGTGGTGACATCAATGTCGAGATCGGCATGGTGCATTCGATGAAGCTTCCACAGTGGCTTTACATAGTGAAAGACCACATGCTGAACGTAAATGACGAAATCAAGCAGAATAACCGCTAGAAGCACGTTTAACCAAGCGGGCAGGGAGAGCAAATTAAATAGTCCCCATTGTTGCTCCTGAGCGATAATTGCAGCTTGAAAGGCCGCGATAGGCATGACTAACGCAACAATCAAGCTATTCACAGCAACCAGTGATAAGTTATTGACCCAGCGAAACCCACGTGAAGCGGTAAGTGTTTTTCTCGGCAGTTTGTTTTCCCAAAGGGCACAAAGTAATAATACGCCGAGAAAAAAGCCTAATCTTATCCACGAGGGATCTTGAAACGTCGTTTCTGTCACTGTCATTTCCTTATTTATTACTTTATCTATGACCGAGATAAGGGTGAAATTATTTCAACAAACAGTAAGGTGCTTTGAAGGGCTTATCTTGAGGCGAAACCATAATGTCAGTAGAATCGCGCTCTACTTTTTACTTGGCATTACTTACCATGAGAATTCACGCTTTCCACCGTTTATATCAGTACCGACAATCTATCTCAACCAAGCCTTTCAACGCGCGTGGATGTAAAGTGGTTCGTTGCCAATATTGCCAGGTTTCTGAGCAACACTGTTTGTGCGATCTTCAGCCAAACATCAAGGCTAATATTGCATGTATGTTGATTGTTTCTGAAAACGAAGTATTTAAACCAAGTAATACCGGTCGCCTAATTGCTGATACGATTCAAGAGACTTACGTGTATCAATGGAATCGAACAGAACCGTCTGAGGAGATGCTGGAGCTACTACAGGATGACAACTACCAACCAGTGATTGTATTTCCTGCAGACTATGTGGATGACCCATCTCGTTTAATTGAAGATCTGGAGCCTGCGCGATTAATAAACGAAGAGGCTCAGAACAAAAAATGGTTGCTGATCTTTATTGATGGTAGCTGGCGTGAGGCACGAAAGATATTCCGTCGGTCTGATTTTCTTAAATCTTTGCCTGTGCTTTCTATTGAGCCAGAATCTCTGTCTGAATACATCATGCGCCGTTCTGAGAATGAGCAGCATCTTTCAACCGCCGAAGTCGCGACGTTAGTTTTGAAACAAGCCGGTGAGAATAAAGCATCGGAATGCCTGCAGTTGTGGTTTGAAGCCTTTAGAGAAACCTACATGTTGACCAAGACCCGAGTCAAAAACGATCCCAACCGACCGCATTTAAAACGTTTCAAAGAGTGGGTGAAAACCGAGAGCTGACTCTAAGGAATGAACTTTTGTTGATGGCATGTTGTTCAACTGGCTGCGGTGAGGGTATAAATCTGCATTCGGTCACGGTTTGCAGGCGTACAGATATGGATAATGCCACTAGTTTATACTTTTGACTCCAGCCATTTTTGGAGTCGTTTAAGCATTTTTTAGGAGAGAAATACATGTATTACGGCTTTGATGTCGGTGGCACTAAAATTGAATTTGGTGCATTTAACGAGAAGCTTGAGCGTGTAGCGACGGAACGTGTACCTACACCAACAGACAACTACGAGCTGCTGGTTGATACCATTGCGGAATTGGTTAACAAATACGATGCAGAGTTTGGCTGCGAAGGTACGATTGGTCTTGGCCTACCAGGTATGGAAGACGCCGATGATGCAACTGTACTAACAGTTAACGTTCCTGCGGCAAAAGGCAAACCACTTCGTGCTGATCTGGAAGCTAAAATCGGTCGCAGCGTAAAAATTGAAAACGATGCAAACTGTTTTGCGCTATCAGAAGCATGGGACGAAGAGCTTCAAGATGAGCCTTCCGTACTTGGTTTGATCCTAGGTACTGGCTTTGGTGGCGGTTTTATCTACGATGGTAAAGTTTTCTCTGGCCGTAACCACGTAGCAGGTGAGGTGGGCCATACTCGTTTACCTATCGATGCTTGGTTCCACTTAGGCGAAAACGCACCTCTGTTGGGGTGTGGTTGTGACAAGAAGGGGTGTTTAGACAGTTACCTTTCTGGTCGAGGCTTCGAGCTTCTGTATGCCCATTACTACGGTGAAGAGAAGAAAGCGATCGACATCATTAAAGCGCACGCAGAAGGTGAAGCGAAAGCCGTCGAGCACGTTGAGCGTTTTATGGAGTTGCTGGCTATCTGTTTTGCAAACATCTTTACAGCGACTGACCCACATGTTGTTGTGCTGGGTGGTGGTCTTTCAAACTTCGAATTGATTTATGAAGAGATGCCAAAACGCATCTCTAAACACTTATTGTCTGTGGCTAAGTGTCCTAAGATCATCAAAGCAAAACACGGTGATTCAGGCGGTGTACGCGGTGCTGCGTTCCTAAACATCAAGTAGTGACTGAAACCTTACTCGATATAAAGTAAGAAGAAATCTAAAGCCCCGTTTAGACCATCAAGGTAAAACGGGGCTTTTTACTTATATATCGAAGTAACTCATATACCCAAGTAACTTCTATATGCTGGGTATAGAGCACGAACAAAAATAGCATGCATAAAAAAACTCGCGACGAATCGCGAGTTTTCTGTTTACAGCTAAGCTTATTTGTTCTTTTTGCCGAGCTATGCTGATTTCTGGTGTATGGAAGAGAAGGGAAGTTGCGGTGTAATCTGTTGATGTAGTTCTCGCCAGAACAATTAACAGAAAGGTAC